>NZ_QNRR01000003.1:324515-649030 GCF_003315205.1 Roseimicrobium gellanilyticum | reverse complement strand
ACCAGTCGCTTGCGCAGATCCAGACTGAAGCTCTTCATGAGCTACACTCTACCATCCTCCTCAATATGCGACAAATTAAATAGAAAATGCTCTAGCGTGGTCGTTTTCATGAGTTGTGTTTTCGCGATGGTGAGATGGTGGTATTTGAACGAGCTGAAAAGCTTGAAAGCGGTTACTCCTGGACGCTCACAAGGGACTTGAAGCCACCGTAGGTCATGCGCTTCATGTCAAAGGGCATCACGCCAGGCTGCATGAAGGGAGCCAGGCGTGGGTCCGCCATGACCTTGGCATTTACCTGGTCACGGTGTTTGCGCGACTTGAAGCGAATCCAGGAAAAGACCACGGTCTCATTCGGTTTGGCTTTGGTGATTTTCGTAAAGGAGGCGTTCGGGGGCATGCCTTCAATCTGCAGGTCATCGCCCACGCACTCCCAGTATTCGAGCGCACCGTGTTCCTTCCAGACCTTGGAGGCCTTCTTGGCGATTTTCATGTACTCATCGATCTTGTCGGTGGGCACGGGAATGACGAATCCATCAATGTAGCTTGGCATATAGGTTCTCCTTTTTCTTTGGTTGCGCGTTCTGGTTTGAATGGGCGGGCTTCGAGCGTGGTGTCTCTAGACCGGGCTTTGGGGGATGAAATGGGGAGTCTTCCGCGCCTTCGTCATGATGACGAAGGAATCAGTTGCGGAAGGACAACAGCCGGCAGTTTTGTTCCGGGAATTTTGCAAACGCCGGCAACAGGCATGTCGTTGGAGGTCTGCTTTGCTGGCCGCCTGA
The DNA here is from genome assembly GCF_003315205.1 of Roseimicrobium gellanilyticum. Taxonomy (NCBI): domain Bacteria; kingdom Pseudomonadati; phylum Verrucomicrobiota; class Verrucomicrobiia; order Verrucomicrobiales; family Verrucomicrobiaceae; genus Roseimicrobium; species Roseimicrobium gellanilyticum. The sequence goes on along the minus strand of NZ_QNRR01000003.1, from coordinate 648,251 downwards.
GAGAGCGGCGGCAAAGATCAACCCGATGGTGAGGTAGCCCACCAGGATGCGGGTGTATCGTGTTGTGGGGTTCATGGCCGTCACGGAGTTGGGGGAGAGAGGTTTTATCGATGAGAGCCGGCGGAGGTTTTTCCAGGTGTACTCAGCTCTTGGTGGCTTGGCTGGCGCAGCAGGATTCCTTCGTCTCTTCCTCTTCGCCGTATTTGTCGTGGTGCTTCGTCCAGAAGTAACCGATGCCATCGAGATCCGGCATGCCGTCCCACCCTTCGCCGCGGCCATACGGAGTGAGGTCGAGGAATTGATAGATGCCCACCAGCGGATCCATGCCGCGGCCGAAGGTGGAGTAGGTGTGGAAGATGCGCCCTTCGTCATCGCGGAGGAACACGCTCACGCCGGGCTGTTCACCTTCCAGATGGTAGACCTCCTCCTTGCGCTTCAGCGTGGCTTCGTCCTGGTAGTTGTATTCCACCGGGGCCACCTTGGGGTCGATGGTGACGTGGAAGTCATAGTTGAAGTCACTGCCGAAGGAGGAGTACCACGGAAGAGTCCACTCCATGCGCTTCTTGAAGGGAGCGATCTTCGAGTACGCCGCACGTGAGATGAGGGTGATCGTGGTGTCACGCGCGTGGAAGTGGGAGAGATGGCCGATGTTGTCCGCCATGAAGGAACAGCCTGAGCACCCTTCGGTGTAGGGCTCCGTTTTTCCGGGAGGTGGGTGGCCGGGCTCAAACATGAAGTGATACACGATGAGCTGGTGGCGGCCCTCGAACAGGTCGGCCAGCTTCACCTTGCCTTTGGGACCTTCAAAGGTGTAGTCCTTGTCGATTCGCACCATCGGCAGGGTGCGACGGGCCTTGTTCACCTGGTCACGCTGTTTCGTCAGCGCCTTCTCCGTGGCGAGCAGTTCTTTGCGAGCGGCGAGCCACTCATCACGCGAGACAATTTTTGGAAGCGTGTAGTTCTGGGCATTCATGGCTGCGATTCTGAAAGGTGAGGGTTTGTTTCAGTCGGTCGTTCATAGGCATGACGAACCAGCCTGAGCGCCCAGGACATCTGGACTCACTTTTTTCAGAATCGCGCCAGCGTGCCCCTTTCGGGCACGCTTTGAAGCGCTTTCACATGCACTTTATGGCTTCCAGGCTGCGCCTATTGTGCATAATGATCCTGGATTGCGCGCACGAGGCCGGGAATCGAATGTTCCGCGGCTTCAATATCGATCTTCAGGCCGCGCTTGGTGAGCGTCTCCGAAGTGATGGGGCCGATGCTGGCAATCTTGATGCCGTCTGGCAGTGTCAGTCCCAGTTCCAGGAAATGCTCCACGGTGGAACTGCTGGTGAAGGTGATGACATCCGCACCTTCTTCCTTGAAGCGCACGATGGCCTCATGATTCGCATTCTCCGGAACGGTGCGATAAGCGATGGCTTCATCCACAATGGCGCCCATGCCCGTGAGTTCATTGCCAAGGATTTCGCGAGTCTGTTCAGCCTTCACCCAGAGGATGGTCTGGTTCTCGACCTCTTGATCCTTGAAGGCTTTCACCAGTCCTTCCGCCACGAACTTCTCCGGCAGCAGATCCACGGCCAGATGGTACTGCTTGATCTTCTCCGCGGTGCCAGGTCCGATGGCGGCAATCCTCACGCCCCCGATGCTGCGTGCGTCTGCATACAGCTTGTAGAAAATGTCGAAGAATTTTTCCACACCATTCGGACTGGTGAAGACCAGCCAGTCATAGGTGTGGGAATCCATCACGAGCTGCGCGAAGCCTTTGCGGTCTTCGGGATCTTCGATGCGGATGGTGGGAATCTCGATGACATTGGCGCCGAGATCCGCGAGCTGCTTGCTCAAGCCGCCAGCCTGCGTGCGCGTGCGTGTCACCACGATGCGCTTGCCGAAGAGGGGGCGATTCTCAAACCAGTTCAGCTTGTCGCGCTCCAGCACCACACTGCCGATGACGCACACCGCAGGGGCCTTGAATCCTGTGTCGGCGATCACCTGGCCGATATTCGCCAGCGTGCCTTCGATGGTCTGCTGTCTGGCCGTGGTGGCCCACCGCGTGAGTGCCACTGGAGTAGCAGGCTTTGCACCGTGCTCAATCAACTTGGCGGCGATGTCTGCGATGCGTTCCACGCCCATGAGCATCACCTTGGTGCCATCCGCCTGCGCAATCTTCGCATAGTCGAGCGAGCTCTCCGGCTTGGTAGGATCTTCGTGGCCGGTGAAAATGGTGAGCTGGGAGCAATGTGAGCGGTGCGTCACGGGAATGCCTGCATACGCAGGACCTGCAATCGCCGAGGTCACGCCTGGAACGATTTCAAAGGCCACACCCGCGTCGGAGAGCTCCTGGGCCTCTTCCGCGCCGCGACCGAACAACACCGGGTCGCCACCCTTCAAGCGTGTGACGACTTTTCCTTCGCGCGCCTTCTCCACGATGAGCTTGTTGATGCCTTCCTGGGAGAGCGTGTGGTCCTTGGACTTCTTGCCCACATAGATCTTCTCCGCATCCGGCTTCGCGTAACGGAGGAAATCAGCATTGCTCAGGTAGTCATACACCACCACATCCGCGAGCTCGATGCATTCCTTGCCTCGCAGGGTGAGCAGTCCGGGATCGCCCGGGCCCGCGCCTACGAGGTAGCAGATGCCGCGTTTCGCCGATTTCTTGGTAGCCATGATGATGAAGGGAAAATGAAAAGTCTGAGTTAAGCTTTCTGTACCTTGCCGGCGAGGTCCGTCGCCAGTGCGAGAGGGTCTGACATGGAGCCTGTCGCCTCCAGATCCACCGGCTTGGCTTCCGCATTCTTTTCGGAGAAGACAAGGACGCGCATGTGCAGACTCTCGCCGCTCACGGAAGTGCGTGCGCCCACGGGTGTCTGGCATCCAGCGCCGAGAAGGCGCAGGAATTCACGTTCCGCCTGCACGCTGGCAAAGGTCACCGAGTCATTAATGGCCTGCAGTACTGTGCGGGTGGTTTCATCACCGTCGCGAATCTCAATTCCGATCGCGCCTTGTCCTGCGGCGGGTAGGAAGTCATCTCCGCCAAGAATGGTCGCAGGGATGGTCTGCCCATCGAGTTGCACGGCGTCACCCTTCAGCAGACCCAGACGCTCCAGGCCAGCGCGTGCCAACAGGATGCCATCGAGTTGCGAGGGCGCGAAGAGCTTGCGTACGCGCGTGGGCACGTTGCCGCGGATCTCTTCTGCGACGACGTCCGGCCGGCGCCATTTGATCATGCGCTGGCGTCGCACACTGCTGGTGCCGATCTTGGCACCGGCGGGAAGCGTATCCAAGGTGTAGCCGTCGCGAGTCAGCAGCACATCTTCGGTATTTGCACGCGGCAGCACGGCGGCGATGGCAAATCCCTTCGCAAGATCACTCGGCACGTCTTTGAGACTGTGCACGGCAAAGTCGATTTCACCCGACTCCAGTGCCATCTCCAGTTCCTTGATGAAGATGCCCTTGTCGACATGGGCCACCTGGTTGAACTCGCTGAAGCGCAGATCCGGCCGCTTGTCGCCGGAGGTGGCAATGATGCGACGTTCAATCTTGAGCGTGGGATGAGCCTGCTGCAGGGCGGCAGTCACCATGTCTGCCTGGCAGAGGGCGAGTTCACTGCCACGCGTGCCGAGGATGAGCGCTTTTTCGTTCAAGGTTCCAGATGCGGGGTTTCGAGATTCAGGGGCGGGTCCGGCAGCCGGGTGACGGTCACCGGGAGGGGGGGCGAATCTTCGTGATAGCCGAACTTCCGCAACTGCTCTTCGATGATTTCCTCGCACTGCGCCAGAGCGCGCTCGCGGTCACGGCGACCTTCGTCCGCGATGAGCTTCAGCGCGTCCATGTCGTAGAGGTACACGTCCTCAATATCATTGACCCGAGGATCCACGTCGCGCGGCACGGCGATGTCGATGATGAAAAGGGGGCGTCCGTGGCGGCGACGCATCGTGGGCCCCACCAGTTCCGGGGTCACCACGAAGTGCGGTGCGCTGGTGCTGCTGATGATGATGTCCACTTCATGCACCGCGCGTTCCCAGCTTTCGAAGCGCAGGGCCTCGCCGCCCATTTCCTTGGCGAGTTCCACCGCGCGGTCATGGGAGCGGTTGGAGATGATGATGCTCTTCGCCCCGCGGGAGAGCAGGCTCTGGGCGCAGGTGCGGCTCATCTCCCCGGCGCCAATGAGCAGCACGCGGCAATCCTTGAGGCTGCCAAAAATCTTCGCCGCCACATCCACCGCCACGCTGCCCACGGAGGTGGAGCCACGCTGGATGTTCGTTTCATTGCGCACCTGCTTGCCGACGCTGAAGGCGCGCTGGAACAGCTTGTTCAGCATGCGGCCCGTGGTACCGGTTTTCAGTGCCGTGTCGTAGGCCGACTTCACCTGGCCGAAGATTTCCGTCTCCCCCAGCACCATGGAGTCCAGGCCGCTCACCACGCGGAAGAGGTGCCGTGCCGCATCCGCCTGCGCGAGTCGGTAGCAGCTCAGCGCGTCGCGTTGGGCATGGGTGAGCTGGAAGTGGTCCACGAGGTAGCCGAAGAGCACATCGAGGGCGCCATCGCCATAGGCATCATCACACGAGGCAAAAAGCTCCACGCGATTGCAGGTGGAGAGCACCACGCTTTCCTCAAAGCCCTTGAGTCCCTGAATTTGCAGGGCGGCCTCCGGTTGCTTGCTCTCGGCAAAAGCCAGCCGTTCGCGCAACTCAATGGGAGTTGTGCGATGATTCAAGCCTAAGCAGAGAAGCATGGAGTCGGGTGGGCGGAGCGGGCGAGACTGAGACTGAAGGAGGGGCTGGCGGGTCTAGGAGCGGGAGGTTACGACCCAGAGGGACAGCACGGGCGCGGCAAATCCGAGGACTGCCAGCCAGGCTGTGTGGCGCGAGCCAAGCGTGTGAAACCACATGAGCAGGAGGATCACCGCGTAAAAGGCCAGAATACCCCAGCCCACGTAGAGCTTCGAGGCGGGGATGGGGTCGACAATCTTGAACGTGAACACCATGGCCACACTCAGCAGTGCCACGCCGAGCGCCACCATGCGCACCACTGCCCGGGACAGTTTCTGGATGGGCGGCAGTTGGTGGAAGAGGGCGTGAATGCGGTGCCTCTTCAACAGGAAGTCCTGCATGAGGAACATCACCCCGGTCACACAGGCGAGGGCAAAGGCCGCGTAGGACATCAGCGCCAGGGAGGCGTGCATCTCCAGCCAGGGGTTCACCTTGGACGCCAGCACCTTGGCCGAGGGCGGCGGCATGGGGGAGAAGAGGACCAGGGTCTGCAGTCCCGCCAGCAACGGGGCGGTGAAGACGCCCAGCAGGGACAGGCGGTAGGCCGTGCCCACGGCGAAGTAGAGCAGTACCAAGGACCAGCCGATGAAGACGTAGATTTCCAGCAGGTTCGTCCGCGGACAGTGGCCATGCACCTTCACCCGCTCATAGAGGAAGAGGGTCTGGAAGAGGAACCCCAGTGCCATGGGAATCACATGCCACCGGTTCTCCTGCCACTTTCCGGCCCGGATGGCCGCAATCGCATGCACGAGCCCCGCCACGAAGGAAAACGTGGAGAGGAGCAGATAGAGGCGGGCGGGTTCCATGGGGGACGGACAATCTGGCACAGGGTGGGGCGGGCCGCCAGTCCGCCCGGCTTTTTCTACCGGGAGGATTGGGCAGGCCCACTCCACACAAATGCTTACGTGCTTGCGGGCTCGCTTCGCTCATGCACCATAGCGCCCCATGTCACCTTCTTCCCTTCAACGTCTGCGAGATGCCATCCGTGATGTCCCTGATTTTCCCCAGCCGGGCGTCCTTTTTAAGGACATCACCCCTGTGCTGGCAGATGGGAAACTGCTGAATCTGGCCTTGGACGCCATGGCGGAGGCGGTGGAGGGCCAGCGTGTGGACAAGGTGGTGGGCATCGATGCCCGAGGCTTCATCTTCGGCGCGCCGCTGGCCGCCCGCCTCGGCTGTGGTTTTGTTCCTGCCCGGAAGAAGGGCAAGCTCCCCTGGCGCACCCGGGGGGTGGACTATGCTCTGGAGTATGGATCCGCCTGCCTGGAGATGCATGAAGACGCGGTGCAACCGAATGAAAATGTGCTGCTTGCAGATGATCTTCTGGCCACCGGTGGCACTGCCGGAGCCGCGCTTACCTTGCTCCAGCAGACCGGGGCCAATGTCCTGGGGTCCGTGTTCTTCATCGAGCTGGCTTTTCTCCACGGTCGTGGCAAGTTGGAGCCCTTTGGGCCGGTGCAGGCAGTGGTGACCTTTTGAGGGGTCCCGCTGACACGCCGCCCTCGTCTTTCTTCCTCAAATCGGTACATGGCCCAGCTCGTCAAGAAACTCTCCACCCGTGCGCGAGAAGCGCTGGCCAATACCACCGGAAAACCCCGCTCACCCGCGGAAATTCTCCGCACGTTCAAGCGCTTCCGGAAGATTGAGGAAGCCCGTATCCGCATGATGCACAAGGCCGGAGGAGGCGGCGTGGAGATCTGTGAGATGCGCTCGGACTTCATCGATGTGCTGCTGAAGCACCTCTGGAACGAGCTCCTCCTGCGAGAAGATGCGGCGGAGGCCAGGAGCCTGAAGATCAGCCTGGTGGCCACCGGCGGCTACGGTCGCCGCCATATGAATCCGCAGAGTGATGTGGATCTGCTTTTCCTGCTCAGTGGAAACGGGACCAAGGTCCCGACGGCGCTCGGTCCCTTCATCACGGCCTTCATCACCACCATGTTCGACCTCCGCCTGGCGGTAGGGGATAAGTCGACCCGCACCGTGGGAGACACGCTCTCTCTGGCAAATGAGAAGAATGATGTGAAGACCGCCCTTATCGAGGCGCGCCTCGTCGCGGGGAATGAGGAGCCGTACCAGGAGCTCAAGCGCCGCTATGACAAGGAGTGCATGGACGGCAAGGAGACGCAGTTCCTCCTGCTCCGCCAGCAGGATCTGCTCGCGCGCCACGCCAAGTACGAGGGCACGCCCTCCGTGCAGGAACCCAATGTGAAGAATGGCTGCGGTGGCCTGCGCGATTATCACAATGCCCTGTGGATGTCCTACGCGAAGCACCGCACCACGAATCTACGTGATCTGGTGAAGCTGGGCATTTTCCCCGCGAATGCTGTTCGCGAGATGGAGCGTGCCTACGACTTCATCCTGCGGGTCCGCAATGAGCTTCATTACATCGAGGGACGCGAGAGCGACATTCTCACGCTGCGTCTTCAAGGTGTGGTGGCGACGAATCTGGAGTACCCGCAGAAGAAGATTCTGCAGCGGATTGAGTACTTCATGCGGGAGTACTACACCCACAGCGGCTGCCTGCTGCACCGTGGCAATGAGCTGATGGATCGCTTCCACCTCCAGGCGCTTGCGGAAGAGAAGCCCAGCCTGGTGGCCCGTCTTCTCCGCCGTACGGAAAAGCCTGTGGAGCGCTTCGATGGTTTCATCAGCCGGGACGAGCGCATCCACCCGCAGGAGGATGACATTTTCAAGGAGGATCCACCGCGGCTCATGCGCCTCTTTGTGCACACACAGCAGCGCCACCTGAGGCTGAGCCCGGAGCTTTTCCAGCTCGTGCAGAAGAACTGGGCGCTCATCAATCGCGTCTTCCGCTACAACAAGGCGGCGCGTGAGAGTTTCGAGGCCATCCTCAGCCAGAAGGGGGACGTGGCCCGTGTTCTCCGCCAGATGCATCGCGTGGGTTTCCTGGGGCGCTACCTGCCGGAGTTTGGAGCGCTGACCAATCTGGTGCAGCATGAATTCTTCCACCGCTATCCGGCGGATGAGCACACGCTGCGAACCATCGACAAACTCGATGAACTCGCCGGCACGCCGAAGCGGGGCATGGAGTTCTTCCAGCAGCTCTTCCATGAGGTGCAGGATCCCTTCATCCTTTATCTCGCGCTGATCTTGCATGACTCCGGACGTGCGGAGAATACCGAGACCCACTCAGATGCCAGTGCCCTGCTGGCCGACCGCGTCTGCCGCCGCCTGTCGATCAAGGGCGCTCGCCGCAGGCTGCTGATGTTCCTCATCGACCATCACCTCACGCTGTACCGTACCGCGACGACGAAGAACCTGGATGATCCCAAGGTCATTTCGGAGTTCGCAGCCATCGTGAGAAACAAGCAGCAGCTCGATACGCTGCTGGTCATGACGCATGCCGACTCCCGTGGCACGAGCGACAAGAGCTGGAACTCGTGGAAGGAAAGCCTGCTGCTCCACCTGTATCACAGCACCATCCGGTACCTGAACGATCCGTCCGACTACGTGCGCAGCGTCAGTGCCCCGCTGAAGGAGCTGCAAGGCGAGGTGCATCGCAAGCTCGATTCCAGCTATGACCTGGAAATTGCCGCGCACTTCGAGAAGATGCCGCGCAGTTATTTCAACTTCCGCAGCGCAGATACCATCGTGCAGCACATCCAGGTGTACCGGCAGTTCTTTGAGAAGCTGGTCAAAGGCAAGCCGGGCGACAGCCTGCTGCCTGAACTCTTCTGGATCGATCATCCCGAGCAGGGGTGCAGCGAGCTCATCGTCGTCTCATGGGACCGTCACCTGCTGCTGGCGCGCGTGGCCGGTGCACTGGCCGCGCAAGGCATCACCATTCTCGCGGCGGACTTGTACCAGAGGCAGGACGATACGGTGCTGGATATCTTCCGTGTATGCCGCACGGACTTCACGCCGGTCAGCAACGACCGCACGAAGGCGCGCATCAAGTCCAGCATCGAGGAGGCATTCGAGACGCACACCTTCGACTTCAGCAAGGCCATTGCTGAAGTACGCAAGCCCTTCAAGGGGCTCGAGGAGATGGCTGCTGAAGTGCCACAACGAGTGCACTTCAATCATCTCATCAGCCCGGACTACACCGTGATTGAACTCCAGGCGCTCGACCGCATCGGTCTGCTCTATGACGTATTTCGCCATATCGGCCAGGCCGGGCTGAATATCTGCCACGCACGCATCAACACGGAGAAGGGGGTCGCGCTTGATTCCATCTACGTGCAGGACAAGGCGGGCAAGAAGGTCGCGGACAAGGTGTTGCTTGAAGCGCTCAGGGAGAAGCTGGAGCAGGCTGTATTCGCGAACGGAAACTGATCATTTATGATTTTTGATTTGTGATTGATGATTTCGGCTGCCGTTCTGACCAAATCAAAAATCATCAATCAAAAATCATAAATTGAGACCGGTGACTCGAGCGTATCCATTCCTGAAAAGCTCCTTTGAACTCTTCCCCGCCCATCATCCTTTTCGACGGCGTCTGCAATCTGTGCGCCTGGGCGGTGCGTTTCATCATCGAGAGGGATCCTCGTGGCGTGTTTCGCTTTGCCTCGTTGCAGTCACCGGTGGGTCAGGAGTTGATGCAGAAGCATGGACTCAATCCCTCGCAGCTTGATAGCTTCGTGCTGGTGGAGAACGATTGCGCGTACAGTGAAAGCACAGCCGCTTTGCGTGTGGCTCGTCACCTGGGTGGTGCGTGGCCTCTGTTTTACGGAGCGATTGTTCTGCCGCGGTTTGTGCGTGATCCCATCTACAAGCTCATCGCAAGGAACCGGTATCGGTGGTTTGGCAAAAAGGACACCTGCATGATCCCCACGCCGGAGTTGCGGGCGCGTTTTTTGGATCAAGGCTGATTCATGGAGCTTCGCCAAAGAGCGGGATTCGTTCGTCCACGCCGACACCCCAAGGCTGGACTTCCAACGGCAATGCTCCCACATCTGGCTTCTCACGCTCCCACGCTCGCAACGAATCCGGCCATTCGGCGGGAATGCCGTAGCCACTGTCGATGGCGGCACTGGTGGTGCGCAAGGTGGCATCCACCACGTCGGAGGCCTTGTTCGGTACTCGCGTGAGCCCCGGATCCACCACCCGGTCATGAGTGGTCCATCCCGGCTCGTACCGCTTCTGACTGGATACAAACATGGGTGAGCTGCGGAATTTACTGAAAGCTGCCTGAGTCTGTGTCGGACCATCCTTCACGCCCCACAGGATGTTTCCCGCCTCGCGGAGCTGGCCTGCTTCCTTGATGCCGGCGAATCCCGTGCCGGGAACCTTGTCCCATTGCACGAAGATGTTGTTGTACACCTCCCGCTCGGTGTGATTCAGCCCCTGAGCACCCAGCCCGAAGAGGAAATAGTCCCGGAATACCGGCCCTCTGCGCAGGATGGTGTTGTGATACACATGCATCACGGGCCAGATGGGACCACCGTGGTCGCCTACGAGCGCGCCTTCGTGATGAAGAAAATCACCGCTGGGATCCGGCTCAGATGGTACGTGATAGTACACTCCCTTCCGGGAGTCGATCACATTGCGGTAGATAAAGACCCCGGTCTTTGCATCATGATCCAGCGGTGATTCATCCTTGTTCATCTCGTGCTGCTGAAAGGTTCCCAGGCACGCGCCGATGCGGTTCTGGTAGATGAAGAGCGTGTGGTCACGCAATTTGGGCCCACACTCCAATCCATCATCATTGAAGTTGTCCACAAAGTTGTGGTGGAACTGGAGGCCCTTCGCGAAGCGCAGGAAGGCACAGTCGTGATCATCGGTGAACTCGCACCACGCGAACTCGATGTTCTCATTCACCGGCTGATTGTCCTGTAGCACGATTTGATAGGATGCCGTGCCGCGATATTTCATGTGAGCACGCGAAGTCCAGGGTGCTGCCAGTCCTCGAAAAGCGGAGTGGGTCATGCGGATGTCCTTTGAGGCATTGAGCAACAGCCCGGGAAAGCCGCCATACACGGTGAGATGATCGAGTATGATCTGCTCACAGCCGTACACGTGGAGCATGGGGCTGCCTGTGGCGCCACGGAAGACGAGGTTCTTCACGTGTACATGCTTGAGGCCGGACATCCGCCACACGTCATCGCCAAATCCGACTGCGATCACGAGAGGCAGTTTTGCGTGGATCGGTCTCGCCGCGATAGGCACGGTCCCCCAGGCCTTCCAGTTGATGGTGCGCCAGCCGGATGTGGATGCGACCGGTCTCGCGATTGAACCACATCCCGGGACCGCAGTAGAGACCGTCGTCACGCATGTCCTTTTTGTCGCCCTTCCACAGCTCATTGGTGGCGCGGAGGTCTGCGACGGTGCGATATCCGTGCAGCGGCACCATGGAGCCCGCGAAGTTTCCCAGGACCAGCGGCCGCTCATCCTCGATGCCCCACATGGGCTCCCACGAGGCTGGCAGGAACTGACGCGGCGGTTTGCGGTCGTCGAGATGAAGATACGACTTCGTGGAGACATACTCGCCTTCCGCTCCACCTGCGAATGGTTCCCAGCTCTTCGCTGGTTCCTCAAGGAATTCGCGCAAACCACCGTCGATCACTGCCAGCTCTCCTGGATGCGAAGTGATGGTGATGGGCTTCTCCTCCGTGCCTGAGCGAGTGAGGGACACCCTTTCATAGTAAGTGCCCGCGCGAAGCACGAGCGTCTCGCCGGCCTTCAGCTGGCGGGTCCCATGCTTGAGTGACTTCCACGGTTTTTCCCTGGTTCCGGGTTGTGTATCGTCGCCCTTGGAGGGGTCGACGTAGTAGGCTGGTCCTTCAGGAAGCGTCCCGGTGACTGCCTTGGGCAGGGGACGCATGGGTGTTGTCGTGTGGTCAGGAGCAGCGCCAGCTCTCAGACCGAAGCCGCAGGCGAGGAAGCAGAGGAGTCGCAGCATGGCGGCAGATATACGCCGCCTGCGCTCCGGCATTTCATCCTGCCGCGCTACAGTTCTTTGCGATCCGGGGCTCCACTTTGCCGGTGGGCGCCAATGGATGCTCCCGCCTGGTCATCACGCAGGCGATGCACGCCTTCGATGGGATGCACGACACGCTTGTCCTGGTCGAACACATAGGCGCGCAGCGTGACCACGCCCTTGGGAAGTGAAGAGTCCTCCAGCGTGCGCGACCAGCCGACGTAAAACTCGGGATTGGCGCGCACTTCCTTGCGCCGTTCGAAGAAGGTCGCCGGCATCAGCGTGGCGGCGAGTGCCACCACCTCTTCAGGACCTGTCGTGCCCTGGGCGGTGATGAGGATGAGGTCGGCAACGTCATCCACGGACAGGCCCCCCAGCCCGGTGAGCTTCCATTTCCCATCCCGGGTGTCGATAGGCGGGTTGAAGCGGGCCCATTTTCCGCCCGTTTTCTTGCCCACCTTGAAGGAGGCGAGTGTCCGGTCCTTGGCGAATTCCACCCCGTGGAGTTTGCCTTGATCGGCCAGGAAGGACGAGAGGCCGAAGGAGGATTTGCGTGTGATGCGGGCATCCATCCACTCATTGTTCTCAAGCGACATCACCCGGGCGAAGGTGAGCAGCGCACGTTCCTGATCGATGCGGCTGTGTTTCAGGTGCATCAGATTGACTCCCACGTGCCAGTTGATTAGGACCGCGCCCACGAGGATGGCGAATCCGGGAGCCGCGGCGCGTCGCGCATGGGGGAACCAGGGAGAGCCTGAGAACGCCATCTCGCGTAAGGCGGTCGCTGCGAGCAACAACGTCCCAAAGATGAAGAAGACGCTGAAGGTGCCGAAGCGCTCATCCAGGGCATTGTCCACCGAGTTGTGCATGCGCCCCAAGCTGATGAGTCCGGCGGATCCCAGCCCGTAGAGGCTGAATGCGATCCATGGCAATGAGGAGGTTGTAAGCTCGCGATCCTTTCGGTGGCGCACGACAAATCCCACAGAGACAAGGAAAACTGCCAGCAGCGCACCACCCAGAATGGCGCAGAGTGTTTCCGGCTCAATCACCGTGCCCTTGCCCAGCATGCCACCCAGCACGATGAGCACAAATTGTGTACGCATGACCGGTCGATCGAAAATCGCCGCCAGTCCGGCTCCACCATCCGGTCCCTTGTCCGAACCTCCGGGTGCCGTCAGGGCGAAGTAGGCAATCACTCCGTGCACCAGCAACCAGCAGATGGTGAAGGCTATTTTCCGGCCGAAGCTCTGTCCGTGCATGCCGTGCCAGATGGGAAGGCAAAGGAGGATGGCGACGAAGTATCCTGCTCCGAAGGAGTGGATGGAAATGACGCTCAGGATCGCAGCGATCAGAACCCTCCATGGCGAGAGTGGCTGAGCCATCAGCAGCCACAGGCCAATCGCCAGACACGTGCCGGGAATGAAGTTCTGAAACACAAAATCCCACAACCAGACTTCTCCCTGTGCTGCGGTGAAGATGATGGCCGTGGCCCCGCAGAGTGCCAGCGTCGCGGGAAACCAACCCGCCTGCCACAAAGGCCGTGCGAGGCGGTAGACGCACAGCGCGATGATGGCGGAGAACACCCAGCTCAGTATCGGCAGCACCGCCACGTTCCCATCAAGATAGTGGAGCACGCCGAAGTAGATGCTCTTGCCGACGGCCGACGGGTGCACGTAGTTGGGGGCAAAGAACTTCTCCCAACTGTACCTGTCCTCCATGAGCTCACGGTATTGCTGTACGAAGGACCAGGAATCCAGGCAGGGGATGGACACCAGAAGAGGCACCATCTGCGTGAGCAGCACCACCGCTGGCGAAATGATGATCAGCCACGTCCACCAGTGACGCATCCTGGAAGGTGAGGGGCTTGGTGCGTCGGCCATTTGCGGAGTGTAGAAACAATCGGTGCTAACCCGGGGGCCTGCTATGCAGAATTTGCTTAAGGTGATCCCGTGCTGGTGCCACCGGGCAACGCATCATCGTTCGCCCTCACGAGGGCGGTTGTGCCTCATTCAGAAATTGCTGCGACATAGACGGGTCGCCCGGAGAGGGCGTTCGTGTGAGCCGCCCGCATTTTCGTATCACCACCCGTCACCATCGGGTGGGAACCCCGGACCATCTCCGCGTACCCATCCCTGCCCCTCACCGCGCAACATCACCACGATCCTCACCGTACCCGCACCATGTTCCGTACTGTCCTTCCCAGCCTGACCTTGCTCGGTCTTGCTACCTTTTTAAGCGCTCAGGAAGCTGCTCCCGCGGGCAATGACGAAGTGAAGAAGATCATGCAGGAGTTTCAGGGGCGCGGCACGCTTCGCGATGACACGCCTCCCAAGGCACCGAAGGACGCGCTGGAAACCTTCAAGATGCGTGACGGTTTCGCCATAGACCTCATGGCCTCCGAGCCCGCGGTTGAGCAGCCGCTGTACATGTCCTGGGATTCTCGTGGTCGCCTTTGGGTCACCTTGTACCGTCAGTACCAGTTCCCAGCAGGCCTGAAGATCCTGAAGTATGACCAGCACCTGCGTGCCGTCTTCGACAAGGTTCCTGAGCCGCCACCGAAGGGTGAAAAGGGTGCGGACAAGATCGTCGTGCTCGAGGACACGGACGGCGATGGCTCACTCGACAGTCATAAGACGGTGATTGAGGGACTGAACATTGCCACCGCCGCCATCAAAGGTGCCGGCGGCATCTGGGTGATGAACCCGCCGTACCTGCTCTTCTACCCCGACGCGAATGAGGATGATGTGCCGGACGCAGATCCTGAGGTCGCGCTGAAGGGCTTTGGCCTGGAAGACACGCATGCCGTGGCAAACAGCATCCAGTTCGGTCCGGATGGCTGGCTCTACGGGGCCAATGGCAGCACCACGAAGGGGAATGTCTCCAGCAAGGTTTCCAAGAATGTGAAGTTCGAAGGCCAGCACATCTGGCGCTATCATCCGAAGACGACGGTATTCGAAGTATATGCCGAAGGTGGCGGCAACACCTTCAGCACGGAGATCGATGCCCAGGGCCGTGTCTTCAGCGGCACGAACGGGTCGCAGCGAGGCATGCACTACGATCAGGGCATGAGCGGCTCCAAGAACTTCGGCAAGCACGGACCGGCACTGAATCCCTACGCGTTCGGATTTTTCGACCACATGGTCACCAAGAGCGATGGCAAGCGCTTCTCCCAGACCTTCTGCATCTATGATGGGGACCTCATGGCCGATACTCTGGGAGGCCGCATCATCGCGGGAAACTCGCTGCAGAACATGTGCTACGCGAGCCGCCGCATCGCTGACACGAGCACCTTCCGTGTGGAAGATGATGCCCCACTGCTCATCAGCACGGACCGGTGGTTCCGCCCCGTGGATGCCAAGGTGGGGCCGGACGGTTGTGTGTGGCTGGCGGACTGGTATGACACGCGCCTCAGTCACGTTCGCCCGGTGGATGACTGGAGCAAGAAGGATGGCCGCATCTACCGTGTGCGCCCTGCGGACAAGAAGCCTGCTTTGAAGCCCTTTGATCTCCACAAGGCGCCCACAGCAGAACTCATCACGCTGCTGGGACATCCCGCCAAGTGGTGGCGTCGTCAGGCTGCACTGGAGTTGGCATGGCGCGATCAAAAGAGCGCTCTACCGGAGCTTGAAAAGCTGGCGCGTGCTGAAAAGAATCTGCATGCGATTGATGCTCTTCAGGCGCTGCACATGCTCGGCGGTTTCACGGATGAGCTCGCGACGGACCTCCTGAAGCATCCGGATCCCTATGTGCGCCGCTGGGTGGTGAAGTGCGTGGGTGATACGGGCACCGCCAGCACGCAGGTGGTGGCCTCGATCAAGGAACTCGCGGCTCGCGAAGACCAGCCGGAAGTACGCACGCAGATCCTGTGCAGTGCGAAGAGGCTCCCGGCGGAGTCTTCGTTGCCCATTGTAAAAGTCATGATGTCACGCGATGCGGACCTCGCAGACCAGCGCATCCCGCTCATCCTCTGGTGGGCCATCGAGGATAAGGCAGAGGGTGATCGCGAGGCTTTGCTCACCTTCTTTTCGGATCCGGCGGCGTGGGAGATGAAGCTTGCGCGAGCCTATGGCATCCAGATGCTGGCGAAACGGTGGGCCATGGCCGGTGGCAAGGAGAACTATGATGCGTGCGCGAAGCTGCTCGCGCTGGCCAAGCGTCCGGATGATCAGGCTCTGGTCATCGAAGGCATCGCCGCTGCTTTTGAGGGCGGCAAGATTCCTGAACTGCCAGAAGCTCTGGCCACCCCGCTGGCGGCCTTCATCAAGAGCCGCCTCGATTCGGACCTCGGCCTGGCAGTAAAGACCGGCAATGCTGAGGCCGCGAAGAAAGCCGCCGCCATTGTAGCGGACATCAAGGCGCCGTCTGCGAAGCGCGCGGCTCTTGTCACTGCGCTCGCGGAGTCAGGTTCCAAGGAAGCCGTGCCTGCCTTCCTGAAGGTACTCTCCGGTCCTGGAGACATCGGCTTGAAGAAGGCCGTGCTGCCTGTCGCGGCGCGCTTCGAAGAGAAGCGTCTCGCGGAAGCGGTAATCAAGGGATATGAAGGCCGCTATGCTGGTGATGCCACGCTGCGCGATGCCGCGCACCGCATGCTCGCCAGCCGCAAGGAGTGGGTGGGCTATTTTCTCAATGAAGTGGATCAGTGGCACATCAAGTCTGAGCAGGTATCGCCGGACATCGTGCGACAGATGCTCTCCTACGGTGATAAGGAGCTCGCGGCACGCATCGAGAAGCACTGGCCTCAAAAGAACAGCACACTCAGCGATGCGCAGAAACAAGCCGAGATGGAACGCATCAAGACCGCCCTTCGCGGTGGCGGGACGGGAAATCTTGAGAAAGGAAAGCTGCTCTTCACCCAGCGCTGCGCCATCTGCCACACCCTCTTCAACGAAGGCGGCAAGGTTGGCCCTGACCTCACCGGCTATGAGCGGACCAATCCCGAGTTCTGGCTCACGTCCACCATCGCTCCGAGCATGGAGATTCGTGAAGGCTTTGGCGCCTATGTGGCCAAGATCAAAGGCGGTCAGGTGCTCATGGGCATTCTGGACAAGCAGGACGCCGGCGGCATCTCGCTGCGGGATATTGCCGGGCAGCGTCACACGGCACGAGCCGAGGACGTGGAGAGCTTGGAAGCTTCTCCCATCTCCCTCATGCCGGAAGGTCTGCTTGCCGGATTGAGCGATGCAGACCTGCGCGACCTCTTTGCGTGGCTGATGAAGCCGTGATGAGCTAGCCCCATCGGACACAGGGCTTCCGGAACTGCTGCAAGGAATGCCACCACGGGTGGTATTCCTTTTTTGTCCAGATCCGTGCCTTTACTTTCATTTTACAGAACGCAGGTGTTAGCTGGGCCACGCTGGTTGGAACGGCATACCTTCCGATGAACACGCTGCTGCGGATCCTCACTCTCTCGCTTGTTCTCTTCTGGCACGCCTGTGGTCAGGCGCAGATTAAGGAGGAAGGCATGTTCCTGGATTACAAGCAGTCTGGCGGGTACATGCAGTATTCCCACGCCACCATCCAGATCCTACAGTCGGGAGATACCGTGGTGCGCGTGCAGGTAGGAGAGAAGGAATTCGCGGAGCACAAGACCACCCTTTCACCGGAAGAAATCGAGGTGATTCGTGTCGCAGCGCATGCCGTGGATTTCTTCAATCGACCGCCTTCGGAGAAGATACCCCGTCTGCATGCGCCGGACAGCGAGTTGCTGATCACGGACAAGGGCAGAACCAAAATCTCGAAGGACGTTTGGGATGGGGCGCACGAGCCGCTCATGCTGTACGTCCACCGTCTCATGACGCAGGCCACCGCTCTGCATATGATCCAGACAGAGGGAGACCTATACACCGCCACTGGCGCCGTGAAGACTTCTCACGCCGGAACCAAGGCGCTGCAACCACGGCATTTTCGCAAGCCGCTGATGGACTACATCAGGACCCATCAGGACTGGCAGAGGGTAAACTGGGCACTCCAGGCACTGGCATGCGTCATCACGCCGGAAGAATATGCCGGTTTCGTCTCGGCGGAGAGTCGCAATCGCTCCGACAAGGACTCCCTGATCAAGATGCAATCCAAGGGCTGGATTCCCGACACGCATTTCCTGGCGCTCGCTCCGTTGTATCTCGCCTACGTGAGGGAGCATGTGGACAGTGTGAGCGCTCTGCCTCCAGAGAAAAAGGAGATTTACGAGGCGTGCGTGGCAGGTCTCAGGGAGGCCAGGTATGTGCCGGCCATTCCTTTGATGGTGGCTTCCATCCAGAAGAGTGCGGAACCCAACAGGACGCTTCTCCTTTATCCCCTGGCGTATATGGGTCTCCCCGGCTTGCAGGCCATTACACCCCTTCTCAGTGAAGGTGATGAAACGCACCGTCTGGATGCCATGGAATTGACGGTTGCGGCCTCGCGTCTCAACCCTGATGCCGGCTACGGCGGCGCGGTGACCGAGTACGAGTATGAGCAGATGAGGAAGCTTTTCACGGATCGTGTGCTGCCTGCGTTGCGCTCGATGGCAGAGGGCAACGGCTCCAAGAAACTGAAGGAGAGCGCGGTGAAGACGATTGGAACGATCGAGGAGGAGATGGCGAAGTAGGCCCCCACCAAGGTAGACTCACGCCGCCAGCATCTCCACACTGACCGCAGTAGTGGCGCCAGCCTTCTCATCCGCCTCCATGATCTCAATGGTGCGGTTGGCCTGTCCCACGGCGCCATTCCATGCGGTGACCGTCGGGTAAAGCTGGGCTGTCGTGGAGAGATAGATGCGGCCCGGAACGAGTGACTCGGGCGGCCGTTGCTTCAGATAGCCTTTCGTGAAGATGGGCTCCACGAAGGGCGCTTTGAAGACGAAGCGCGTCTCCAGATCCTCATCGCGCAGATCTGGGAACACTTGTTTCAGCGAAGCCCACCAGCGCGTGGCGATGACATCCTCAGACTCCGCCATGCGAGCGTCTGTGCGGTGGAGATACTTCGTGAGATACACGAGGTGGCGGCCTTTCCCGCGGTCACCTTCCTCCGTGAGAGTGGAGCTCTCGATGGCTCCATCAAAGGGGAACTGCTCCTGCGGCGTGGCGACCCAGTAGTGTGGAGTGAGGGGGCGGCGCAGGAAGAGGAGGCAGTTGATCACTCCCTGGTAGTCGATCTCCTTCCGCATCTCCGGCATCACCGAGCGCAGATGTGATCCGGCAGATTTCTGGAAGATGGGCCAGGGGGAGGTCACCACCACACGGTCGAAGCGTCGCTTTCCGTTCTCCGTGACAAGCACCGGATGGCTCGTGGCATCCAGGTCCACGCTCACCACAGGTTCATTCATGCGGATATCCACCCCCAAGGCGCGCAGTCGTGCTTCGAGAGTGTCGACAATGCGCTTGTAGCCACCGCGGATATAGCCTTTTTCTTCGCCCTTGGCATCGCCTTTTTCGCGGTTGAAGCGTGACCAGAACCACAAGGCCGGCACCTGCTCGAAGCGGTCGCCAAACTTTGCCTGCAGCATGGGCTTCCAGAAGGTGTTGAAGGCGCTCTTGCCGGAGAGCTTGGTGAGCCAGTCCACTGCGGAGATGTCATCCAGGCCCTTGTCCGACACCATGCGGCCGTACACGCCCGTGAAGCCCACGCGCAGGCGGTCGATGAAGCTGAGTGGAGAAAATTTCAGCAGGTCCACCGGCTTGTTCAGAGGCAGCACCTTGGAGTCATGCCAGTAGCCGAAGGTGGTTGGCTTCCAGTAGGTGTCGTCACGCAGCTTCAGATCTTCGAGCAGCGCGAGGAGCGGTCCGTCACTGGGCAACATGCAGTGGTAGAACTTTTCAAAGGTGCGTCCCTCATGCTTGAAGAAGGTGCCCAGGCCGCCGAGCTGGCCACTGCCTTCGTAGAGCGTCACCTTCCTGCCGGACTGGGCCAGGCGGAAGGCGGAGGTCAGTCCAGAGATGCCTCCACCAATCACGGCCACGTTCGTGTGCGAGCTGTGATGCTTGCCGGTGGTGCTGAGTGAGTGGTTGGCAGTCATGTGCGGAAATGTCTGTGGGTTGAGAACATTGGCAACTTGAAGCCGCCATCCGGCAGGGTCCGGACGGCGGCTGTGTGCTCAGGTATAACTCAGGGTAAAAAGACGGAACGCAGCGTCGCTCGGGTTCAGGGCCTCGCACCCATGGTGGCGAGCTTGCGGCTTGGAGAACCGCCGATGACGATGCCGGCGCTGGCGGCTGTGCGGAACTTGCTCACCACCGTCCAGTACTGGCGGAGCGTGCGGAAGAGGCGCAACTTGCTCACACCTGCCTTCTGGTCGTAGCGGAGTGTGTACGGGATTTCCACGGCCTTCGCGCCGATGATGCGGAGCTTGGCCAGCAGTTCCAGCATGCAGGCGAATCCGGAGACTTCCACGAGCTGATCGCCAAACTGCTGCACGAGGCGGCTGATGACGGAGGCGCGGTACACGCGGAAGCCGGTGGAATAGTCGCGCACGTTGCGGAACGGAAGGATGGACTTCATCATCACGAAGCATCCAAGGCTCAGCACCTGGCGGTAGTAGGGCACGCCCTTGATGACGCTGCCGCGCTGGTAGCGGGAGGCAATCACCACATCCACGGGCTGCTCTTCGAGCACGCGCACCATCTGGTCGATGTAGCAGGGGTCATGTGAGTTGTCCGCATCCATGGTCACGATGAAGCCGCCGAACTGGCGTGCCTCGGTGAGTCCGGTCTGGATGGCGCGGCCCAAACCCTGGTTCTTCGGATGGCGGACGAGATGCACAGGCATGCGCTTCGCTGCTTCTTCAGCAATCTCCGCCGTGCGATCGGCGGAGCCATCATCCACGACCACGATGCGGTAGGGGCGGCCGGTGGCAGACATGGTCTTTTGCAGGCGCTCAAGCAGGAGGGGCAGGTCCTTCTCCTCGTTGTACGCGGGAAGGACGATGGAAACAGGACTCATGTTCGCAGGCATGGGGCAGTTGTTGTGTTGAGGTTGAGCCTTGGTTTTTTCTGTCTCAGGCGTGGCGGGACATTGCTGCAGTGACGGGCGAGGGGAGTGACTCGGGGGCCGGCAGGGTGGAGATCGGCATTGGGATCACGTTGGCTGGCATCTTGCGGAAGGCGGCGGCATGGTCTGCGACGGTGCCGACGTTCCAACGCTTGCGCAGGCTGCTCAGGACGAACTCGACCAGCGCCTGCTTCCGGGCGACCGGGATGCGCATCGCGGGGAAGTAGCTCATCGCCGGCGCATCATTGAGATCCATGAAGTCCGTGGGATGCAGCAGCAGCGAAGGGCCCACATTGCTCATGCGGCACAGTGTGGTGGCGATGCGCCAGTAGAGGCGGGCCAGGGCATCCGAATGCTGTGCAAGGAAGAGCAGGTAGCTCAAGTGCACGGGCAGGCGGGAGATCGGCATCGTGGTCACCGGCACTTCCATGAGACCCGGACGAATCTCGAAGGGACGCAGCGGCATCGTTCCGTTGGAGAAACCTCCGTAGAGCAGGGAGCGCTTGCCCTTCTCCTTGCCGGGAAGGCGGGACACGAGCTGGAAGTAGTAGCGCGCAATGGGGCCAAGGAAGGTCGGTAGCAGGGAGGCATCGTACTCATAGCCGCGTAGGCGGAGCACATCGCGCATACGGCCGGACGTGCAGAAGCCCGGGCCACGGAAACCACGAGGACGCTGACCGGTCGCTTCGAGGATGGCGGCTTCAGATTTGTTGAAGTCAGCGGCAAGCTCCGCGTCGCTGTAGAGGGGCATCCATGGCTCGTGGTCGAAGGAGTGATTGCCGATTTCGTGGCCGGCGTCTGCAATGGCGCGAAGTGCAGGAGCGTTCTCCGGATTCGCGGCGTCACGTCCCACGACGAAGAAGGTCGCGTTGATGTCGAACTTGCCGAGCGTCTGAAGAATACGCGGCGTCACTTCATTGAGATAGCCGGGATAGGATTCCCAACCGGACACACCCGCGGTCTTGAGATAGGCCCAGAGATTGTCGAGGTCGATGGAGACGCTCGCAGGCTTGCGTTCAGTGCTCACGAGACCGCCATCACGGAAGTCCGACTGGCTCAGGTGCACGATGCGCGTTGAATTTCCATTCAATTTCGCGTGGGAGTCGGTGAGAGGCTGCATTCTCATGATTGCGGAGTCTATGGCCGACCATTCGCAGATTCAATAAAAATTATGAAAAATGATGTTAACTTTGTTAAACTTTCTCATAATTGCAATTCCAACAGGTCCTCTACGCGATAAACTCTAAGCATTCATTTATGCCGCAGACTCAGGCGTTTATGACGCATCGAAGGCTGTCTAAATGATGCTTTAAGGCTCTTTCCGTAGTCTGCCACGAAAGCCATTCTCATCATAAATTCTCGAATCCTGTCGGGCCCAACTGCAACGAGGGATCATCCGCGGAATTCTTTCGCCGACGAAATTCGGCGATTTTTGCTCGTCTTGCCGAAACTGCCTCAGGGTGGGGACGCATCTGCATGCGGCATGGCATGCTTGCGCCAGATTCTGTCTGTTCGGGAAAGCTTCCGTGCAGCATCGTGGTGCTGCTGCTGGAAACTTTCAATCAAGCGGGAAGGGGCCGCAGACGCGGCGGGACACTCAGGGGCGTGACGTCTCCCTGCGCCTTGGGAATGGGCACGTACGCCACGGAAGCGCGGTGCACGATGCGTTCATCGTGCTGGCCTTTGTAGGCTACCATGGTGTCGAAATACAGGTCCATCGCCTGCCGACGCTCGTCCTCCGAGTAGTCATGCCAGTAGATGTCCCAGAGCCGGTGCTCGTGGTCAGAGTTCACCTGATAGCCCAGCTCTGCGGCCTTTTGACCCATGCGGTGCAACGAGCGCAGAAGGCTGGCTGGCTTTTGCAGGCCGATGAAGCAGAAGTATGCCTCGAGCAGGCGAACTTCCTTGGCGCGGATGGACTGCCAGCACTCTTCGGTGACATGTACTTCCTCCAGGCGGCCAGCGGCAAACCGCGCGCCCATGGCGCAGAGCGCGATGTCAAAAGTGTTCAGCACGTCCGCCAGCGTGCCGTCCTTCACGTTGTGGTAGGTGATTTCGATGATCTGCCCTTCCAACCGGAACTTCAGGCAGTAGGGATGGAAATCCTGCAAAAGCACCGCGCCACGGTCCAGCAGCGCCTGGCAGAGTTTGGCTCGTTGTTTCCGGTCACGGACCCACAAATCCAGATCGTGCATGACCAGACCCTTGCGAAGGAGCGGCTTGAAGGCGCCGCCACAGATGAAAACCTCACCGTCGAAGCCCTTTGGAAACAGAAACGCAAAAAGTTGATGCGCCCGATTGCGGACCCGATGGAGGAAGAGGTGACGCAGCATGGCGGTCCAAAGGGTTGAGTTGTTATGGCCTATGTCGCTTTTAGCAGATTTTTATTTAAGCTCAATGAAAATTTAAGATTTTTAAAACATTGTGACGCAGCGTGACCTTTTTTGAAAATTGGGTTTTCCATGAGGTCGCAGGCCATGAGCGCGACGACCCAAAGCCATCGCGAAGGAGTGCCTTGTTAAACGGCGAATGGCGTGAAACGCGACACCAGTCGCTTGGGCACTACGCACTGCACCACTGCGGCGTCTGCCTCATAGTCCTCGTGCAACACCTTGCCTTCCTGATGCGCGAGCGCGAGAAGGTCGAGGCGGTGCATCGGGAGGCGCAGGTCGAGCCGCACCACCCGGTCAAAGACCATTTCGTGAACGCGGTGGAGCAACTCATCCAGTCCCGTGCCGTCCTTCACGGACATCATGATGGCGTCCGGATGGCGGTGCTGGAGTTCCTGAATGCGGGCCGGGTCGCTGACGAGATCAATCTTGTTGAAGACGAGGATGGTCTTCTTATCTCCAGCGCCCAGCTCCTTGAGGACTTCGGTGGTGGTTTGGAGAAAGATTTCCGCGCTCTCATGAGAGGCGTCCACCACGTGGATGAGGAAGTCGGCGAGATTCGCCTCCTCCAGAGTGGCACGGAAACTCTGCACCAGATCGTGAGGCAGCTTGCGCACGAAACCGACGGTGTCTGTGAGCAGGATTTGCTGGCCGTCCGGCATCTCCATGCGCCGGGTGCTGGTATCCAGCGTGGCGAAAAGCTTGTTCTCCGCGAGCACATCGCTCTTGGTCAGCAGGTTCAGCAGGGAGGATTTGCCCGCGTTTGTGTAGCCGACAATGGCGCCATGCGGCACGGGCACACGGCTGCGCTCCTTGCGCTGGGTGTCGCGCTGCTTGCGAACCTCAATGAGGTCCGCCTTGAGTTTCTCAATGCGCTTGTTGGCCAGTCGGCGGTCGATTTCCAACTGGAGTTCACCTTCACCACGTGCGGCACCGCCGGCGCCACCGCCGCCAGCACCACGCTGGCGGTCCAGGTGCGCCCACATGCGGGTGAGTCGCGGCATGGAGTACTCCATGCGCGCCAGGGCCACCTGCAGGCGTGCCTCACGCGTGCGTGCGCGGAGATTGAAGATGTCCAGGATGACCTCCTGCCGGTCGATGACACACAGGCCGGATTCTTCTTCCCAGGCGCGCTGTTGTCCGGGGCTCAGCTCGTTGTCAAAAATGATGGCATCACAGCCCAGCGCCTTGGCGTGATCCATGAGTTCCTTCGCCTTGCCTGAGCCTGTCAGGTAGCGGGGACTCATGTCGCGCACGTGGACGGTCACTGCTTCCGCGATGCCGATGCTCAAGGTGCTGACCAGATCCTTCAACTCCTCCAGCATCTCGCGAGCCTCCCCGAGGTCTTCACGGCGAAAGCAGGCGCTGATGAGCAGGGCGCTCTCAACGAGATTGGGTTTTTCGCGAATGTCGAACATCGGGTCTTTAGAGGGATACGTTTGGAATCCGCTCTTCCGCTAAAGGGAATGAGGGAACCTCCAGCATACCATCAAATTCGGCCGGCGAAAGGTGCGGTGGCATGTTGAGTCGAAATCCTGCAGGTAGGCCCCTGCGGTCGTGGCGAAAACGCACACACCTTGATCCCACTTCAGCCCACAGATAGGGTGGTGCATGGGTTTTCTCTCCAACCTCTTCGATGTCTTCAAGAAGGGTGAAGACCCTGACAGCATCTACACCGACGAGGTGCTGGGCGTCACGCACTGGTCCGATGAAGACGAAAGCTGGCATGGGGAGTATCGCGGCCTGAAATTCAGCCTGGACTATGAGAGGCTGAAAAAACCGTCGGATGCGGTGGTGGCCTTTGCTCGTGAGGTGCTGGAGGTTCCTGAGTTTCTGGTCGCCTCGGTCGCGACGGAGAAGGACAAAGAAAAGGTCAGTCTGACCAGGCATGGCGACATCTACGCCGCAGAAGTTGATGGGCTGACGATCGGCGAGATCCACTTCTACCTGCACAAGGGGAAGCGTCGCATGTTCATCGGCCTCGAGGGTGGGCGTGACTATCGTGTGTGGCGAATCGAGTACGCAGATCGCACCTGCGAGGGCATGGGCTTTGATAGCTAATTGAGTGCTGCGCTACTTGCCGATCGCTGCGGGGACGGCAGCTGGGCTTGGGGCCGCTGCTTTGTCCTCCAGGCCCATTTCTTTCAGCATCATCAGCCAGCGTTTCTCCTGCCAGGCGGCTCTCTCCGGCGTTGCTTCAGCCTTCCCGGCCTCCTTCTTTTCTTTGGTAAACTCAGCCACGGTCCAGTGATAGGTGACGGTGCCATCCGGCCTGGTCAGCAGCACGTAGCGTTCCACCGCAGTCGGATCGGTAGCATCTTTCCTGCGGAGATCCGCCAGTCGGTAGCTCTTGTCTTCTCCCTCGAAGGTGTACTCCCTCCCCAGGGTCACCAGTTCACGCTCGGCAGCGTTGTTGAAGAGCCGGTCCATCCACTGCCGTACCCGCGCCTTTGCCTGCTCTTCCGGAGAATCGGTTTTCGCGGTGTCCCGCATCCCGAAGTACATCACCACCACGAAGCCGACCATGATCAACCCCATGCAGCCGACGCTGAAACGAACGATATTGTTCATGGCCCCGGCATCTTCACCGATTCCAAGGCAAAACGTCAAGCTCGCGCGCTTAGGTATCCTTTTCGACGGGGATGCCCATCTCGTTGCAAAATGTCTGCAGCTCTCTCGCTCTTTGCCCCTGCAGAGCGGTGGGCATCACCTGGAGCTCAAACTTTTTGGTCGCCACAAATTCCCGGGCTGACCACGCGTTTACCATTTGCGTGGGACCATTCACCTCGAACACATGGTGGCTCACGACGGTCACCCCGGAGGCGTTCTTCCAGCGAGCCCATCCCACCAGGTAAGTGTGGTCCCACAGTTTCCGTTCTTCGCTGAAACCCAGCACTTCCACTTCCTTGTCCGGCACGTGCTCCCGGATCCATCGCCTGGCGGCTTTGTCGCGCTGATTTGTCACCACTGCCTTGGGGTCCGTCTTTGCCACGAGGACGACCATCGCGACAATGAGTCCCAGCATCGCCATCCGGAAGAGGATTTTCATGGAGTCACCTCGCTGAAGAAAGGCTGGCGGTGGGAAAACGCAACCTCGGACTCAGTTCCATGCGGCGCCTGACGCGGAGCACTCCGATTGACGGTGCTCCTGTCCCCACTGGTCGGGCTGGCGAGATTCGAACTCACGACCTCTTGCACCCCATGCAAGCGTTCTACCAGGCTGAACTACAGCCCGCGATCCAGTTGTTGGCAGGACGGGCAGTCTGGATGAAGCGCGCCTGATTGCAAGTGTCTGATGCATCTTTCTCACGAAAAACGGAAAAGGGGGAGTGTCAGGCTCAAGCTGAATCGCTTTGCAAAACGTAAGCATTTTAGGCGAATGCATCCATGAATCCATGTGAACAACTTTCTTCGTGAACAAGTGTGAATCGCCTTGCTTCTGCCCCACATGATCACATACTCCGCCCCCTCCCAAAAAAACATGTCCTCCCCGGTGAAAGTCGCAGTGGTCGGCGCCAGTGGCTACTCAGGCAGAGAGCTCCTGCGTCTGTTGCTGCTGCACCCGCACGCGGAAATCGTGGCCGTGACCTCCCGGGCGCTGGCTGGAAAGCCGCTGGTGTCTGAGTTTCCCAGGTTGCGCGGATTCCCCCAGGCGGAGGCTCTGAAGTTCATCGCGCCGGACGTGGCGGCCATCAAAGCGCTGGGTGCGACGGTCGCCTTCCTCGCCCTGCCTCACGGCGTGGCGCATGAGTTTGCAGGTCCCCTGCTGGAGGCCGGGTTGAAGGTCATCGACCTCAGCGCGGACTTCCGTCTTCGGGATGCCAAGGTGTACGCGGAGTACTACGATCACGCGCATCCCGCGCCGGCCCTCCTGGATGAGGCGGTGTATGCCCTCTCCGAATGGCGGGCGGATGAGATCAAGAACGCCCGGCTCATTGCCTGTCCGGGCTGCTACCCGACCAGCGTGCTCGTTCCGCTGCTGCCGCTCTTGAAAGCAGGCTTGCTGGATGAGTCGCCCATTTCGGTTTCCAGCATGAGCGGCGTGAGCGGTGCTGGACGCAAGGAGAGCATCCCCTTCCTGTTCGTCGAGTGCAATGAGAGCGTACGCGCCTACAGCGTGCCGAAGCACCGGCACGTCAGTGAGATCGGCCAGGAGCTGGACCTCGCTGCCGGGCGAAAGGTGCGCTTCACCTTTGTGACGCATCTCATTCCGGTGAATCAGGGCATCTGCACCACCATTTTCGCCGGACTGCGCGAAGGCGTGACCATCGACGATGTGAGTGCCGCCTATGCCTCCGCGTACGCTGGCAGGCCCTTTGTGCGGCTGCTGGGCAAGAACCAGTGCCCGGACACGAAGAACATCACGAGCACCAATTTCATCGATGTGGGCTGGGCGTTCGACGAACGTGCCGGACGCCTCATTCTCATGAGCACGGAGGACAACCTGGTGAAGGGAGCCTCCGGCCAGGCCGTGCAAAACTTCAATCTCGTCCATGGATTCCCGGAAGAAACGGGCCTCATGGTCGTCTAAGTGCTTTCCCTCAGCACTCCCGTAGAAATCCATGAGCAAGGAGCCCCCATCCGCCGTTGAGTTTCCCTTCAAGCAGATCGCCGGTGGCGTGACTGCCGCGAAGGGTTTCCGCGCGGGCGCGATTTCCTGCGGCATCAAGAACCCCACGGCCACCCGGCTGGACTTGGCGCTCATCACCTCCGATCTGCCCACGCATACGGAGGCCTGTTTCACCACGAACAAGGTGAAGGCCGGATGCGTTCGCGTCTCGCAGCAACATGTGAAGGTGGGCGACGTGCGCGCCATCATCGCGAACAGCGGCAACGCCAACGCTTGCACCGGCCCCCAGGGCATCGCAGATGCCAAGGCCATGACGAAGGCCACGGCGGACAAGCTTGGCGTGAAAATGCGTCAGGTACTCGTGTGCTCCACCGGCATCATCGGCATGCCGATGCCCATGCAGAGGGTCACGCCGCGCATTGAGGATCTTGTGCAGTCTCTGAAATCCGGCCCGGCCGGTTCTGAGGACGCGATGCATGCCATCATGACCAGCGACACCAAGCCGAAGACATTCGCGGTCGAGGTGGAGTGCGAGGGCGCAACCTTCCGCGTGGGGGGCGTCGCCAAGGGCGCTGGCATGATCTGCCCGAACATGGCCACCATGCTGGCCTTCATCACCACGGACGCGAAGATTCAGGCGGGAGAGCTCAAGAAAGCCACGAACGCCGCCGTCGAAGAGACTTTCAACCGCATCACCATCGACGGTGATACCAGCACGAATGACACCGTGATTGTCATGGCGAATGGCGCCAGTGAGGTGCCGCTGATCAAGAGCAAGTCACCCTGCACGGAAATTTTCCGCGCCGCGCTGAAGCACGTGATGATGAACCTCGCCAAGATGATCGTGCGCGATGGCGAGCGCGTAACCAAGTTTGTAGAAATCCGCGTCCATGGAGCCAAGACCCACCGGGATGCCAAAGCCGTCGCTGAGACGGTTGCGAAGTCCATGCTGGTGAAGTGCTCCTTCCACGGTGGCGACCCGAACTGGGGCCGCGTCATCCACGCGGTCGGCTATGCCGACGCCCGGGTGAGGGAGGAGCTGGTGGACATCTACTTTGGAGGATTGTGCGCGGCCAAGGGCGGCCTGGCCACCTCTACTCCTGTGAAGGAGCTGGAGAAGGTCACCGCCAAGGCGAACTTCACCGTCACCATCGACCTGAATCTCGGCGACGCCTGCTACAACGTCTTCACCACGGACCTCAGCGAAGAGTACGTGGACTTCAACAGCAGCGAATACTCCGCTGCGGTACACTCGAAACGACAGACCGGACTGGCGTAAACGTCAGTCCCAGCCGTTTTGGCCTTCTCCCGGGGATCTTGGCGATCCCCGTGGATGTGACGTTTTTTTCGTTGTGAGCCTGCGCCAGCTTTCCTTAGTGCTTCCCCTTCCTCCCCTGCCATGAGCCTGAAC
Source organism: Roseimicrobium gellanilyticum (assembly GCF_003315205.1). Lineage (NCBI taxonomy): Bacteria > Pseudomonadati > Verrucomicrobiota > Verrucomicrobiia > Verrucomicrobiales > Verrucomicrobiaceae > Roseimicrobium > Roseimicrobium gellanilyticum. The sequence goes on along the minus strand of NZ_QNRR01000003.1, from coordinate 619,264 downwards.
GACCAGATTAGCAAAGCCGCCGTCCTTCTCGAAGCCCTGCCGTACATGCAGAGCTTCCGCGGCCAGACCTTCCTCATCAAGGTGGGTGGCAGCGCCATGGAAGAACAGTCTTTGGTGGACAGCCTGCTGCGCGACATCGTTTTCCTCGAGGCCGTGGGCATCAACCCTGTGCTGGTGCACGGTGGCGGCAAGGCCATCAACAAGGCCATGAAGGACTCCGGTTTGGAGGCCAAGTTCATCGGCGGCCTTCGCGTGACGGATGAAGCGACTATTCGCATCGTGGAAGAAACCCTGGCCCGGGTCATCAACCCTGATCTTGTGGAGCGCATCAAGGCGCTCGGCGGTCGTGCCATCGGCCTTCCCGGTACCACGGTGTTCTCAGGGCAGCGGATGCTCGGGAAGGATCCCGCCACGGGGGAACCCGCGGATCTCGGCTTTGTCGGAGAAGTCACCGTGTGCAACACGGAGGTCATCGACCTGGCCGTGGCCGGTGAGGTGGTGCCGGTGGTCTCACCGGTCGCTCGTGAGCTCGGTACCCGAAATACACTCAATGTGAATGCCGACATCGCGGCTTGCGCACTGGCAAAGAAACTGAAGGCCACCAAGCTCATTTTCCTCAGTGATGTGCTGGGCGTGATGCGTGATCCCAAGGACAACGCAACGCTCATCCCAACTTTGAACGAGGCTTCCATCACCCAGCTCAAGAAGGAAGGCATCATCTCTGGTGGCATGATTCCAAAGGTGGACAGCGCCCTGGACTCGCTACATGGCGGCGTGGGCAAGGTGCACATGATTGATGGACGCATCCCGCACTCACTGGTGCTGGAGTGCTTCACGGACCGGGGCATCGGCACGGAGATCACGCTGTGAGCACGTTCTGGCACAGCACCCATCAGGCAGAGAGCAGCGTGTGGACACGACTGCGACGACGATGACGCTTCATCTTCGTTCGTTAGTCATTCCATCCTGTTACGATTCATTCTTTCTCATCCTGATTTTCATCCATGTCTGATTCCCTCATTTCAAAGTACGTCATGCCAAACTACGGACGGTACGACTTCTGGCCCGAGCGGGGCCAGGGCGCGCGCGTCTGGGACAAGGACGGACGCGAGTACCTCGACTTCGCCGGCGGTGTGGCGGTGTGTCCGCTCGGCCACTGTCACCCGGAAGTGGTGCAGGCCATCAGCCAGCAGGCAGCGACGCTGATTCACGTCTCCAACTGGTACAACATCCGTCAGCAAGGTGAGCTGGCGCAGATGCTGGTGGAAGAGGTGCTGGGCATTCCCGGCAAGTGCTTCTTCTCCAACAGCGGTGCCGAGGCGAATGAAGGTCTCATCAAGCTCGCTAGAAAGTTCGGTGTCACCCGGCCCAAGGCGGATGGTTCGCCACGCTTTGAGATCATCACCTGCACCGGCAGCTTCCACGGCCGGACCTTTGCCACCATGACGGCCACGGCGCAGGAGAAGATTCATGGCGGCTTCGGTCCGCTGCTTCCCGGCTTCAAGTACGTGCCTTTCAACGATGCTGCGGAGCTGAAAGCAGCCGTGAATGAAAACACCGTGGCCATCCTGCTGGAGCCCGTGCAGGGCGAGAGCGGCGTGAACCCGGTGACGCCCGAGTTCCTACGCATCGCGGCGCAGCTGCGCGATCAGCATGACCTGCTCCTGCTGCTCGATGAAGTGCAGTGTGGTCTCGGTCGTACCGGTGAACTCGCTGGATGGCGCAGCATTGTGCCAGGGGATGAGATTCTGCCGGATGCCATCAGTTGGGCGAAGTCCATCGGCAGCGGTTACCCGCTGGGTTCCTTCTGGGCGAGAGATCGCTCGGTCGGTGATGCCGCAGGCACCCGGCTTTGCAATCTCCTGAGTGCTGGCACGCACGGCACCACGTACGGCGGTTCACCGCTCGCATGTGCCACGGGCATGGCAACGCTCAAGGTCATCCTGCGTGACAACCTTGCCGCTCACGCGAAAGCCATGGGTGCCTTCATCGCGAAAGAAGCGCTGGCATGGAAATTGCCGGTGCTCAGCGAAGTGCGCGCCTTTGGTTTCATGATCGGATTTGAACTGAACGTGCCGCTCATCGAAGCCAATGAAGACTTCAAGGCGAGCGGCAAGGTGCCCTCCATCTGGGTGGCGAAGCTGCTCATGGATGCGTGTCTGCTGGTCGTGCCTGCTGGTCCGAAGGTCATTCGCTGGCTCGCTCCCATGAACACCATCGAAGCCGAGGCCAAGGAAGGCCTGGGCATCATGCAAACGGTGCTCTCCAAACTGTCCTAATCCCAGTCCTGCCTATTCACGATGAAACATCTTCTTTCCATCGAAGCTCTCACCGCCGGTGAGATCACGGACATCGTCGAGCTCGGGGCCAAGCTGCGCAAAAATCGCAACGCTACCCCGCAGATTCTCAATGGCCAGTGCTGGGCACTCATCTTCAACAAATCCTCCACGCGCACGCGCGTGAGCTTTGAGGTCGGCATTCGCGAACTGGGCGGCAGTGTGATGTTCTTGAGCGGGGCGGACACACAGCTCGGTCGCGGCGAACCCGTGAAGGATACGGCCCGTGTGCTGGGCCGCATGGTGCACGGCGCTGTGATCCGCACCTACGCGCAGGCGGATGTGGAGGACTTCGCCAAGTACAGCAGCCTTCCGACCATCAATGCGCTTACGGACGAAGAGCATCCCTGCCAGATCCTCGCGGACCTGCAGGTGATGTACGAGCGTCTCGGTGGCTGGGCGGGAAAGCGCGTGTGTTTCCTCGGTGATGGCGATTGCAATGTGGCCCGCTCCTGGATGTGGGCTGCCGAACGTCTCGGCTTCGAACTCGTCATCGGCGCACCGAAGCAATTCCAGCCTCCGCAATCCTTCATGGAAAACTTCAAGTCCGGCATGGTGAAGCTGGAGGATGATCCCGTGAAGGCCGTGTCAGGCGTGGATGTGGTATACACCGACGTGTGGGTCAGCATGGGCAAGGAAGAGGAGAGCGCCCACCGCCTCAAGATCCTCCAACCCTACCAGATCAACAGCGCGCTCATGAAGCACGCCGCGAAGGATGCCATTGTCATGCATTGCCTGCCCGCTTACCGCGAGAAGGAAATCACCGACGAAGTGCTCGAGCAGCACGCCGACGTCATCTTCCACGAGGCAGAGAACCGCCTGCATGTGCAGAAGGCCGTCATCTGCTGGATGCTGCGGAAGTAGATGGAAAGGTAGAAGGTCTCTCCAGAGGCCTTCACACTGAGCAGTCGTGGGCGCGCTGGCCTCCGGCTGGCGTCAAACCGACTCGAACACATGAAAGAGCCAGAGAGACCCGCGTCGAAACAAAAAGCGGTGGTGCTTGAATGCATCGAACGAGGCGAGCGCGCGATCATGGAGGGCAAGGTTCTGTCGCATGCTGATGCAAAGCGTCTGCTTTCCCGGTGGTTGCGCTGAGTTGGTGGGATTTCGCAAACACTTGAGAGAGAGGCTGGCAAGCCATCAGACTCCGCAAGTCAGCTCCGTTCCGAAGTCGCTGCCTGAAGGGCAGCAGGAGCCCAGCCCAAGGTTAGGGAGCCTCAGCGACCGACACCTTGGGTAGCGTAGAAAAACGGGTGCCACCCTGAAAGGGTGGAGGAGACGTCGCTGGTATCTTTCGGCAGCGCAGACCATGCGAACCTCTCCTCGACCCCTTCAGGGTCGTGTGACTTTTTAGATCGCCACCTAGGGTGTCGGTCGCTGAAGCTCCCTAACCCTAGGCTGGGCTCCTTCGCCCCTTCAGGGCGAACTGCGGCTCCTTTTTGTCGGGGTAGGTCTTGCTCCAACACCATGCATTCAATAATGCGATGGGCTGTCTGTCTTTGTTAGAGACAAGAGGAGATTTGGATATCGAGTCCATCCTCACTTCTCCTCACCCGTCGGCCTCGCAGCATCACCGCGCAGGCAGAAGAGATAGAAACAAACCGCCACCATGAAGAAGATCCCCTCCAGTGCAGATTCCCAGGGGATCACTGCGCTGTAATCCTTGTTGATGATCCGCAGGCGGCTTAGCAGCATCAGTACTGGCGCCGTCCCCAGAGAAATCGCAAGGAACAGCTTCGCTCTCCACAACCGATCCCAGCGTGCAATCGCCGTGGCACGCAGAATTTGGGTCAGTGCGATCAACAGCAGCAGGACAATCTGCAGATACACCATGGCACGAGCCTAAAGAAAAACGCGGTTTGGGTCAATCCAAACCGCGTGGTGTCATCGAGCCTGATGTGGTACTCTTCTCAGCTCACGGGAGCGAGCACGACCTTCTGGATGTCCATGATGGCCTTGCCATTCTTCGTCTCGGGCTTTACCGCCAGGCGATAGGTGCCGGGTTCACTGATGGTGACTTCACCGGCATTTACGGGAGCCCATTTCTGGAAGCCTCCGGTGTCCTTCACAGTGAAGTTCAACTTCTGCTCGCCAAGCATCACAGCCACTTTGCTGCCACCGCCGGCACCGCATCCCTGGTGCACGGTCACGGCGTACTTGCCGGGCTTGGTTACGGTGAATTCCCATTCGGCGAAGTCATCCTTCTCCGTCCAGAAGCCGAGGCAGTTCTTTTCGGGCTTGGGTTCGTAGCGCATGTTCTCGCTCCAGGTGGTGGCAGCATTGGCGAGGAGCTGCAGAGATCCATCTTCTGTAGGCGAGAGGACATTTTCGCTTTCAGGGGCGGGAACGAGCGCGACTTCATGCAGGTAGAAGTTCGAGAAGCCGATGCCACCAGGGGTGTAGAGCGCGACGAAGAGGGGACCGGCCTCCTTCACATAGATCTGCCCGACAAACGTGGAATTCCGTGCGCCGGAGGTCCCTTTGATCTGCTTCTTGAGCGTGCCACCGGACTCTGGTGTGCTGCCTGCAATCTTCACCTGCACACCAAGAGCAGGTGATTTCAGGGTGTAGGTGATGCGCACGTTGTACCGGCCCCAGCGTTTCGTCTCCATGGGGATGTTGTACTGCTCCCAGTGGGCCATGGGGCTGAAGACCGCCTTGTTCTCATCCACATTGAAGGCCACCACGCCGCGATCCGGGGTGTCCTGCCGCTGTAGCGGTTCCATGCTGCCAAAGTCGCCAATGCCGGTCTCCGCATGCGCCTTGAGCAGGGCCTCCGCCTCAGCGAGAGGATCCTTGGGAGCCTCCTCTTCCATCTTCTTGTCGGCTTCTTTGACCGTGGCGGCGGCTTCCGCAGCCGGCTTTTCTTCCGTTTCCTTCTTTTCTGCTCTCGCCGGGGAGAGGGAAATGCTCAATCCAAGGGCAAGCAGCAGGGGCAGGCGGAAGAAATGCATGGTGGGTGGAGAAGGCAGGGGAGGGGAAGCAGGCAGAGCCGGACCAGGCCGGGTATGAACCGGTAAAACGTACGCGAGCCGGGTTTATTAGCAATGGATGGCCCTTCCCCGGTCCGAGGTCCCATCCGCTCGCTTTGGGCACAAAAAGGCACGCGCCGGCGAGGTCGCGTGCCCTTGGGGTTTGGCTCTTGGGGGACTTTTTGCGAATTACAGAGCATCCACGCCGTGCTCGCCCGTGCGGATGCGCAGGACGTCTTCCACGTTGTAGATGGCGATCTTGCCGTCGCCCACCTTGCCGGTGTTGGCACCCTGCAGGATGGCCTTCACCGCGGCGTCGGCGACTTCAGCGGAGACGAGCACCTCGACCTTCACCTTCGGGAGGAAGTTCACGGTGTACTCGCTGCCGCGGTAAATTTCCGTATGACCGCGCTGGCGGCCGAAGCCCTTCACTTCCGTGACGGTCATGCCGTTCACGCCGACGGCGCGGAGCGCTTCCTGGACGTCGTCGAGTTTGTGGGGCTTGATGATGGCTTCGATCTTTTTCATGGCTGTTTGCTTTCCTTTGCTGGCTGGTTGTTCGTTTGAGGAAGTTCTCCTGGGTGAACCGGGAATCAGGGGTGTCGGTAGGTATTAAGGCAAAGGGCGTGCCAAGTGGATCGTTTAGGTTGTAAGTTATTGGTTTAGAGTTGATTGTGTGTTGGTTTTGTTTTCTCCATGTGTTGGGAATTAAGCGTGATTGGTGAGCCGGTGACCGCCTGGTGGTAAGTGGCTTACCACTTGCGCGGCATGAGGTTTTGGGGAGGATGGCACTTGCGCCATCCGTCCGGCATCCGACATGCTGACTGTGAAGGCGTCGCGCCTTCCCTTTCATGAAACGTCCCTTCCGTATCCTCATCGTCGATGCCTCGGCGGAAGATGCGGCGCGCACGGCGGATGCCCTCCGCGAGGGCGGCTACGAGGTGAGCATTGCCACCAACGGAACCGAGGGCATCGATGCCGCCTTGGGAGAGGAAGTGGACGCCGTGGTCACGGAGTACCGCCTGCCGGGGGCGGGTGGCCTACAGGTGATCTCCACCGTGCATATCAAGAAGCCACGCCTGCCTTTGATTCTCCTCACCGGCGCTCGCGATGGCGATGTGGCCATTCACGCCGTGAAGAGTGGGGCGTATGACATTCTGCCCAAGCCGGTGGACGGCGCGGAACTTCGTAGCGTGCTGGAGGAGGCCATTGCTGCCGCGCGCCAGATGTCCAAGCCGGTGGAAATCGGCCGCGTGTATGAGGAGCAGGACACGCTGATTGGAAAGAGCCGCGCCATGGGCCGGGTGTATCGTGAGCTGGCGAAGATTGCCGCCACTCCCGTGACCGTGCTCATCCGTGGTGAGACCGGCACGGGCAAGGAACTCATCGCACGTGCGCTGTACCAGCACGGCCACCGCGCTCACAAGCCTTTCATCGCAGTGAACTGCGCCGCCATTCCGGAGAGTCTCCTGGAGAGCGAACTCTTCGGCCATGAAAAAGGGGCGTTCACCGGCGCGGTGAGCGCACGCATCGGGCGCTTTGAGCAGGCGCACAATGCCACGCTCTTCCTTGATGAGATTGGCGACATGGATCTGCACCTGCAGGCGAAGCTGCTGCGCGTGCTCCAGGAAAAGCGCATCCAGCGTGTGGGCGGCCGCGAGGACATTCCCGTGGATGTGCGCTTCATCGCCGCGACGCATCGGAATCTGGAGGACATGATCAACAAGGGTGAGTTCCGCGAGGACCTCTACTACCGGCTGAATGTCGCCACCATCCAGCTTCCTCCACTGCGTGAGAGGCCGGAGGACATTCCGCTCCTGGTCGACTACTTCCTCGCGAAGTATGCGGAGGACTTCGGCATTGAAAAAGTCTCCATCGCACCCGAGGCGGTGCGCGCCATACAGCAACAACCCTGGCCGGGAAATGTGCGCCAGGTGCAGAACATCCTGCGCAAGGCCCTGCTCAAGCGTCGCAGCTATACCATCACCGAGGATGATGTGCGTGAACTCATCACCGAGTCCGCCCTGGTCCGTCCGCGGCAAGAGCAGAACACCCTCGCCGAGGCGGCCGGACAGGTGCTGCGTCGCGCCATGGACGGAGAAATTCCCGGTGCCTATGCTGAGATGCAGCGCCTCATGGAGCGCGAGCTCATCGGTGCTGCCATGGATCTCTCCGAGGGGAACAAAGCCAAGGCCGCGCGGTGGCTGGGCATCTCACGGCTTACCTTGCGGGAGAAGCTGCATCAGCACGGGTTGAATGGTAAATAGTGACTGAAGATTGCCTGTGCCGATTGAGCAGTCGGCCGCGAGGAGGTACAACTATTCATGAGCTATGAGTCGTGGTTTAAGCTGATGATGGGTCTTCTTTTTGTGGGCCATCTCGCCGAACGACTACTGCTGAAGCGGGTTTGGCATGAGAATCCATGTTGGGCGAACTCCATGAAGTTGCCACCTGCCGGACTGCCACGGCTGCCGCTCAGCTACCACCGGATGATCATGTGCTTTGAACCTAATCTGAGGAAGAACAATGGGAACTTTGCTCTGTTGACGGTTGCATGGTTCGGGTCTGTTCTGGGTTGGTGTGCCCTGGTCGTAGTGCCCTTCTTGATCTGGCATGCTCACTCATCAGCAGCGGGGTAGCTTCTGGGTCGATAGTCCACTTTTTTGCATAGACCAGACATGGCGCGCGGCATCATGATCAGAAAGCATGAAGACCGATCTCGCCCTCCTGCAGCGCTATCATCACCATGGTGATGCGGGTGCGTTTGCGGAGTTGGTTCGTACGCATGCGGGCATGGTGTATGCCACGGCGCAGCGGGTGACGCGTGATGCTGCACTGGCTGAGGATGTGGCGCAGGAGGCCTTTCTGAAACTGGCGCGTGCCAGTCATCAGACCATCGACTGTGTGGGAGCATGGCTGCATCACGTGACACGGCAGCGCGCCTGTGATGCCATTCGCAGCAAGGTGACACGCCAGCGGTATGAGCCTGCGGCGGAGCACTGGCATGATACTGCGCGTGAAGCTTCCTGGGCAGAGATCGAGCCACTCGTGGATGAGGTGCTGGATGCACTGCCGGAGGAGTTACGGTCGCTTCTTGTGGAGCATTTTCTTGAGCAGCGTGCCCAGCAGGAAATCGCGCGGCGGATGGGCGTAAGCCAGTCCACGGTCTCGCGAAAGCTAGAGACGGCGTTGCAGGCACTGCGCGAGGGCCTGGCAAAAAAGGGGGTGCTGTGCGGCGCAGGTCTCGCGGGCTTGCTGATAACGCAGTCCGCGCACGCGACGCCGGGCACATTGGTCACCTCGCTCAACAAGATAGGCATGACCGGCGCTGGTACAAGCGCTGTGGGATCCATCGCCACTTCCAGCACTCTTCTCACCATGACTGCGACCACCAAGATACTCTTCGCTGCGGGAACTGCTGCTGTTGTCAGCATTCCTTTTCTTCTGTCACCATCCAATACGCCTTCGACGGCGAACCCTGCGACAACTTCTGCTGCTTCAGCCCCACCACCGGGTTCGCGGGGCTTTGCTACGCTCACTGCAGATTCAAGGCCGCAGTCTGCCGCCATCCAGCCGCCCAAAGATCCTGAGGAAGAAAAAAGAAAGTGGGAGGAACTCATTGTCGACATGGATGACCGGGAGGTGGCCCTCGCCTACTTCAGGAAGTCGGGCGGTACGATCAAGGAGGATTACGTCGACCAGACCTTGACTGACATCGTCGAGCGAAACTACGGGGGAAGTCAGGCAGCGTTCGAGCGCGCGTTATCGGAAAAAGGCCAGACATTGGATGAGTTCAGACGCAAACAGCGTGAAGACATAATCATCTCAGTGTTGAAGGCGCGGGCCACGCAGGGTATCAATATTGCGGACCCTATCGAGCGGGCCGTTGCCAGAGAGAAGGGCTTCAAGGAGTGGATTCAGGAGCTGCGACACAACGGGGGAAAGTGGGTGCCCCGCTAATCGCTGCCACACACTTCATCAATGCTCGCACGCAAGGCCTCCGCCATCCGCTGCATCTCTCCTTCCGTCGCACAGAGGGGCGGCATCAGCACCAGCGTATTCACCACTGGCCGCGTGAGCAGCGCATGCCTGCGTGCAGCGAGGCATGCCTTCACACCCATGCGATCAGCAGCCGGGTATTCCTCCCGTGGGTCCTTGCTCTTGCCAATCTCAATGCCGGCAATGAGGCCGCATTGGCGAATATCGATCACGTGTGGATGAGCGCGCAGCGTATCGAGCACGGAGGTGAAGGATGTGACCTTCGCAGGCAACTGCTCTAGTAGACGCTCTTCACGGAATACGGCGAGGCTCGCCAGTGCTGCGGCACAACCTAGCTGGCTTCCCGCATAGCTGTGGCCGTAGAAGAAGGTGCGGCCTTCGCTCGCATCACCGAGGAAGCCATCAAACACACGCTGCGTGGTGAGCGTGGCGGCCAGCGGTAAATAGCCACCGGTGAGACCTTTGGCGAGACAGAGGAAGTCCGGCACGACATCTTCATGCTCGCAGGCAAACATCTTCCCGGTGCGGCCAAAGCCGGTCATGACCTCGTCGAGAATCAGAAACACATCATGCGCCCGGCACCAGGTTTCGATCTGCTTCAACATCCCTTGGGGCCACACGCGCATGCCTGCAGCCCCTTGAATGAGGGGTTCGATGATGACGGCTGCGATACTCGTAACATCGTCTAATGACTCGAGTTGCTCAGCGGAACTGATCCGCTGGACGGCGTAGCCAAATTGATTGCCACTGCCCTTGAAGAGTGGAATCCCCCCCAAGCTCGCGGCACCCAGGGTGTCCCCGTGATAGGCGGCATCAAAGGAAATGATGCGCGTGCGTTGCGGCGATCCATTCTGCTCCCAGTATTGCAAGGACATGCGCACTGCGGACTCGATCGCGGTGGAGCCGTTGTCCGTGTAGAAGACCTTGTTGAGCCTGCCACCGGGGATAAGAGCGGTCAGTTCGCCGGCGAGTTGAGCGGCGGGTGGATTGGCGAATCCCAGAAACGAAGTATGTGCTACGTGATCGAGTTGGGCCTTGATGGCCGCATGAATGCGCGGGTGGCGATGGCCATGGATGTTCGTCCAGATGGAGGAGTTGCCATCGAGGTAGCGATTGCCATGCTGGTCGGTGAGCCAGCAGCCTTCGCCGTCCACGAGCATGATGGGCTCGTGATCAGGGGCGCACCAGTCCTGCATCGGCGTGAAGGGATGCCAGACATGGGCCTTATCGAGGGCGACGAAATCGGGAGGCATGAGGAAGAAGACGTGCCATCAGCGGCGAGTGTGTCGATAGATGCCATACGCCATGCCCGCCAGTCCTGTCAGCGCCGCCGGGATGAAAAGTGTGTTGTAGCTCCACCAGTGGAAGGCAGCCGCTCCCGCGATGCCGCCCGTGAGAAAGGCCGAGATGATGATCCATGAAATGCGCAGGCGTCTGGGCTCCACGGGCAACCCTCTCAATAAATGCCCCAGGGAAATACCGAGATCCGTGAACATGCCGGACAGGTGCGTGGTGCGGATCACGGCACCGCTGTAGGTCGTGGCCATCGCATTCTGCAGACCGCACGCTCCAGCTGCCAGGTACATACCCGAGGTATGATGTGTTCGCAGGAGGAATGCCGCGGTGCAAAGGAGCAGGGACTCCAGTACCAGCACCACGCCGTATCGCCGACCCAGTCGCAACGCACTGTCCTGGATGATGAAGCCGCTCAGCATGGCGCCAGCGAGGAACGACGCGATCACCAGCCCCAGTCCCATCACGTCGCGGCCCCGCCCCTCCGCAATGGCGGCTCCCAGCATGGAGGTCGTGCCGGTAAGATGTGTCACTGCCTGATGCTCAAAGCTCAGAAAGCCCACCACATTCACCATGCCAGCCACGAACGCCAGGGCCCACGCCCCGATGCCCACCCACTTCGGCAGCTTGGAGATCATTTCCCTGCTACGTAGCAAGGACAGTGCCCCGGGCAAACGGCTTTACCTGCCAGAGCACCGAAAGTATATCGTAATGCGATATTAAACGAGGGCTCCCACATGGGCTGCCACCGCCTTGCCGAGCCCATCGAGATTGTATCCGCCTTCCAATACGGACACAATCCTGCCACCGCAATGCTCCCCGGCAAACTGGCGCAGCGTCTTGGTGAGCGACGCGAACTGGTCATCCGTCAGTGTGAATCGTCCCAAGGGGTCATCGACACGTGAATCAAAGCCCGCGGAGATCATCACCAGATCCGGTTTGAATTTCGCCGCCACCTCCGCCAGGGGGCCTTCGATCGCACCACCAATCTCCTTCATGCCGGAACCTGCGGCAAAGGGTGCATTCATCGTGCACCCTTTTCCTTTGCCGGTTCCTGTCTCCTCAGCCCAACCGGTGAAGGGATACCATGGCGCCTGGTGCGAGCTGAAGAAGAAGACGCTCCCGTCTTCATAAAAGATGTCCTGGGTGCCATTGCCGTGATGCACGTCCCAATCCACGATGAGCACCTTCGCGGCGCCATGTTTCTTTTGCGCATGGCGCGCGCCGATGGCGATGTTGTTGAAAAGGCAGAAGCCCATCCCTTGAGCGGGCCGGGCGTGGTGTCCGGGAGGCCGTACGGCGCAGAAGGCGTTCTTCAGTTTGCCAGTCATCACCGCATCCACGGCATTGACTACGGCGCCCACGGCACGTTGCGCCACATCCAGCGAGCGCGGGCAGATGATGGTGTCCCCGGTGCTGAGTTCGTCGCGGCCACTCGCCACGTCGCGCTTGGCGATGTCGAGATAGGCCTTGGTATGGCACAGCAGGATGTGGTCATCCTCGCACGGCTGCTGGGTCAGTGCCTGGGTCTTTTGCACCAGGCCTGCTTGGGTGAGGGCCTCCGTGACAACCTTGTACCGGGCAGGCTGTTCCGGATGTCCAGGGCCGGTGTCGTGATCACGATAGACGTTATCAAGCAGCAGTCCCGTGGGCAGCGCAGTGGTGTCGGTGGCCATGCGCTTAGTGCAGCGCAGGTGGTGGACGATGGCAAGTGCGTAGATGGAAATGCAGAAAGCGCCCAGGGTGCAAATGAGGTTTGATGTTGGCTTCCAGGCGCATTGCCTGAATACTGCGCCCTGTCCTTTGCCATCCCGAGCCATCTCCATCTCATTCCTTTGTCCGCCTCTTCTTCAAAGTCATCGTTGACCCTTGATACCCCGCTCTCCGGTGTGCCGGGCTTGTCGGCTGCCATCGCCAAGTCTCTGGGCAAGGAAGGATTCCTCACCGTGGAGCAGCTGGTCCTTCACCTGCCCTCGCGCCACGAGGATCGCCGCAAGATGGAGTTCAAGGGATTCTCACCCAGTGAGATTCCGGTATGTCATCAGGTGCAGGTGCTCAGCACTCGCGTGATGCGCTTTGGCGGCAGACGTGGGGGAAATTTCGAAGCCGTGGTGGAGGCGGCGCAGGACAATCCCATGCACCAGCAGCTCACGCTCCGGTGGTTCGGGATGCCCTTTCTGCAGAAGGCCATTGCCGTGGGCATGGAGATGATGGTGTACGGCAAGATCAAGCAGATCAAAGACCGCCTCGTGATGGGGCACCCCGAGTACGAAGTGGTGAAGGGCGATGAAGAAGGAGACGCCGAAATCCACACGAGCCGCATCGTTCCCATCTACCCGCTCAAGGGTGCCCTGAAGCAGAAGATGCTGCGCACCGCCATCTGGCGGGTGCTGGAGCATCTGGATGATCGCGGCATGGCGGACTTGCTGCCGCCTCCCAAGGCCGGTGGTGAGTTCGATGGTCTCGGTCGTGCCCAGGCGCTGCGTACGCTGCACAAGCCATCGGAGATGAGCGTGCTGGAGCAGGCGCGCAGGTATCTGGCGCTGGAGGAGTTTTATATCCTGCAATTGCGTGTGGTGCGCCGTCGTCTGCGCTTCAAGCACACCGGAGGGCATGCGCTGAAGCCAGAGGGGAAACTCCTCCAACAATTCCTCGCTTCTCTGCCATTCGCCTTTACCGAAGCACAGGATCGCTCGCTGCGTGAGATTGCGGCAGACATGGCCATGCCCCAGCCCATGAATCGACTGCTGCACGGCGATGTGGGCAGCGGCAAGACGGTGGTGGCTCTCGCTGCGATGCTCATTGCCGTGGAGTCCGGAAGACAAGGCGCACTCATGGCACCCACGCAGATCCTCGCCGAGCAACACTATCAAAATGCGCTGCGCCTGCTGGAGCCCCTGGGCATGCGCGTGAGTCTCCGCACGGGAGACAAGAAGGCGGATGGTGGTGCGCTGGAGCTTTTCGAGTTCAAAACCGGCCCGACAAATGGTGAGGCAGGCCAGCCGCACATCTTCATCGGCACGCATGCCTTGTTGTATGGCGAAAACGAATCCGCCCTCTCGAAGCTCGGCCTCGTGGTGATCGATGAACAGCACAAGTTTGGCGTCGCCCAGCGCGCCCGCCTCATCTCGCGCGGCGAGGCTCCCGATGTGCTGGTGATGACCGCTACGCCCATTCCGCGGACCCTGACGCTCACCATGTACGGAGACCTTGATGTCTCTACGATAGATGAGCGTCCCAAGGAACGAGGCAAGGTGATCACCGCCGTCCGTGAAGTCACCAAGGTGGACGAGGTGACCAAATTCGTCCGCACTCAGATCGAAGAAGGCAGGCAGTGCTACATCGTCTATCCCCTCATCGAAGAATCAGAGAAACTTGACGCTGGCGCTGCGGTGAAAGGTCATGCCGAGTGGACCGAACGTCTGACACCGCATGCCGTGGGACTGCTGCACGGTCGCATGGACGGCGATGCAAAGGAGGCCGTGATGCGCCGCTTCCGCTCGGGCGAGTTGAAGGCGCTGGTGAGCACTACCGTCATCGAAGTGGGTGTGGACGTGCCGAACGCCACCGTCATGCTCATTCACGATGCCGCACGTTTTGGTCTTGCGCAGATCCACCAGTTGCGCGGTCGCATCGGTCGTGGGTCGCACACCTCCTGGTGCGTCCTCTTCGTGCCGAAGGGTGACAAGGAGGCGAAGGAACGCCTGCATCTGCTCGAAGAGACGCACGATGGTTTCCGCATCGCGGAAGAAGATCTCAAACGCCGCGGCCCCGGCAACGTCCTGGGGCACGCCCAGAGCGGTCAGGCCCCGTTGCTCTTCGGTGAGATGCTCGCGGATACCCGCCTCATCACGCTGGCCCGCCGGCTCGCGGAACGCACGCTGGAGCAGGATCCGGAGCTCGAGAAATCGGAGCACCTACGCCTTCGTCCTCTCCTGGGTAATGTGGAGGCCGATGAGGAAGTGGGAAGACAGTGAGGCACCGGAATTCAATGCGCATCAACTAATCCATGTCTCGTCGCGTCAAGTGGTGGATTGCTGCCATCTTTCTCCTGCTACTCACAGGCCCCGTGGTGTATTTGGCTCTAGCTTGGAGCCCTGAGAATCCTTTGCGTTTTCGCGTGACTGATCCACTGACAGCCGCAGCAGCAGACCCCACGTATCCTCAACTCGTCGAAATCGAGGTGGAGAACACGACCCGATTTCCACTGGTGTTTTTCATGGCGGATGTAGGCAGGGAGGACATGCGCATCTCGACTTTGGGGAACATCCATCTTCGGGATCAACAACCTTCAGTCCTCAATCGTGATGCCATGGGAGTGGAGCTAAGGGGAGGTCAGCGAACTCGTCTGGTGGCAGATATGAGCACACAGTGGCATCGCGAGGCCTCGGATCACGGCGCGAAGGTGAAATACCACTGGTGCTCGGGAGCGGAATATTGGCTTGTCATGCGCCTGGCTAAAGTGGTCATGATTCTTCCAGATTCAGTTCAGAGATTCATTCCTTCCCCCAGGCCGAGCACAGATACGACCCCGCTCGACCCTTTTGCCAGGGACGAGAAACCGTGAGTGGGTGTACTCCTCTACTTCCTCTTCCCTGTCGTCAGCGGCGTCACCGGTGTTTCCTTCGGCAACCTTCCCTGCACCTCGTTCAGCCGGCACGTCTGCATGCGGGGCAGCACGTACTTCGCAAAAAGGTCACACTCTTCCAAGTGAGGATAGCCGCTCAAGATGAAGGAGCGCATGCCGAGGTCCATGTAGCTCTGCAATTTCGCATAGACTTGATCCGGGTCGCCCACGATGGCGCTGCCACAGCCGCTGCGGGCCCGGCCGATGCCACTCCAAATGTGCTCCTCAATGTAGCCTTCATCATCAGCCGCTTCGCGGAGTGCATCCTGGCGCAGCACACCGGCGGACTTGCTGTCTTGAGAGCGGGACTTGATCTCAAGACCTTTCGTGTCGTCGAGCTTGGAGACCAGCTTTCGTGCGGCCTCGCGAGCCTCGCTTTCGGTTTCGCGCACGATGACATGGATGCGTAGACCGAAGTCAATCTTCCGGTCATGCTCCGCTGCTTGGGCAGCGACCCCTCTCATGGTTTCTGTCAGCAGGGGCGTGGTCTCCGGCCACATCAGGAAGACATCGCAATGCTTCGCGCACAGCGCCTGGGCCATGGGGGAGATGCCGCCGAAGTACAGCAGAGGTCCACCATTCTGCTGGTAGGGCTTCACCGGATCCGTGGGCAGTGGATGGAAATCATAGAAGCGCCCGTGAAACTCCACGGTCTCCTGCGTCCAGCACTGCTTCAGGAATTGGATGATCTCGTCGCTTCGCGAGTAGCGCTCTTCGTTGGACTCCTTCAGCCCGGGCATGTCGCTGGAGATGATGTTCAAGGCGAGGCGGCCTTTCGCAATGTGATCCAGCGAGGAGATGGCGCGCGCCAGCATGGGCGGATGCACCTCACCCATGCGCAGGGCTACGAGCTGGTTGATCTGTTTGGTCAGGACCGCCATGGAGAAGGCGAAACCCAGCGCATCCTGCCCTGGCACGAAGCCGGAGGGCAGCAGGACGTTCTGGTAGCCAAGCTCATCGGCCTTCTTTACGATGCTCGAGCAATGCTCAAAGCTGCTTCTCAAACTTCCGTCCGGCACGCCGAGATATTCAAAATCATCGGAGCACAAGGCGGAGAACCACGAGACTTCTGCGATACGTGGGGTCGTCCTTATCGGGATGCTGGGGGGAGCATTCACGGTACGGGGGGTTGGGGTTGGGGGGATTGCAAACCAGCCAACGGAAGCACCAATGTTGCCATTGTGCCACCACTTATTTTCGGTAAAAAATAACTTTGGCTTGTTCTGATACTTTTGTTACCTAATTTCGGAGCGATGAGCAAGAAACTTTTTTTCGGTTTGGCAGGATTTGGTGCTTGGGGGCGCATGCATGCCCAGTCCATCACCTCTTGTCCCGATGCCGAACTGAAAGCGATCGTTGCCCCCTCAGATGTCACTCGCGCTGAAGCACGTAGCCTATATCCCAATGCCACGATCCATGCTGATGTCAGCTCCATGCTGGCGGCTGGTCACCTCGACATCGTGGACATAGTTACGCCCAGCCACACACACTTGCAAGCGTGCCGTGAGGCTCTGGAGGCAGGGTGCCACGTCCTTCTGGAAAAACCCATGGCCTTGAGCGTGAGGGACTGTCGCACATTGACCGAGCTCGCGTCGAGCAAACAACGCATGCTGGCCATCGGTCATGAGTTACGTCTTTCGTCCCAGTGGGGCGAGGTGAAGCGCCGCATCGAGCAGGGCGTCATCGGCACCCCGCGTTATGTATTAGTGGAACTATCGAGAAAACCCTATCGGCTAGGTGCAAGCGGTTGGCGCTATGACGGAGCACGCGTGGGGAGCTGGGTACTGGAGGAGCCGATTCACTTCTTTGACCTCGCCCGCTGGTATCTCAGTGGGGAAGGGGATCCCGTTACCGTGTATGGTGCCGGAAATTCCATCGACTCCTCCCGTCCTCACTTGCACGACAATTTCAGCGCCATCATGAAGTACGAAAGCGGTGCGTATGCGGTGATTTCCCAGACACTGGCGGCCTTCGAGCACCATCAGACTGTGAAGGTGGCGGGAACGAAGGGAGCCATCTGGGCGGCGTGGAGTGGCGCCATGGATCGCACCATGGATCCCAGTTTCTCACTCCGCGTATTTGACGGAAAAGAAATCGAGGAGGTGAAGATGACGCAGAAATCCGGCGAAGTCTTCGAGCTTCGCGAAGAGATCGCCATGTGCGTGCGCTGCGTTCGTGAGGGCTCAGCACCTGCCGCCACGGGAATGGATGGCCTGTGGAGCACCGCCTTGTGCCTCGCTGCGGAGCAATCGATTGAAACTGGCAAGACGGTGCATCTTCAGGAGTTTCTCAAGGCATGAGTGACATGAAGCACCGACTGGAGACGCCCTGGTACCACGGAGTGACCCGGTACCAGTGGCTGGTGCTCATCATCGCCTCTGCAGGCTGGGTCTTCGATGCGTTCGAAGGGCAGATCTACAACATCACTCGCGGCGACATGCTGCCGGATCTGCTCAAGGTGCCGTCCGACTCGCCCGAGGTGAAGGCATGGGGCGAGAGGTTTCTCGGCATCTTCCTCATCGGCGGCACCCTCGGAGGCTGGCTCTTCAGCTCGCTGGCGGACAAGTGGGGGCGGAAGCCCGTGATGGCCCTCACCATCCTATTCTATTCCATCTTCACGGGCCTCACTGCGATGGCCACGGACTTGTGGCAGGTGGGAGTGCTTCGTTTCCTGGTGGCCATGGGCGTCGGCGGGGAGTGGGCTGTGGGCGCGGCATTGGTTGCAGAGGTGTTCCCCTCGAAGGCCCGCGCCCGTGCCGGAGGCATCTTTCATGCGTCCAGCGTTATCGGTGCCTGGCTGGCGGCGGCCACGGGGCTGGCGGTGGGGGAGCATTGGCGTATTGCCTACCTCATCGGGGTCGTGCCGGCGTTGCTGGTACTTTGGGTGCGGGTGAGCGTGAAGGAGCCGGACTCCTGGTTGCATGCCAGAGAGACCAGGTCGGACAAGCTTGGCAGCTTTTCGGATCTGTTGGGAGATTCCCGCTGGCGCTCACGAGCGATCTTCGGCGCTTTGCTGGCCATGGTGGGCCTGGCAACTTTCTGGGGCGTGGTAGTCGCCGCGCAGAATCTCGCGGAGGAACTTCTCAAGAGCCAGGGCGTGGATCCCAAGGAGGCGGCCAGCCAGGGCAAAATAGCCTATGGCTTTGTGCTGACGGCGGGAGCTGCTGTGGGCATGGTCTGCTTTGGGCCGCTCAGCATGCGGTTTGGTCGTCGTGCAACTTTCGCGATGATGCACATCTGCGCGCTCGTCATGACCGTAATTATTTGCTGGGTGCCCTCCGCCGTGGGGAGCTATGGGCTGCTGCTGTGCCTGCTGCCCGTCTTCGGTTTCTTCGGCCTGGGCATCCACGCGGGATACGCCGTGTACTTTCCTGAATTGTTCCCCACGCACCTCCGCGCCACCGGCTCGGGGTTCTGCTTTAACACGGGCCGGATCCTTGCCGCACCCGTGCTTATCTGGCTCTCCGCGTGGCTGAAACAAGAACTGGAGCTGCATCTGGCAATCACGCTGCTGGCGGGATTTTTCTTGCTGGGGCTTGTGTTCCTGTGTTTTCTACCCGAGACGAAGAATAAGGAACTACCCGATTAAAACCTCATGTTGGGACTTAAAGTGCAGGACAACGCCGATTTCGGCGCCGAGATCATCCGGAAGGTGAGAGACTACGAAAGCCTCTCCCGGGTCGAGCTTGCCCGCGTACTCGGGGTGGCCGCGTCCACCATCGGCAGGCATGTCGATTCACTGGTGGCTGGTGGCTATTTCACGGAAACCGTCGAACCGACCAAGGAGGCAGGGCGCCCTCCGACGAAACTGAGACCCAACCCGGCTCGTGGCTGTTTCCTGGGTTTGGACTTCTACGCGGACACTGCCTTTGCCACGGCGGTGGACTTCGCCCAGCGCCCCATTGCGCGGCGCAAGGTATCCCTGAAGGGAACTCTGGGTGCGGACGCCGTGGTGCAGCAGATCATTGATACTCTCACCGACCTGCAGAGGGAGACGCAGCTCAACCTGCTCTCCGTGGGGCTGGCGGTGCCGGGCCGGGTGGACACCCGCAATGGCGTGGGCATCCGCTATGTGCATGTCCCCGGGTGGGACAATGTGCCCATCGTCGAGCACGTCAGCAGGGCGATGAAAGTGCCTGTCTTCATTGAGAACAACATCCGCACCATGGCACTGGCCGAGCGGTGGTTCGGTGAAGGTCAGGGCTGTCAGGAACTCATCTGCCTGGGCGTGCGCTACGGCGTGGCTGCAGGGGTGATTCGTGGAGGCCAGCTCGCCACCGGACATCAGGAACTCGGTGGTGAAATCCGCGGATGGAACTGTCCCGTGTTCGATGCCAAGGCAGAGAAGTGGGAATGGCGCCCTGGCGCTACGGTGGAAAAGGCTTCTTCAGTTGGAGGCGCCGCTGCCCGCTATGCTGAGCTCAAGGGCTCCAGCGAAGCCACGCTCGATGAATTCCTCCGTGCGGTGGAAGGCGGAGAAGAGGCAGCGCTTCTGGCGCTTCGTGAAGTGGCTGCGGTCCATGGCTGGGTGGTTTCCCAGATGACACAGCTTATCGATCCGGAAATCGTCGTGCTCGCTGGTCCTCTGACGACCTTGGGCACCACTTACCTGGAACCGGTGCAGAATGTCGCTCTTCAATTCGAGAGCGACTATCATCCCGGTACTCCCATTCGCATCTCCGAGCTAGGTGAGTTCGCCGGTGCCGTGGGCGCTGCCGCACTCGCCCTGGAGAAGTGGCGGCCGCAGGATCTGGGGTGAGTTTCCACTGAACTGATTGGCCGCAAAGAGACGCAAAAAACTCAGAAGAGAGCGGATCGATTCCGAGGATTGAGTCCCACCTCGGCTAGATGTATCCACATCACAGGAGCAGCTCCCAAGGCTGCTCTTTTTTTGTGATTTTTTGCGTCTTTTTGCGGCTAACCAAAAGAGCGTTTCCCCGCGCCACTGTGTGATGCTGTCTTGAGATCGCGCGGGGGATAGATGGCTTCCCGGGCGTTTCCATTCCGAAGGCCGACGATGCCCCGGATGCCTTTGCCACTCCTTTCAATCCAGCGCCCATCCCAATGAATGCTCCGATTCCCAGCATCAAAGTCCCGCTCTCGCACCGCGCAGGCGCTCGCTTATATTCATGGCGTGCATGCTTCGTCGCGGTCGCGACGGTTCACTTCCTCGCACTCAATCTTCCTGCCCAATCGGATCCTTCGAAACCCGCAGAAGTGAGCGTGCGGCGGCGATTCGTTCCCTCGCCAGCGACAAATGGCAGTGGGGCAACCTTCAGTAGCCTGCGGCAAGAGGAGCTCGGCGATCCGGGCGTGCTTACGTTCATTGCGCACGCGGGCGTCGGTGATTCCTTTCCCGTGCAGGAGGAAGGCAAGCCAAAGGACTTCGATGTAATAGTGAAATCAGGCGATGATGACAAGCTGGTGCTTGAGTTCTCCCAGGACGGCAAGCCCGCATTCGCGCCAATCACCTTGGGTCGGGATTGGACACCCGCTCAATCCGGTAACGTGAAGACGCCCCAGTTCCAATACGAGTTTAAATATCCCAGCGTGTCAGTCAGCGGGAAGGCCAAGACCGTCACGGACAAGGCCATGATCATCGTGCGGCGAATCCCTTTGAACTACGCATTTTCCACCGCCACCGAGAAGGGCACGCGGCTCTACACAGTTCGCTTCGACGGCACCGAGATACAGACTTTGCGGGACGCACTTCGGTACGCCTTCCCTGGAGACAACGTTGTGCTGAGCCCCTCAGCGGAACAACAGGTGTTGCCTGGCTTCGAAGTGCGAAATGTGCGATTGAGCGAGCTGGCGCGAACCATTGAGTTTCTCAGCGAGGGGCGTCTGATGGTCGAAATGGTGGAAAAGGATGCCGAGATGCCGGGCAATATCTGGCGCATCTCCGGCAATCGTCCCACATCTGCGACCAAAGGAGAGGTGAAGATGCGCGCCGTCGCCACGCCACACCTTTTTGCCGACGAGAAGGTAGCCGCGAAAATCGAGCTTGATGTATTGCGCGAGCTTGAACACTTGCGACTCGATACCGCCGTATCCGCTTCGGTGGCTGCCCATGGTACCATGACCCGGGGAAACTCCACCAGCGTACAGCGACTCACAAGCCAGAAGGTCTTTGTGCTGGTGGGCAGTGAAGAAGGCGTGGATGGACTGGAAAGTTTCCTCAAGGCTGCCGAGCTGCGCGCTGCGGAAGAGGCAGCCACGAAGAAGGCCCTCGCCACTGCCGCCGTGCCGAAGATGCGTGCGGTCGCTGCCCCCCATGTGTTTCAAAACGCTTCCAGGCTCGACAAGGTGAGGAAGGCGGCAGAGGAGATGATCTCACTCCGCGCGACTCTGGTCAGAGCAGTTGCGCAAAGCTATGGCGTAATTGAAGATCTCGGCATCGGGGCCCAACTGGAGTCCCGCCCGGAACAAAAGTTGTTCGTATTGTTTGGTCCCGAAGATATGCTCGATGGCATGGAGAGCTTCATTCTCGCTGCCGAAAAGCTTGCGGTGGACGAGGATGCGCTTGCGGAGACTCAACGCAACAAGGACAAGCCATGAGCATCACCTTGTACTCGTGCAGCATGACCTGACATTCCCTTTTCCGTCTTGCCTCCTGCGCAGCATGGACACCGAAAGCCCCGAGCGGTCTGCCGAACGCACGCTGGCCCAGTGGACCAGCCTTCTCGCAGAGGGGGATGATGAAGCGTGGCGCTGGTTTCATGCGCGCTACTACCTCACGCTGCTTCGCTATGCAGTACATCGCTCGGGTGATGCTGCTGCCGCGAGTGAAATCGTGCAGCAGGCTTATCTTCGCATCGCCCGTCATGCGAAGCCCTTCACCAGTGATGAAGCCTTCTCCAACTGGCTCTCCTGCCTGGTGCGTTGTGCGGCGGTCGACCACACGAGGCACAAGGCACGCCGCCATCTTCTCGCGGAACGCTTTGCCCACTGGCGGGCCTCGCAAGATGGACCTGACACGGCGTGGCATGCTTCCATGAATGGGGAAGCTGCGCTTGCTGAGGAGGCGCTTGCCCAATTACCTGCTGAGGATGCCGAATTGCTCCGCAAGAAATATTGCCATGGCAGTACCACGGAGGAGCTTGCCTCTGAACTTGGCGCCACACCCAAAGCCATCGAGCGACGCCTCGCCCGTTTGCGAGCACGTTTGATGGACATCATCCTTCGCATCCGATGACGCCTCCGCGCAAATCTTCTGATCCGTTGCTGCAAAGTCTTGCTGCCGAAGCGATCGATCTGCCTGCACGCGCCGCTCTCGTTGCACGCCAGCGTGCGTTGCAGAGACGACTGCAACAGCGTGGCTTGGTTGCCGCTGCGGCTGTGGTGCTCCTGGGTGTAAGCGTGTGGTGGTTACGACCGGGTGATGTCTCGAAAGCACCCGTCATTGCTTCGAACACAACTCCTCTGCCTACGCCGGTAGTGCGTGCATTGGTGCAGGTGCAAACTGAAGAAGAAGCCAGGCTTCATCCACCTCCCATGCCGGAGGGGCTGGATAGAGAACAGCAGGCTCTCATCGCGGCAGCTCCGGACCTTCCACTTTTGATCGTACGCGATAACGGTGGAGGCAGGGTCACTCGCATCCACGTGATTGAGCGTGAGTAACCGCAAGAGAGCAGGTTACTCGTGCCTCAGTGCTTCCACCGGATTCATCTTCGCCGCGCGCATGGCGGGATAGATGCCGAAGGCGATGCCGGTGAAGACGGAGATGGAGAAGGCGAGGGTGGGAGCCCAGGCTTTGATCACAGTGGTGACTCCGGCGAAATGACTGATGGCGATTGGGATGCCAAGTCCCAGCACCACGCCGATCACGCCACCCGCGCCAGCGAGCAGGACGGTCTCGATCAGGAACTGCAACACGATGTCCGTCTGGCGTGCGCCAAGCGCACGGCGGATTCCAATTTCGCGAGTACGCTCCGTCACGCTGGCGAGCATGATGTTCATGATGCCGATACCGCCCACCAGCAGTGAGATTGCGGCGATGCTTCCGAGCACGATGCTGAAAATACGCTTCGTGCGCTCTGCCTGGCGCAGCAGTTCAATCGGCACGGTCACACGATAGTCTTCGCGTGGATGATTGCGTGCGAGCACGTGGCGGATGGCTTCCGCGCGGGTCATCACTGCATTCACATCATCGACACGCACGATGGCTTCGTGAAACTCGACCTTCTCCGCTTCGAAGCTGCCGCTGCGGAAACGGAAGAAGGTGTCGCCATAGTGATCCATCAGTGTGCTGAAGGGGATGAGCATCTGACCGACGCTGTTGCTCTTGGTGCCGCCGCTCTTGGGCGCTCCATCATCTCCGGTGGAGCGCATGCTTTCATCCTCGATCACGCCGACGACACGGTAGTAAAAGCCGCGTACACGCACAGACTTGCCCACTGGGGTGGCCAGAGGGAAGAGCTTCGCCGCAGCGGTTTGATTCAGCACGCACACCGGGATGCGGTCATTGTATTCCACCTCGGTGAAGAATCGACCCAGGCTGAGTTTGCGATTGCGCATTTCGGGATAGATGGAGAGCACACCCAGGATGGAAGCATCCAGATTGTAGCTCTCGTTCCAGAGGTTCTCGCTGATCATGCGGCTCGGCACCACGATGGAGATGCCGGGAATGGTCTGTCGGATCTGATTGATGTCGCGCGTGGTCAGGCCGTATTCGAGGACCATGCTGCGTGTCTGCTGACCCGGACCCTGGTTGTCCGGCGGCTTCACGCTTTCCAGAATCACGTTCTGGGAGCCCAATTTGCGAATCTGCTCCTGGGCTTCGTGACTCGCGCCCTCACCAATCGCCAGCATCGCGACCACGGAGGCCACGCCAAACACCACTCCCAGAGCCGTGAGCATGGACCGCAGCTTGTGCAGCCAGATGCTCTTCGAACCCAGTACGATGGATCTCCACATGTGCTGTGGAGACATCGCAAGGCGAAGGATGGGATGAGAGGCGAGGGAAAACATCGAAATCAGCCAAACGAACTATCGTTTCAGGTGGCGAGGGCCGGGGCGGGCAGGTGCATGTGTTCTTCTCCTGGTGCGGCCTCGGAGACGGGGAACTTGGTCACCACGGAGGTGCCCTGCTTTCCACCGGAAGCGATCAGGCGGGCTGCTGCAGCCCCGGGTTCGTCCTTCTCCACCAGACCGTCCTTCAGACGAATCACGCGCGTGCAGCGCTGCACCATGCGCTCATCGTGCGTGACGAAGACCATGGTCTTCCCTGCACAGTTGAGGTCGTCGAAGATGTCGAGAATCTCTTTGCCGGACTTGGAGTCGAGGTTGCCGGTCGCTTCGTCGGCGAGGATCATCAGAGGATCATTGGCCAGCGCCCGGGCAATGGCCACGCGCTGCTGCTGGCCGCCGCTCAGTTCATTTGGCTTGTGATGCAGACGGTGCGCCAGGCCCACCTGTCCGGCGAGTTTTTCCGCAATCGCCCGGCTTTCCTGTTCCTGCACCCCCTTGTAGTAGAGGGGCACTTCGATGTTCTCCACGACGGTGAGCTGCTGGATCAGATTGTAGCTCTGGAAAATGAAGCCCAGGTTACGGCAGCGCGCTTTCGAGAGGTCGTCGTCATTGAGGATCGCCACGTCCTCACCACCCAGCAGGTACTGGCCACTCGAGGGCTGATCCAGGCAGCCCAGCACATTCAGCAGCGTGGATTTGCCGCAACCTGACGGGCCCATGATGCAGACATACTCACCGGGGTTGATGGTGATGTTGATGCCCTGCAGAACCACCGTTTCAAATTCACCCTGCCGGTAAACTTTACGGATGTTTCGCAGTTCGATGATGGGCTGCATGCAATGCAAAAGCTTGGAGGGGACCTGAGTCGCGCCGACTGCAGATGACCTGGTTGGATTTCCCGGCAGAGGTCAGCTTGCGGCCGCGATCTTCTTGGCAGGGGCAGCCTCTGCCGCCGGCTCCTTGGCCTTTTCCTTCTTGGGAGCGGTCGGGCTTGGAGAGCTGGCGCCGTTGTTGTCGAGAGTCTGACGCTTCGGAATGGCCAGGGCCACCTGGTCTTCGTGCGTGAGACCACTGCGAATCTCAATGAACTCATCATTGAAGGAGCCGGTCTTCACCTCACGACGCTCCAGGGAGCTGCCCTGCTTCACATAGGTGAAGAAGTGGTCATTCTCCACCTCGATGCTTTGCACGGGGACGAAGAGCACGTCATCCAGCTCGTTCACGATGATCTCCACCTTGGCGTTCATGCCCGGCTTCAGCCAGTCATGCGTGCCATCCACGTGTACGACCGCAGGATAGAGCTTGAGGTTCGGTGTGAATCGTGAGCTGCTGGAGTCCGGCAGCACGGCCATCTCACGTAGGTTGCCGGTGAGGGTCTTGCCGGGCTCGGCATCGACGGTGATGCGGCAGGGCTGGCCGAGGCGCACCTTCTTCACCTGGGATTCGTGAATGCTCACCGCCACGCTCATGGCGGACATGTTTGGAATGGTGAGCAGCGTCTGGCGGAACCGGACACCAGCCCCTTCCTCAATCGTGTCGTTGGAGAACTTCGCGGAGCCCGAATGGGATCCGTAGGCCACCAGTCCGGGGACCGGGGCCTTGATGATGCAAGCCTTGAGCTGGCGCTCCATGTCTTCGCGGCGGGTGAGCTCTACTTCATAGCGGCGCTTCGCGGTCTGGAAGCGGGACTCCGCCTGCGCCATGCGGGAGCGGTTTGCACGAAGAGTGCGTTGCAGCTTGGTCAACGCTTCCTGGTAGGCGCTGAGGAAGAGCTCCGCCTGCTTGGGGAATTCATACTTCTTGAAGAGGTCGAGCTGGGTGGTGGCAGCATGCACTGCCAGGTTGGCCTTGTCGAAGTTCACCTGATCGTTTTCCAAGGTCGTCTTCGTGATGAACTCCTTCGCTGCGAGGCGCGTGCTGGCCTCGATGTTCTGCTTCGCGATGCCGAGTTCCGACTGGCGCAGGAGCAGGTCATTGCTGAGCTGGCGGAGCTTTTGCTGGGCCTCGCCGTCTCCAAGCTGATCGTTGGTCAGAAAGGAAAGGAAATCGATGCGGGGAGGATCCGTCGCTTCTGCCGCCTTTTTCTTTGCTGCCTCGGCATCTTCTTCGGTTTCCGCTGTCTTGTCATCCTTCTCATCCTTGATGGCGAGAGGGTCTTCCATGGGCTTGGCGGGCGCCACTTCCTTCTTGTCGTCCAGGTTCAGCACGCGTGGACGGGCTTCATTGAGCTTGCCCACATGGCGATCCAATTCTTCCTGGTTGGCGGGAATGCGGCGCGCCTTCAGCACGGCCTGGGCCACTTCCTTGCCCATATAGCGCTCAAAGTCCATCAGTGCGAAACGCATGGCCTGCTCGGCATCCCTTGCGAGGCTCTGGTTGTCGCTGGTCTGGATGGCGCGGTTCTCATCCGCATCAATGAACGCCGAGACGGTGGTCTGGAATTCGATCTCGTGATTGGTGATGCGGTCCCTGAGATCGGCGCTGTCGAGTTCGATGAGCACCTTGCCATTTTTCACATCTTCCTCGGTGATGCGGTAGCCTTCCGGGATGAGGCTCAGGATCTTCGTGGGGAGCTCAATCTCCGACTTCACCTCGTAGTTCTGCAAGGCGCGGATTTCCCCGCCCTGCAGTACGTTGATCTGCAGGTTGCCTTTTTGCACGGAAATGAGCGGTACCTCGGCCGCGCTGGCTCCGGCGTTCCGGTTTACAAACCACACGACGATCGCTACGGCCACAGTGGCCAGCGTCACGAGTCCAAACTTGCTGCGAAATAACTTACTCATCGGCAGCCAATTTTGCTTCCTGGTTCAATACGCGTATCCATGAGCCGTCTTTCTGAATGTATAGAATCCCCATGTCTCTCCAGAGGCGGAGACGTGCCAGGGTATGAGAAATCAACGCTGCCGTGAGCGCGTTTCTCGCCTCAATCAGGTCCTGCTGGGCATCAATAAGGTCACGGGCGGTGCCGCGGCCGAGGCTGCGCAGCAGTTCTTCCTCCTCCAGCCGGCGGGCGCTCAGGTCCACCCCCGTCTGGGCGATGTCATACTGCTTTCTCGCCGTGTCCAGGTCGCGCCAGTTGGTGCGGATGGCGTTGCGCACGTTCTCCTCGGCCAGGTCGAGCACGCGGGCGGAGCGCTGTTGGGAGATGAGGGCGGCGCGGTAGTTGTTGCGGTCGGCCTTCTTGTCCAGTCGGAGGTCCACCACGCCCGTGCCAGTGAGGCGCGTGCGGTCAAAGTTCAGGTCCAGCTTGTCGTTGTCTTTCGTGCCCAGCACCTCATAGCGGGCGCCGATATCCAGCTGGGGCAGAAGGTTTTGGGAGGCGACTTTGATTTTGCGTTCCGAATCTTCGAGCGTATTTCTTTGGTTATAAAGGTCCAACCGCGTGACCAGGGCGGTCTTGATGGTGTCGTCCATGGTCATTTCGGGATCTTCCAGGGAGAGCTTGGACAACTCCTTGTCATCGAGGATGACTTTCTCTTCGACGGGGATGCCGAGCGCGATTTTCAGGTCGTCGAGTTGCTGCTCGTACACGCGCACAGCGGCAATCCACAACCGCTTGTACCTGAGGGCGGCCTGCTCGATGAGGCCGAGCTGGGAGTTGGTGCGGCGGCCTTCTTCACCCAAGGCTCGCTCGCTCTCCAAGATGGCCTCGAAGGCCCGGTAGGCGAGGTAACCGTTCCTGGCGGCATCGCGCGCCTCCAAGGTGCGGTAATAGCGGGAGGTGATGTCGACCGTGAAGGTTTTGCGATACTGGGTAAAGTCACGGATGGAGTACAGGAGGTTCCGTTCCGCCTGGGTGAGGTTCTCCATGGTGGCCCGGTAGCCCGCCCCACGGAGGAGGGGCTGGGTGAGGGTCACAGCCAGGGAGGAGTTGCTCACGCTGGGGCCGCTGCCGGTCAGGAACCGGAGGAAATCCGTGGTGAAATCCGCCGCGATCCGGGCGCCGGTACGGGTGAGGACACTGACGCCCACATTCCCAGTGGCGGTGAAGGTGTTCTCTGTGACCAGCGTGGTGATTTGACGCTCAAGGAATTGCGGAACCGCTGTGGTCACGGCAGCAGGAGCGGGTTTGCCGGTTGCTGCGGCTGCTGCGTTGTTGGCGGCTGTGGCTGCGGCCGCTGCTGCTGCGGCGGCAGGGTAGGCTGGATTCGGCTCGCGGAGGGTCGAAATGACCGGGTCGATTTGCCGCAGGGTACCGGCCTCACCGGTGGCCGTGAAGATGGGGGCGAACTCGTGGCGGACCAGGGTCAGGTCAAGTGCCTCAAGGAACAGCAGTTCCTTCTCATTGCGGTAGTCACGGTTGTGAGTGACCGCCATTTTGAGGGCCTCGGAAAGGGGAAGGACACGTGCATTCTTCTCAAGCTGAGCGCGATCGCCCAGGAAGTCGGGACCGCTGCCAGCCTTGCTCAGCTCTGCCAGGGAGAGAGGCGCTGGCGGGGTGATGTCCAGAAGTCCGGTGCCAGCATTGGGCACGGTGACGAGCTTGGAAAAGAGAGCTCCCTTCACCTCACGGTCGGCGGACTTCCGCATGTAACTGGGTGAGCACGAGGCCAGCGGCAAAGCGGCGAGGCTCAGTCCAAGAAAGGCATGCAGGGAGGCGGTTTTTTTTGTCATGAATCCAGAACAAACAAGCCGCTGGAGGGCGGCTTGCGGGAGCAATTTGGGGATGAAGGCAAACGGGCACCTTTCAAAAGCTCTTTCATCCGCCCGGGCGATTCACGTAAAGAACCTTTGCAGCTGATTGTGGTTGTACCTAACTTCCAATCCCCACGACATGGCCGAACCCACCGTCAAGCCCGCGAGCACTCCGGAGAAAGTCAGCAGTTCTCCCCAGACGCGCAAAACCCTCATCGAGAAGCTGGACAACTGGTCCGACTGGTCCAGCTGGGATGAATTCTACCGCACCTACTCGGGCTTCGTCTGGCATGTGGCACGGAAGTCCGGTCTGAGCGATGACGAGGCCAATGACGTGGTCCAGGAGACCTTCATCGGGGTGGCGAAGAACCTGCAGAAGAAGAAGTTCGACACCAGCCAGGGCTCCTTCAAAAGCTTCCTTCTCAATCAGGCGCGCTGGCGCATCCTTGATCAGTTCCGCCGGCGGAAGAAGCAATACGAGCGCGAGGCGAACATCCACTTCGATGAGGATGAGGAGCGCCGCACTGCGCCCATTGATCGCTGCGCCGATCCCCAGGGGGTGACTTTGGAAAAGCTCTGGGACAAGGAGTGGCAGGATCAGGTGATGGAGCTCGCTCTCCGCCGTGTGCGTTCGCTGGTCTCGCCAAGGCAGTTTCAAATTTTCTCCTGCTATGTGCTCAAGGGCTGGAGTCCCGAGCGTGTCAAAGAGGAACTCGGCGTGAACGCCGCGCAGGTGTACCTCGCGAAGCACCGTGTGGGCCGCATCTTGAAGCGCGAAGCGGAGCGCCTTTCTGAAGAGGCGGGCCACTGAGGGAGCGGGATAAGGGACAGGGTACAAGGAGAGTAACTGGATGCGCAGGCTTGCTTTGGGCAGGAATCTTTATTTCATTCGTGCATGCGCCAAAGAGCTGGGGCTTGTCTGAGAGCAGTGATCTGTGTCGCCTTCGCGGGCATCATGACGGCGATGGCACCGGCCGCGGAGCTCACCATCTCGGGAACGCGCTTCCAGCTTGATGGCAAGCCTTTCCCGTTCACCGGGGTGAGCTTCTTCAATGCGATCTACAATCCCACGTTCAATGCGTCTCCAGAAGTGCGCCGTGAGTGGCTGGGACAATTCTCCAGGCACGGCATCAATGTGCTGCGTGTCTGGGCGCAGTGGGATAACAGGCGCGGCTTTGTGGATGCCTCACCTGAGGCTACGCTCTACCACCCAGATGGCACCCTTCGTGCCGGGAATGTGGATCGCCTCAAGGAGATTCTGAAGGATGCCGATGCCACAGGCTTTGTCATCGAGCTCTGCCTCTTCTCGCAGGAGAGTTATGCTCATCACATCCGGCTCGATCCTGATCCGCAGGACAAGGCTGTCGCAGCGCTCACGAATGAATTGAAGCCGTGGCGCAATTTGGTCTTCCAGATCTGGAATGAAAAATCGCTGCGCACGCTGGACATGCTGCGTGTGATCAAAGCCCATGATCCCAAGAGACTCGTCACCAACTCTCCCGGCTTCGCTGGTGACCTGGGCAAGGATGACGAAAATGCCGCGCTCGATTTCCTCACGCCGCACACCAGTCGTCAGGGTGCGGGCCGCACCTGGGAGATCGCTCCTCGTGAAATCGCGTCCCTGCTGAAGAAGTTCAACAAGCCCGTGGTGGACGATGAACCTGCGCGCAACGGCACCTCCAAGTTTGGTGGACCCAAGGAGGCAACTCAACCCATCGACCACATCTTGCACATGCACGCTGTGTGGGAGGCAGGCGGGCACAGCGTGTATCACCATGACATGTTCCAGACCGGCTACGGCACGCCGGCATGCCCACCCAGTGGCATTCCCGAACCGGACTTCAGTCCTTACCACGGAGCCGTTTTTGATTTCCTGGCGAATCGGGAGCGGTATTGGGTGGGTGGCAAAGAGTGAGTTTCGGATGCCATCGGGCTATTTTATGGATTGCCACTCTTCTCCGGGCGCTTCCACGGAACCACACCCATTTTCACATCATGCGAGGCGTGGCGATACTCTGTCTCCAATGTATTTAAAAGAATTTTGCCGTATTCACTGTCTTTCCATTTGGTGGCAAGTTCCTCGCGGAACACTTTGACCGCTTGATCCGCCTCAGGCATGTCTAACAATACCAGCCATTTGACAGCGTAATTTGCCTTGCCAAAACGCTGCGACCAATGATTCGCAGGGGGGGTACTTGCGCGTGGCGAGATACCCCTCGTCAACACGCTTTGCCTCTTCAAGGGAGGGTGGTTGGGCTGGCAAGTGAGACGCTTGTTCCCGGAGCACCTTGATCAATAGTGTGCAAGATTCGTCCGTGCGTCGGCGCGCTAGCTCTCTCATGGCCCTGCCTGCTTCGCGTGCATTGCCAGCAGTGATGATGGCCATCAGGGAATCTGCTGGCATCGTGTACTCTTCCCCAGCGCTCTCGTCCACAACCAATGGCGGGAGATCCGCTTTGGTAATCTTGTGAGCATCGAACCCCGCTGCAGCAGAGGGTGCCTCAGGAGGTTTGGCTGGGGGAGCTTGAGGACCGTCGCATGCGCACCCCAGGAAACAGAAAAATATTCCGGCAATTCGAGAAGGGTTCTTCATGGGAAATGCACCAGTTTGCATCCTATGGATTGCCGCTCTTCTCCGGACGCTTCCACGGAACCGCGCCCATTTTCACAGACTCCAAGGCCTGGTGATACTCCGTCTCTACGGTATTCAAAAGAATTTTGCCAAGTTCACTGTCCTTACATTTGGCGGCAAATTCCTCGCGGAACTTTTTGGCAGCTTGATTGGCCTCAGGCATGTCCAACAATACCAGCCATTCCGCAGCGTAAGCTGCCTTGCGGAAACGCTGCGACCAATGGTCCACAGTTGGGTACTTGCGTGTGGCGATGAACTCTTTTTCAAAGCGCTTTGCCTCTTCGAGGGATGGCAATTGGGATGGCAGGTGAGATGCCTGTTCTCGGAGCACCTGAATCAATAGTTTGCAAGATTCGTCCGTGCGCCGTCGCGCCAGTTCTCTCATGGCCCTGCCTGCCTCATCTGCATTGCCGGCGGTGATGATTGTCATCAAAGACTCTGCGGGCATCGTGATCTCCTCTGCAGCGATCTCGTCCGCAACCAATGGTGGTGGAATCGGCTTGGTGGTCACCGGCCCACCCGGTTGCTCATTTTGGTTGAGGCCCTTGGGTGATTCTGGATGATCGCAAGAACTCGACGCTACGCTTAGCAATATTGTAACCGCCACTGTAAATTTTCGTTTCATGGAGGGAGCGTAGGATGAATTTGATAAAGCATCGGAGCGTTGATCCGAGTACGATCACAGATGTCTCCATCTGCCGGCACCGGAATCCTTTTCCAGATTGGTAGGCGGGTGCGTTCCTGAAATGATCCCATTTTACGCTCACTTTCGCCGTTTAAGGAGAAAGAGAGCAGCGACAAACATCAAGAGCCCGCCAGCGTTTGTAGTTCTTGGTGGCCTTCACTTTGGAGGCGACCAAGGCACCGCGCCAGTCCGAACGCCCTCCTTTGCTTGCTCATACTCCATCTGAATGAGATTCAGAAATAGTGTTCCGCCCTCGCTCCCTTTCCACTTCACTGCGAGTTCCTCACGAAACTCTTTTGCTGCTTGGTCGGCTGTAGGCATGTCCAACTCAACGAGTCTCCTGGCTGCTGCCGTCGCCTTTCCCAAAGTCTGACTCCAATGATTGCCGGTGGGCCTCTTACGTGTCACGTGGTATTCAGCTTCCAGCTTTTTCATCTCCTCCATTGAAGGCAGATCCTTGGGGAGTTGTGCGGATTGCTCACGGAGAAACTTGATCATGAGCCTGCATCCTTCGTCTGTACGCCGACGTGTAAGTTCAAACAGGATGGTGTTGGCTTCATCGGCATTCCCAGACCAGAGTTCTTTTTCAAGGTTTTCAAGCGGGGACGATTCCAATCTAGTGAAATCAATTTCAGCTGTCTTTGAAGCTACCCTGCCCCCTTGTTGAATTGTTGGAGAAAGTGCTTCCAGAGGGGCGGCAGGAGAGGGGGGAGGGCCATCGCATCCGCTCCCGAGAACGCAGATGGCTATTCCGGCAATTCGAGAGAGTTTATTCAGCGTCTTCATGGCGGTGTCGGATACATTTTATAGTACATGGCATCGTTGATCCTTGTCCTCTTGAAAATGTCACCGATCGCGCCATCGTTGTGGTGCCAGAGGTTGTTGTCATCGCTTCCATGTTCACGTAGGAAGTCGTTAAACGGTGGGCCATGAACTGCATTCATCAGAACATGTAGGAATTCGTGCGCCAGCGTGTCGTCCGCCATCGCGGGAACGTCGATAAGGATACGATTGTGAAAAGCCGTCAACGAGGTGGTTTTTGGCACGACCGTCATGCCCTGATTGCTGCTGTTTGCGAAGTCGCTAACAAAATAGAAGGTCACGTCTACCTGTGGGTTGAGGGCAGTGAAAAGAGCCACGGACTCTGGAGGTATCGTCAAGGAGGAGGCTCCATGTGGCTCTTCGAACTTTGCGGGGAAAAATCCGCCAAATGAGACGCCTGACGGATTTGCCGTCACGGTAGAGATTGTTCCGTCCAGCTCCACGCCGACTTGGGCCAACCTCTCTTTGGCAAGTTCCAGGTATGTGTTGGCTGCAGCTGGCGCAATCACATCCGACGGGGATATGGTTCCTGATTTGAGAATGTATCCCTGAACAGTCAGTGTTTTCTTCACCGGTACTGGGAGTACCATGTCTACAGTGGTCGCAGTTGGATTTGTCCCAAATAGGAATCTTATTTTCACGCTACCACCAAGCTCTGCGTTATAGGACTGGTCATTTAAGCCATTGTCAGGACCACTGACAGTGGCTTGCGCGTCATCATAACTGTTACTCACTAGACAGAGCCCTTTGGACTGGTAGGTGCCTGGTTGATTCGCCACCGGTTGCAACTCAACATCTGCCCCTGAATCTACCACTGCTCCTGAGGCATTTTCGGTCCACACTTTGGCGCGGTAGGTGGTTCCGCTGGGTAGCTGAGGTGGATTTGTCAGTCGGATAAAAAATGCGTCTGTGTCAGCTTCGATTTTGTTCGGATGAAACACCCCGCCGTTAACGACGTCATACCACTGTGCGATTTTGAGCTTATCAGTTTTCTTTGTGCGATAGCCTGTTGGGGAAGATGAGTCTGGATAGTGTGTTCTGACATTGTCATCAGGACGAGGATTGGTCGCGCTGCCCTGGTTCTTCCAGTAGTAGTCATAGGTTCTGATCTCGGCATTTTGGACCAATGATTTGACCACAGTAGTTTCAGGAGTTGACGCATTGGCGACCAAATTGATCGCTCCGCCATTGGTGCCACCGGCGCTCGAGAATTGCTGATTGGCCAGGATTTTAAGCGCATGGAAGGTGATATCGGGTTCTGCTTCATTGACTGTTTCAGTTTCCATGAAGGTAACCGTAAGGTCATGCCGCCGATGCGGCTTGGGCGCGTTGGGCTTCCACGCCAAACGCACTTCCAAAGAGCCGCCGCTCCACACGCGATTGTCTTCCGTATAGCCGGACCAACCGGGGGATTCTTCTCCGCCATCCGGATAGAAAAAGTACTGGGGCGGCTCGGGCATGGGTCGGCCGGTAATTTCCGTCCATGAGGAACTCACGGACCTTTCTCCGCTTTCCTGCCAGTCCATCTGGCTCACCTGACCCAGTGCTCCCTGGGCTGCGGAGAAGGTGGAGATGGGCTGGCTGGTGCCATCACTGAAGTTTGCCTGGCCTGCTTCATCCCGTGGCGTGGTGGTGCTGTAGAATTGTTCCTCCCAGTGCCCCATGGGCGGGTCCACGCTGTCCCAGGTCCAGTACCAATATCTGCTGTAGTATTCACCGCCGTGCTCCTGCCAGCTGGAATGTACCCACCGCGTTTGGATGGAAACATAGGAGGACATCGGTTCCAGTATGGGCTGATCCTCTGGAGAGAGGGGATTGCTGCCCATCGCTTGTTCCTCGTCATCGTCCCAACCATCGGCGTCGGTGTCCTTATTGAGGGCGTTCGTGGAGAGGCTTCTTTCCGTGATGTTTGACAGGCCGTCCCCGTCAAAGTCTTCCTCGCCATCGGAGATGCCATCCATGTCCGTGTCCGCTACCCAGAGGTGGGTGCCCAGCGCCAACTCGGCCGCATAGCCCAATCCATCCCCATCGGGATCTGCGCCTCCGTCATTGATCATCGGGTCGCACATGAGCCAGTATTCGTGATAGTTTGAGAGGCCATCTCCTTCGATGTCTCCCGCGCCGTCGTGATGGCGCACGTAGAGACCATTCGTGGGATACTTCCACCGCCCGTACTGATGTTCCCAGATATCGGGCATGCTGTCACCGTCCATATCATTGGGCGCCAGGCGTGTGAATACCGGGCTGGCCGCCGTCAGGGAGACCTCTTGCCAGTCAGGGATGCCATCACTGTCCCCATCCACCGTAGGAGCGCCGCCCTCGGGATAGAGCATGGCTTCCATGAGGACGCCGAGGTCACCCAGACCACCTCTGGCGTGGGTATCGGGTATCCGGGGGTTGAGTTGGAGCTTGGACTCCTCGAAGTTGAACACGCCATCCATGTCCTCATCCGCCATCGCGTCGCCGAAATAGTTTTTATTCAGCTGATGAGCGTCCTCAAAGACGTCAGTCATCCCATCGCCATCCCCGTCATAAACGAGGATATCCGCGAGGAGAGAACGTCCGGCGGCGTACTGCGCCGAGTTGGAAATGCCATTGCCGTCCAGGTCTCCTGCGGCATCAGCGGCATCATTGGGCAGCATGCCATAGTGCAATTCAATGCGGTCTGGGATGCTGTCGCCGTCGAAATCGGTAGGGTCCACCATCTGGTAGTCCGTATACAGATCGCCCCAGCCAGCTGTCTGGCTCAGGTGATACATATTCAGAGGATTGGTGTAGTAGATTACCAGTTCCTCATGGTCCGTGAGACCATCGTCATCACAGTCGACATCCGAGTCGCTGGTGCCATACGCTGCTTCTGTAGACTCCGTGAGTCCATCACCATCGCTGTCCGGATCCGGGGGCGGAGGCGTATCGCCGTAAGGAGCGCCATCCTGCCAGTTTTGTATGGTGTCGCTATCGGCGTCTCCCAACACATCGGCATGCCAACTGGTGGAGTTTATGGCGCTGTAGTTGGTGCTGTCGTTTGGGAAGGGATCGGTCCAATTGAGTATCTGGTCGGAATCTATGTCTCCCAAGACATCGGCATACCAGTTGGTGTTGTTTATGGCACTGTAGTTGGAGGCATCAAAAGCAAACGGGTCAATGTCATTCGCAAACCCGTCTGCGTCCGCATCGTTGGCTGGGGGGCCATAGGGCTGCGGATCCTGCCAGTTGGGCGTACCGTCGTTGTCGGAATCGCCCAGGACTTCTGCATACCAGTGGACGTAGTTGGTTTCGCTGTAATTGTTGGGATCACTTGGATAGGGATCTTCCTCGTCAATGATTCCATCCGAATCGCTGTCGGGCGGGCCGTAGGGCTGTGGATCCTCCCAATTGAGCGTGCCGTCGTTGTCGGAATCCCCCCGGACCTCTCCATGCCAGTAGATGTGATTGATTTGGCTGTAGTTGTACGGATCGATTGGATAGGGATCTTCTCCGTCAGTGATCCCATCCGAATCGCTGTCGGAAGGGCCATATGGCACCGGATCCTCCCAATTGAGAAGGAGATCGCCGTCTTGGTCATCGTGAAAGGTTTGTCCCCATGCGATGCCATTGATGGGGCTGAAGTTGGTCGGATCGTTGGGAAAGGGGTCGTACGCATCATACCAATTGTCGGAATCACTATCCGTCGTTGTGGGGTCGTAGGGGACCGTGGGCTGCGGGTCCACGGGATTCTTGAAGCCGTCTCCATCATAGTCCGAGTAGCTGGCGCCTGGGTAGCTTGGAAGCTGCCCGCCGGGATAGGTCACGCCGCTGAAATTGTGCCACTCGTCATAGTCGGAGACCTCGTCATTGTCCGTATCCCAGTCCGTGAGAGAGACGGCGAGGGACGGTTTTACGAGATGCAATTCGTCGCCGTCGGAGAGTCCATCGTAATCGGTGTCGAAGCTGAAGGGATCGCTGCCTTCGCTGGCTTCCTCGTCATTTGTGGCGCCGTCGTTGTCCGCATCGTTGTTCTGCAGATTGAGATCCGCCAGGGTCGTCACCTGACTCGTCAGTGGATCGGACCAGGTATCGTTGCTGCCGTTGAAGTCTGAATCCGACCAGCTGGCCATGCCGCTGGGCAGGGGGCTAAAACTCATTGCGGCGACCGCAAGGATTTGCATCCAGCCCGCCCAAGGACGACGACACCGAGAGAGCAAATGGGTGTGACGGGCGGAGCGTGCTGGCATGGCGATTGCGTGTGGAGGCTCGGACGACAGGAGTTTTCTTAACTTCGATAAGAAATTCCCTTGCTATCAGGTCCGCAGCGGGGGCTCAAGATCTTTGTGCCATGCCGTGGTAAATTGCTGAAGAATCCCCGGGGGTACAAGACTCCCTAGACAAGACTAAAATCCCTGAAAATCAACCCTCTGGGGCACGGAGCGCTACCGTTCAAAAATTCCGCAAATAAAAATCTACACAGCGGAAGTCTTTTTTGTTCTAATCGGATCGGAAAGACACCCCTGGCTTGGGGACTCTCCCGCAGAATATAACATATACATAACCTAAATACCTCAGTAATAAAACATGAAAACGAGACTCCAACAGGGCTTCACCCTGATCGAACTCCTGGTCGTGATCACCATCATCGCCATTCTGGCGAGCCTGGCGGTGCCGACCTTTGGTCGAATCCAGGAAAAGGGCAACATCACGAAGGCGATTAGCAATTGCCGTCAGATCATCACCGCCATGCGCATCTATTCTTCGGATCATGGCGGCAACTACATGGACAATGCCAAGACCGAGGACGACACGAATCCTCAGGATGCCAACTCGGCGTTCCGTATTCTCTTTACGGAAAACATCCTGGACAACGAACTTATCTTCGGCAGCCCGGTGAGCAAGTATGTGCCTGATGGCAACATCGGGGGCAAGGACGATACGCAACGCACCAAGGCGGTGGAAAGCGGCGAATGCCACTGGATGATGACCAAGGGCCTCTCCGACTCAGCCTCCGGCAGCGTGCCTCTCGTGTATGAAAACGCCACGAGCGGAGAGTGGGATCCCACCTGGGACATCGACAAGAAGGGCACCAACGCGCGCGGCCGTTCGTGGTCCAGTGGCGTGGTCATCGGCATGAACGACAGCAGCGTGGGCATCCAGCCGCTGGAAGAGAAGAAGGGTACGTCCAAGCTCAAGGACATGGGCGAGGGCAACAACCTCTTCAGCCAGCATGGTGAAGACTTCGAAGTGCTCGACATTGCCGAAGGTGGCTAAGAAATTGCTCAACTGGTAACAGTGTTGATCATGATGCCGCAGGCCGACCGCCTGCGGCATCTTTTTTGGGGTTGCGACAGCGGTGCTTTGGTTTAAAAGCACAGCTTTCCTTGCGCTGCGCAGGCAGCCGCAGTTCATTCCCAGCATTTCATGTCAGCCACCCTTGTGAATGAAATCGGAGCCACGTTGCGGCGCAGGTCGTTCAGCGTTCGCATGGCGTTGTTCCTGACTCTGTGTTGCTGGATGGCCGGCACTGGAGCGGTGCGTGCTTTTGATACGGTGATTCTTGACCCGGGTCACGGCGGGCATGACCGCGGAGCGGCCATTGGGTACGTGTTTGAAAAGCATCTGGCACTCGATACCGCACGCCGGGTGGAGCAGCTGCTTCGCGCCCAGGGGCTCAAGGTTATCATGACCCGCAGCTCGGATGTCTTCATCCCGCTGCCCGGACGTTCCTCAAAGGGGAACAGCGTTCGCAATGCTGTCTTTGTCAGCATCCACTACAATTACAGCCGTGGCGGCTCTGGCAATGGTCTGGAAACCTTCTACTGCCACAATGACAGCTACAAGCTGGCTGGCTACATCCAGGCCTACATCATCCAGGAGTCGCGTCTCTCCAATCGTGGCGTGAAGCATGCGAACTACCACGTGATCCGCGAAACGTCCAAGAACCCCGCCGTGCTGGTAGAGTGTGGATTTGTGAGCAATTCCAGCGAGCGTGCCGCCATGATGACCGGCCTGTACCGCGAGCGTCTGGCCGTGGGCATCGCCAAGGGCATTCTGGCGTATCGCATGGACAAGTAGTATGCTGGCGCATGATTGTCTCGTGCGCGCAGATGCTGGAGGGTGAACGGGTGGCGTTTGCGCGTGGCGTGAGTGCCGCCGATCTCATGGAGGAGGCTGCCCGTGGTATTTTTGAGGCCATTCGCCAATTCCATCCCCAGCCGGGTACGGCGGTCCTCTATCTTGGCAAAGGGAACAACGCGGGTGATGCACTGGTGGTGGGGCGCCTCATGCTGGACTCGGGCTGGAAGGTGCTCGCGCGTCCCGTGGGTGAGGTGGCGGAGTTCAAGGAACTTCCGGCAAAGCATTGGCAGGTGATCTCCGACCGGGTGCCGATCGTTGCGGATCTCTCTCCTTTGTACCGCGAGCCTGGTGCTTTGGTGCTCGTGGACGGCATCCTCGGGATTGGTGCGTCGCCCTCTCCGCTCAAAGGCGCCTATGCGGCAGCAGTGGGGGAGATGAATGCCCTGCGCCGTGCCCGTCATGCCTTCACGGTCGCCATCGATTTGCCCTCGGGGCTGAATCCCACGGCGGATGCGCCATCGGAGAGCGCTTGTGTGGAGGCTGACCTCACCGTCACGGTCGCTCATGCGAAGGATGTCCTGCTCGCCGATGGCGCCACGAAGTGGGTGGGCCGACTGGCCATCGCTCCCCTGGCAGAGCTGGAAAGCATCCACACCGAGGAGACCGCCCGCGTGATCACTTCGCGTGATCTGCTACCGGAGCTGCCGTGCCGCTCATTTGATTTCCACAAGGGACAGGCTGGACGGGTGGGCATCGTGGCGGGTTCGCGAGGTTTTGTAGGTGCGGCGCTTCTGACGGCCACAGCTGCCCTCAGGGGAGGGGCAGGACTGATCACCCTGTATGTCATGGAGGAGGACTACTCCATCTTCGCAGCGCAGGCTCCGCTTGAGGTCATGGTGAAGCCTGTCGCGGACTATCTGGAGGTGCTGGCGAACAAGCACGATGCCCTGGCCATTGGCCCCGGTTTGGGAAAAGAATCCCAGGAGCGCATTCTTGAGATCATCCAGCTCTCGGAGGCGCCCATGGTCCTCGACGCGGACGCTCTGAACATGCTTGCTGAGGGACATCTGGATCTTTTGAAGACTCTCAAGGCACCGGCACTGCTGACACCGCATCCGGGAGAGATGCAGCGCCTGACCAAAGGCGGAGCTCACGTGCATGCCGGTGCTACCCGGCGTGAACAGGCCGAGAAGATGTCCGTCGCTTTCCCCGGTACCACCTGGCTCTTGAAAGGTTCACGTACGGTGATCGCAACGCAGGATCAGGCGACCTCCTTCAACACCACCGGACAACCCGGCATGGCCACGGGTGGCATGGGGGATGTGCTCACCGGATTGTGCGCCGCGCTGATGGGTCAGGGATTGTCGCTTCATGAAGGAGCGTGCCTTGGAGCCTGGCTCAGTGGGAGATCGGCAGAGCGGGCAATGCTTGCCGGGCAGTCGGCGGAGTCCCTGTCGCCGGGCGACGTGCTTGCGCATTTGGGCGAGGCGTTTACCGACCTGAAACGTGGGGTGTTTTGACGGCCTGAGTAGACGGGGCGCTGAAAGCTGGCGGAATCATTCCGGTCCGGCCATTGCCTTCTGCCCCGGCCCGTTTACA
Source organism: Roseimicrobium gellanilyticum (assembly GCF_003315205.1). NCBI lineage: Bacteria > Pseudomonadati > Verrucomicrobiota > Verrucomicrobiia > Verrucomicrobiales > Verrucomicrobiaceae > Roseimicrobium > Roseimicrobium gellanilyticum. Next base: position 578,646 of record NZ_QNRR01000003.1, on the reverse strand, counting down.
GTCCCGCGCCATGAAAAGCAAAGGACTCGGGTGCCTGATCACTTTCCTTGTTGTCGCGCTGGTTTTCAGCGTGCTGTTCAATTTCGTCGGAGCGGCGGCCTTGCTGGGCATCGGCTTGGAGGAGTCGCAGTTCGCCTATGTGCAGCCGAAGCAGAGGTTCAGCCAGGTGCTGGAGCAGAATGCGTTGAACGACTCCAAGGACAAGATTGTGCAGATTGACATGGAGGGCATCATTGCCAGCGGGTCCGCGGGTCAGCTGTTTTCCTCCGGCGGCATGAGTGTGGATGGTGTCAGGCGCGCGCTGGAACAGGCCACGAAAGACGGTGCCGTGAGGGCCATCGTTTTGAAAGTGAACTCCCCCGGCGGTGAAGTCACAGCGTCGGATACGTTGTATCACGCAGTAAAACAGGCCGCGAAAATCAAGCCGGTGGTGGTGTACATGGACAGCATGGCGGCTTCCGGCGGCTACTACCTCGCCTGCGGCGCCACCAAGATTGTGGCCAATGAGACCACGCTCACCGGCAGCATCGGTGTGATCATCCAGACGCTGAACTACAGCCAGACTTTTGACAAGGTGGGCCTGCAGACCCTGACCTTTGCCAGCGGCGCCTTCAAGGACAGCCTCAGTGGTTCCCGTCCCATGCGTGATGATGAAAAGGCCTACATCCAAAACCTCGTGACACAGATGTATGACAAGTTCCTCGGCATCGTCTCCCAGGCGCGTGGCATCGATACCGAGACTCTGAAGAACGGCATCGCCGATGGACGTGTGCTCACCGGCAAGGAAGCCCTGGAGAAGAAGCTGGTGGACAAGGTCGGCTACATTGAAGATGCCTACGCTCTGGCGAAGGAACTCTCGAGCTCCGCCAATGCCATGGTGGTGCGCTATCAGCACACCCCCAGCTTTGGTGATATCCTCGGTGTGCTGGGAGAGTCCCAGGCATCCAAGGGCACTTTGAAAATTGATGTGAGCGAACGTCTGCTGCCGCGCCTGGAGGCCGGTCGCATGTATTTGCTGCCGTCCCACATGATTCCTTGAGTTGTCCGGGGCTCGTGCCATCAAATCAAAGGCAGTCATGCTTGCGCTGAAACCGGCTGGGAAACCGCCCCGCCGCTTCGTGAGGGAGTGCCTCATGTGCACCCTTTGCTTTTCCCCTCCTCATGAGTCACGCTGAGTCCATGGCCGTCCTGCGGGACGTGTACCTTATTGGCATGGCCTCGGCAGCCGTGGCCGTGCTGGTGTACGGGCTCATCCGCAGCAAATCCCACCTGGCGTGGAACTACCAGGGGAACGTCCTCGCCCGGCCCTACAATGTGCTGGACGGCATGGCCGTGCTGCTTCTGCTGGTCATCATCGGGTCGAGCTTCTTCGCCCCGGGTGGAGAGTCGGGCGCAGCAACCCGGGCAACCGAGGACCCGGACGGACCCAATACCGTGGGCATCCTGGCGAGCATGCTGTTCATGCTCGTGATCTGCACCTTCATCATCGTCTACCTGAGGCTCTTCCGGGATTTGCACCCGCCGGAGCTCTTCGGTTTGAGGCACATGCCGGTGCACCACGCCTTGTTGTGGGGGTTCCTGGCGATCGTCGTTACCTACGCGGTGGTGTTTTTGGTGGCATCACTGAAAGATGGTATCTCCCAGGATCAGTCCCCGCAGGAAACCGTGGACTCCTTTCGCAAGACCACGGACTGGGGGTTCCGCATTTTGATGGGATTTATGGCGATTGTTATTGCGCCTGTCACGGAGGAGTTGATCTTCCGGGGGTTTGTGTATGGAGTAGCCAAGCGCTTCACGGACCGTTGGTTTGCCACCATCTTCTCCGCAGTCATGTTCGCCATCGTCCATTTCCACGTTGGAACCGCGCCGGAATTGTTTGTCCTCGGCCTGGGCTTTGCTGTGGCGTACGAGCAGACGGGAAGCCTGTTGGTGCCCGTCTTCATGCACATGTTTTTTAATGCCTGGAACATTTTCCTGATGGCTGCGGCTGCTGCCTTTTCCTGAGATTCCAACCATGTCGACTGTTTCCGAGATTGGAGAGAACCGCCTGGTGCAACTGCTCACTGAGAAGTTGCCGGGGCGTGAGGACGTGGTGAAAGGCGTGGGTGACGATTGTGCTGTGGTACTACCCGCGCCGCGTGGGTGGCTTCAACTGCTGAAGACGGATTGTGTGGTGGAAGGTGTGCATTTCCTCCGTGAGCACGCTCCCGAGCAGGTGGGGTGGAAAGCCATGGCTCGTGTGGTGAGCGACATCGCCTCCATGGCCGGAGAGCCCCAGCATGCGCTCGTCACGCTGGTGCTCCCGCCCGACACGCAGGTGTCATGGGTGGAGCGGCTCTATGATGGTCTGCAGCGTTGCGCGAACCTCTTCAACATCGCTCTCGTGGGTGGAGAGACCTCGTCAGGAAATCAACTGGTGATCTCCGTGAGCCTCGCCGGGAGGGTGAAAACCACGCGCTGCGCCCGCCGTGACGGTGCGAGAGAAGGCGATGCCATCATGGTCACGGGAAAGCTCGGTGGTTCGCAAGGGGGGCACCATCTCACCTTCATCCCGCGTCTCTCGGAGGCTGACTGGCTGGCGGACAATGCCCGGCTGCATGCGATGATGGACATCAGTGATGGCCTCGCCAAGGACCTGCCGCGCATGGCGTTGGCCAGTGGGGTGGAGTTCGTGCTGGAGGAAAGTTCCCTCCCTGTGCATCTTGGTTGCACGCGTGAACAGGCATGGAGCGACGGGGAGGACTATGAGTTGCTGCTTGCCGTGCCGCTGAGAGCCGCCCGACGGCTTGAGAGCGCATGGAGCCGGAAGTTTCCTGAAACGCCGATGACCTGCATCGGCAGGTTTGTCCCGGTAGGTCACGGGGTGAAGCCCTCTTTTGCCGGGCATGGCTGGGATCATTTTGGACCGGCAAGATGACAGCGCGGCTCGCACAGGTGGAAGACACGGTGGCTTGGGGGCGAGAACTGGCATCGACCTTGAAATCCGGGGAAATCGTTGCGCTCGTGGGCAACCTCGGTGCCGGCAAGACGCATGCCACCAAGGGCATCGTGGCCGGGCTTGGGAGCGATGCGGAGGTGAGCAGCCCCACGTTTACCCTGGTGCATGAATACGAAGGCGGCAGGCTTCCGGCATTCCACTTCGATTTCTACAGGCTCGATGCCGCGCAGGAAGTGCTGAACATCGCGTGGGATGACTATCTGGATGGTGGTGGCGTGGTCATCGTGGAATGGGCCGACCGCTTTCCGGAACTGATCCCTGATGGGGCCCGGTGGTTTCATTTTGAAATCCTGCCTGACGGCGCGCGGCAGGTGGTGGAAAGGTGATGCTTGAGCCTTGCCATGCCTGACTGTGTTCTTGCCATCGAAACCTCCACCCCTCGCGGCAGCGTGGCGGTGGTGAAAGGTGACGCGACTGTGGTGTACGAGCACAGCTTCTCGTCCGAACGTTCGCACAACTCGCAGCTCTTTGAGCCCTTGCGGGAAGCACTGGAGAAGTGCGGAGACGACTTGCGCGCGATTGTCGTGGGGACTGGTCCGGCGTCTTATACCGGTGTGCGCATCGGCATTGCTGCGGCGCAAGGTGTGGCCATGTCTCGTGGCGTTCCGTTGATTGGGTTGCCTTCGGTGCTGGCACCGGAGGTGGATGGTGGGGTGGGTGACAGGTTTGTCGTGTGTGGCGATGCGCGGCGTGGGAAGTATTTCGTGGCGGAGGTGCGTGGTGATGAACTGGTGGGCGAAGTGGTCACCATGGATGCAGATGCTTTCCGCGAGAAGCATGCGGCACGAGGAATGGATACACCCTGGTACACCTATGATGGCAAGGTGCCGCTTGGGCTGGAGGATGTGATGTGTGTCATGCCCTCGGCGATTGGACTCGCGGAGATTGCTGCGGGGATGGTGGAGGATGAGATTGCCGAACTGGCGAAACGGGCGCTGGAGCCTGTCTATCTTGCGGAGGCGTATGTGACGCAGCCGAAAAGAAAGTAGTCCGCCGAGCCTTCGGCGGTCAGGGCGGCGGTGGGGGGGATGTGAGCCGACATCTTTGACGAATGCGGAAAGTAAGTGGCGGGTAGGAAAACCCGCCAGCCACTGTCCGGTCAGGAGACCCGACTTCCTGCAACTGACCGCCGAGGCTCGGCGGACTACTTTCTGCTTCGCCTCGCCTCACACTGCGTGCGAGGGCGCCTTCCAAAAGATCTCTTCGGAGGACTCCTCTACTTTCACAAAGAACGGTCCTCGCAGCGACTCGATAAATTTGTTGAGGCACTCGGGTGAATCTAGTTCCAAGCGAACATGGTGCATGTTGCCTTCTCGCTTTCTGGAAGCGCCGTGCACATAAGGCGCGCTGAGATAGTCCACAAAGCTGAAGGCGAAGTACGCGGCCTCATCCGACATCCATATCAGCTTCAGGAAGCACTCGAAACGCGATGAAGCACCCAGCTCTTCCTCCGCATCGCTTGTTTCTGCCTTAAGGCCGTCCCATCTGCCGTCATTGAAGCTGATGAGATAACTAGGACCAAAGACGTTCAACTCCTTCATCCGCTCCCTGAGTTGGTCACCGAAATCCGGTGCCGCATCATCCATGCGGGAGAGCACCCCAAAGAGCGCGAGCGCGCTCATGTTGTTCGCACACTCGCGGATAAGGCTATCCGTATCGATGTCATACACCACGCCGTCCCGGTAGAGAACGCGCATGAGCTTCTCTACCGTGGGGCTGGGCATGGTGTGGCAATCGTTGACGTCTTAACCCCACAGAGGCGCAGGGTATTCTCCGGCGTCCGTGAGTTTCTTGATGCTGGCGACGACGATTTCCTTGTCCTCGGGATAGGTCACGCCGAACCAGGAGCTGGAGGTCTGCAGCACTTCCACTTCCGCGGTGCCCTGCTTGATGAAGAGGTCCACTTCCTTGGGCACGTAGCACTCGGACTTCTGGCTGGTGCCATCCTTCTTGAGGAAGTTTACAAACGCCTCGCGAAGCTGCGGGAAGACATCCGGGGTGAAGCCCCAGAAGTTCATGCTCACGAGTTCGTGCCCGGTGAGTTCGATGTGGTTGTCCGGGTCTTCCTCGTTGCGGGCGCCGGAGGGAGTCTTCACGATCTTGGTCATCTCCGTCACGGAGGTGAGTTTGCCTTCGTGGCTGGTGCACACGCCGCGGGCCACGCTGCCGTGCTCGGAGAGGGTATTCTTGAGTTGGAAGCCAACGAGCGAGTAGCGCTTGCGTCCATCCACGGGATGAAGCGTGGGCAGGTTTGCGGCGAGCTTGGCAAAGGCGTCACGACCATAGAAGTCGTCCGCATTGATCATGGCGAAGGGTTCCTTCACCTGCGCTTCGGCGGCGAGCACGGCATGCGTGGTGCCCCAGGGTTTCACGCGGCCCTCAGGGACGCTGAATCCTTCCGGTAGGTCCGTGATGGACTGGAAGGCGTACTCCACCGGCACGCGCTTGTCGAAGCGGCTGCCAACCTTCGTCTTGAACTCCTCTTCAAAATCGCGGCGGATGACGAAGACCACCTTGCCGAAGCCCGCGCGCACGGCGTCGAACACGGAATAGTCCAGCACGGTTTCGCCGTTGGGACCCATGGGGTCGAGCTGCTTGAGACCGCCATAGCGACTGCCCATGCCGGCAGCGAGGATGAGGAGGGTGGGTTTCGTGGACATTGGAACGTGGACTAAACGTGAGAACGCAAAATGCGGTCGTGAGACTCCGCACACAGGGCATGCCGGTCAACAGGAAACCTCGCAAGAGCGTTGACCACTGGCCGTGTCCCGTGGAAGCGTTGCCCCCTATGCGTCGCATCGAGGACTGTCACCTGTATGGCATCGTGGATCTGGGGTATGTCGAGCCCCGAAAGGTGCCGGAAATGACCCATGCCCTCGTCGAGGGGGGGGTGGACGTGCTGCAGCTTCGCGCCAAGAAGCTCATTGCCGGAGAGGTGGAGCGCCTTGCGCGGGAAATGCTGCCCATCACCCGCCTGGCAGGCGTGCCGCTGGTGATCAACGATCACCCGGCTGTGGCCGCCAGCGTGGGCAGCGAAGGCATTCATGTGGGACAGGATGATCTCAGCGTGGCGGAGACTCGTGCGTTGGTGGGGTCGGCTTGCTTTGTGGGGAAGTCCACGCATAGCGTGGCGCAGGCCCGCGCTGCGATGGACGAGGGCGCTGACTACATCGGCTTCGGACCGCTCTATGCCACTGGCACGAAGCCCGACTACGTGCCCATTGGCCTGGAGAACATCAAGGAAGTGTACTCCTTTGCCACCTGCCCGGCGTTTTGCATCGGTGGCGTGAATTGGGAGCGTCTTCCGGAGATACTCGCCGCAGGAGCGCAACGCGTGGTGGTGGTGTCCGCGTTCCTTTGCGCTCCCGATGTGCGCGCCGCGGTGCGTCAGGTGAAGCAGGCTCTGGAGGCCAGTCGAACGGTGGGTGGGTAGATCTTTTTTCCGCGTGAGCGCTGGCATCGCTACGATGCTCACGCATCTGTCTCGGCAGCGGGCACGAAGGGAAGCGGCTCCATGTCGAGTGGTGGCAGGGGAGGATGCGGTGGAGCTTCCACGCGGCTGCGAATCAGCGATGTCAGGGCACTCCGTTGGGAAATGCCGCTGCCATCAGGTGTGGGGGTCCCTGAGGATTGAGTCCAGAGCGTAAATGCCTGGCCGCGTGGAGAGGCAGGGCGTTCATCCGGGAAAGTCACGATGACACGTCGCTCAGCCGGCCGTGGGTAGCTTGCCACACTGCGCACTGCAGTGGCCGTGGCTGCGATCAGGGCATCGCGAGAGGGAGGCAAAGCAGACAAGGCAGCCGGCGCCGGTTCTGATTCCGGCTCAGGGAGTGGAAGCGTAAGGGGCGGGACGAAGTCGGTGCACGTCCACAGGGTGAAGGCTGCACTGGGCGGCCAAGCGAGACGAACATGCGCGGGCTGGAAATCGTCCGTGGTCCACAAGGTAAAAGCAGAGCTGGGCGGAAAGAGCTGCGGCGCGGTGGGAGCTGGTGTGGGTTCCCAGCCCTCCTCTGTCCACAGCGAGAATGCCTGGCTCGGGGGAAAGACGAGAGGCGGGACATCGAGCTCCCGTTCTGGAGGGGTAGGGAAGAGCAAGGGGGCCGTGAATCCGGTGTCTTCCGGTGCGGGCGATTCCGCAGGAGTATTGGACAGGACCTCGGCGATGCACACCACCTTCGGAGTGGCAGGCTCGGTCCAGATGGTGAAGGCGCGGCTGGCGGGTGGCGCTGAGGTCTCACCCGGCTCCTCCGCAGGTGGTAGGTCAGGTTCTGAAAGCTCCAACGTAGAAGCGTTGCCCTGAGTGCGGGGCGACTGCCCGGCGATGCGCCGCTTGAGCTGTGCGGCCTCATTCTTCAGGGACTCGATGGTGGCTTCAGCAACCCGATAGCGCCGCTTGTAACCCCGCCACAGCAGGCCTCCGAACCAGAGACCCAGGATGAAGAACACCAGCCCCACGATGCTGATGAAGAGACCGCTGGTGACGAAGAAATAAGTCGTCGCGTCCAGGCTTTGGAGCAGTTCGGAAAGGGATGAGTTGGAGCCCATGATTGGCGGCGGTTGCTGGCAGACTTCACTTCACCAGCAGCTCGACTCGAGCCACGGGTTCTTCGGCAGAGGAAACGGGTTCAAAGACACCTGCCTCCAGACAGGCGGCGGGTACGCCACGCGATACCAATTCGCTGACGATGGACTCCGCGCGACTCCGCGCAGCATCAGCAGTCTCATTTGCCAGCGGTGCTGCACCGGCAATGACACGCACCTCAGCACCCGCATCCCGAATCGTGGCGGCTGCGTCATCGAGCATGGCCGCCTGGGTAGGGGCGGCCGTGACGGCGCCGTTCTCAAACTGAATCACCGCTTTCGAGAGCGACTTCTGTACACCCTTCACCTTGTCCGCGGCTAGGCGCGACTGCGGTTTGTACGAAGGGAAGTGATACAGGGAGGGGAACACCTGAAAGCCGGCGATGATGGTGATCCGCTCCGGGAAGCGATTGAGCGACGTCATCCAGCGGTCACGCATGGAAGGCGTGGCATAGCCACGAATGAGCAGTTCTTGTCCCCTGGCTTCGATGCTCTGCGCGCCGGGAGACGTGAGGAAGACGGAGAGCAAGGGGGGTAGCGCTTCCTCATCGGCAAAGGCGGCTGCAGTGACGTACGGCCCCGCGCGGAGTTCACTGAAGTCCAGAGGCGTGGTGCCACCGCCCAAGGGCACTGCCAGCACGATGGCCTGCCGAAGTTTCATCGTCGGCAGATCGCCGCTGATTCGAAAGGTATCATTCCCCCGCGTGACCTTCAGGCTGGCTTTGGCCCGGAGAACGCCCTGAAGCTGGGTCAGCAGAGCGGGCAGTTCCTGTGCAGAGGAGATGGATTGCGGAATCACGTGCGGGAGGACCTGCACACCCGAGTCCTCGACTTCCAAGCCGGGCCTCAGCTCCTGAATCCAGGAACTGATCTCAGCGAGCTCTGCGGTGCGGTGCAGCCAGCCGGTCAAGGTGAGCCGTGACCCGGCGAGCGTGCCAGTGATCCCGGGGCGGATTTGGAGGTGATTGTCTTCTTCCCGACAGCGCAGGCCCGGGACGGCGTCTACAGCCGCTCGTGCCTCCTCCCGTTGCGATGGCTGATCCACGGTCCCGCGCAGGGAGACGTCGACATAGTTGAGCTCCGCTTTCACTCCGGAGAACGCAGGCCTGGAGAGCGCTGCCGCCACCTGAGTGGCAAGCTTTGGCTGCAGACGGTCCAGGAACTCCTGCCGGAACAGGAGGGCGAGCACTGGAAGCGCAAGGAGCAGGATGATGGTGTAGAGAAACCTCATGCCGGGACGCGGTCTGAATAATTACGTAGCCAAACGGCCGGAATTCAAGGGCGGGGAGGTCCAAAGTGTTTTTGAGCTTCGGGCGGAAGTGGACCGTTCCCTGAGGTCGGCTGAACCTGAGCTGCTTCGCTCTGGCCAAAGCCTGCAATCTGGGCATCCCTGTCTGGACTCACTTTCAGTTGCAGAGACGGTGGATGGGGTGAAACACTCCCGCCCCTCCCATCCGGGAACCGAATCCAGAACCTTTACTCCATGTCCCTACTCATTTCCGGCTCCATTGGCATCGACAACATCAAGACCCCCACCGCCTCTGAAGACGGCCTGCTGGGTGGCTCCGCCGCATATGCTGCGCTGGCGGCCGGCCTGTTTGTGAAGCCGGTGCACCTGGTGGGCATTGTGGGCGCGGACTTCCCGAAGGCTCACCTCGACATGCTGACCGGCAAGGGCATCGAGCTCGGCAGTGTGGAGCGCAGCGCCGGCGAGAGCTTCACCTGGAGCGGCGAGTACCATGCGGACATGAACACCCGCGACACCTTGAAGGTGGGCATCAACGTGCTGGAACACTGGCAGCCCAAGCTTTCCGCAGAGGCAGCCGGAGTGAAGTTTGCCATGCTGGGGAACATGAGCCCGGACAACCAGCTGCAGACGCTGGAGCAGTGCAAGGCAGTGGAGTTCGTCGCGGCAGACACGATGGACCTTTGGATCAACATCGCCAATGATCGCCTGCATGACGTGATGAAGAAGCTCGACCTCCTGGTTATCAACGACGGCGAGGCGAAGCAATTCACCGGCACCTCCAACTTGATCGAGGCCGGACGCCGCCTGCAGCAAAAGGGGCCCAAGTATGTGGTCGTGAAGCGTGGTGAGCACGGCAGCTTCCTCTTCGGCAATGGTCCGGAGGAGTTTTTCGCCTGCTCGGCCTATCCGTTGAGCAGCGTGTTTGATCCGACGGGCGCCGGCGACAGCTTCCTCGGCGGCATGATCGGCTGGCTCGCCTCGCAGAGCAAGAGCAAGCCCACCTTTGAGGAACTCAAGGTCGCCGTGGCCCACGGCAGCGTGGTGGCCAGCTTCACTTGTGAGGCCTTCAGCACCCAGCGCCTGGAGCGCGTGGATGGAGCCGACGTGAAAAAGAGACTCGAAGAATTGAAGGCCTATACCGCGTTCGCGGCGTAACACTTTGTTACGCTGAATGAAGGTCATCCTCCGTGTCTTTGGCTACGTCCGCCGGTATCCCGGCATGGCGATGGCGCAGCTTACCTGCGCGATCCTGGGCACGGTGTTGGTGCTGGTGTTTCCGAATCTCGCGCAGCGCATCGTGGATGGCCAGGTGCCGCGCGAGCACATCGGCACGGCGATTCTGATCGGTCTGGGTGCGTTCTTCGCCCAGGACTTTCTGAACGCGATGCGCATCCAGCTCAACAACACCTTCGAGCAGCTCGTCATCTACGATCTGCGGAGTGAGATGTACGAGCGCCTGCAGCGCCTGCCACTGCGCTGGTTCGACAACCGGCCCACCGGCGACATCATGACGACGGTGAGTGAGGACATTCCCGCGGTGGAACGTGTGCTCATCGATGGCATTGAGCAGGGAGTCATCGCCATTCTGCAGATTGCCATCGTGGCGGTGTACATGTTCAACGTGAACACCACCCTTGCGTGGGCCACGTGCGCACCGGTGCCGTTCATCGCCTTCGGAGCACTCGCCTACACGCTGACCTCCAAAGAGCGGGCTCGCAAGGTGCGCAAAGCCAGCAGTGCCATGAACTCGCTGCTGCACGACAACGTGGCGGGCATGCGGCAGATCAAGGCCTATGCCATGGAGAAGGAGGAGCACACTCGCTTCAACCTGGCGAGTGATGCCCTGCGCCGGGCCACCCTCCACATCATGCGGGTGTGGTCCGTGTACCGGCCAACCATGAACTTCATGACGAACCTGGGCTACATCCTCGTGGTCTGGGTGGGTGCGACTGCGCTGTACCGTGGTGAAATCTCCGCCGGCGAGATCCTCTCCTTCATCATCCTGTTGCGGATGTTCTATGAACCTATCGGGCAAATCCACTCGCTGAACCAGCTCTTTGTGGGTGGACGAAGTGCGGGCGAGCGGGTGTTCGACATCCTGGATGCGGAGGAGGAAAAGGACAATGACACCGGCCGGAAGCTCGACAGCATTGAGGGCCACATCGTCTATGACCGGGTGCACTTCAGCTATGGGAGTGTGCCCACCGTGAATGAGGTGTCTCTGGAGGCGCAGCCGGGCCAGACCATTGCCTTGGTGGGTCCTACGGGCGCTGGGAAAAGCACGCTTATCAACCTGCTCACCCGTTTTTATGAGTACGACTCCGGCTGCATCTACCTGGACGGCGTGCCGGTGCGGGACCTGAACAAGGCCTGGCTCCGGGCAAACACCGGCTACGTCACGCAGGAGAGCTTCCTGTTTAACGGCACGGTGCGGGAGAATCTGCTCATTGGACGCCGTGAGGCCACTGACGAGGAACTCTGGACGGCGCTGGAGAACGCGAACGCCAGACACTTCGTGGAAGCCCTGCCGGACGGTCTGGGCACCAAGGTGGGTGAGCGCGGTATCAAGCTCAGTGTGGGGGAAAAACAACGCGTGTCCATTGCCCGCGCCCTGTTGCGGAATCCCAGGATTCTGCTGCTGGATGAGGCCACCGCCAGCGTGGATACCGAGACCGAACGGCAGATCCAGCAGGCGCTGGATGCCCTGATGAAGAACCGCACCAGCTTCGTGATTGCCCACCGTCTGAGCACGGTACGGCACGCCGACCGCATCTACGTACTGGAGAAGGGGACGGTCGTGGAGCACGGCACGCACGACGAACTCATGGCAAAAAACGGTTTGTATGCCGGCCTGTGCCGGACGAGTTTGATGGCCTAGGCGGACGCGGGATCTGCGATACCTGAGGAATATTTTTGTTGCCACGGGGCTCCGTCTCCGTTCGCTTAGTGAGTCAGCCCATTTCGGGAAATCCCGCGCTTCCATTTTCATCAGCCCCATGTCCCAAGATTCCTGGATCACCACCGCGGAAGCCGTCCGCGACTTTCGAGATCAGCTCGATGCGGAGGGAAGGAAACTGGTCTTCACCAACGGATGCTTCGATCTCCTGCATGCCGGTCATGTGCGCTACCTGAGGCAGGCTCGCGCATTGGGGGATGGCCTGGTGGTGGCGCTGAATTCTGACGCCTCGGTACGTGCGTTGAAGGGGGAGGCACGGCCGATCAACCACCAGGAAGATCGCGCGGAAATCCTCATGGCTCTCCAGAGCGTGAATGGCGTGGTGATCTTTGATGATCCCCGCGTGACGAAGCTCATCGAGATCATTCGCCCGCATGTGTATGCCAAGGGTGGAGACTATACCCTGGAGACGCTCGACGCCGGTGAGCGCGAAGCTCTCATCAAGGCAGGATCCACCATCTGCCTGCTGCCGCTTGTGCCGGGTAGATCCACCACGAACACCATCGGGCGCATGCGTGCCGGTGAGGATGCTCCTGTGCCTGCTCCTCCCAAAAACACACCGCCCGTGGCTGCCGCTGCGGATGATGCGCCTGTTCCCGTTTCAGTTCCGCTTCCAGCGGCTGCATCCGTTCCTGCCCCCGAGCTTGAGCCAACGGCTCCCGAGCCCGCGGCAGCCGCTGTCGCCGTTTTGCAGGAGCCCGGAAAGGTCGTCACACAGAGCATTCCGCTTCCACTTTCTGAAATCAGGAAGACGAATACCCAGAGCATTCCGCCGGTGGAGCCGCGCAAGCCTGCCACGGTGACGCAGGGCATTCCCAGAGTCATCACGACTACCATTGCACCTCGGGAGGAGACGCTCTCCATCCAATCCCGGGCGACGGGCGCGGTGCCTCTCTCGCCGAGAGTTTTGCCCCTCCGCATTGGCGTGTTGGGGAGTGGTCAGGGAACCAACTTCGAGGCCATCCAGCGTGCCATTGATGACGGCCGCCTGAATGCGGAAATCGCCGTGGTGATTTCGGATGTGGAGGGCTCACGTCTTCTCGCCAAGGCGCGTGAGTCAGGCCTGTCTCGTGTGTTTGTAGATCCCGGTCCGAATGCCAGGGTGCTTCCGATCGAGGCGCAGGAGGAAATCTACGAGCAGCTCAAGGCACACGAGGTGCAGGTGGTGGTCCTCACCGGCTTCATGCGGGTGATTAAAGATCCACTTCTCTCCGGGTACAAGGATCGCATCGTGAACATCCATCCTTCATTGCTTCCCAAGTTCAAAGGCAAGGCTGCCTGGGTGCAGGCGTTGGAAGAAGGGGAAGTGGAAACCGGCTGCACCGTGCATCTCGTAAATGCAGAAGTGGATGGTGGAAGAGTCCTGGCGCAGGCCAAGGTGCCGATCCACATCGGTGATACGGCGGACGATGTCTTCTACCGCATCCAGGCAGAAGAACATCTGCTGCTGCCGGAAGTGCTGAACAACTGGCGCGAGAGCGGGCTGCCGGTGGGTTGAGTGTCCACGGGATGGCGGAGGACAGGAATGCTGGAAGGGTGGGCTGGTGAGCCCATTCCTCGCGGTGAACATGATGCGTTGTTCACAGGGATTCCGGTGAATTACTTTCTTGAGGCAATCACTTGTTTTGAAGCGTCGATCAGCGTATGAGCACGCCCGTTTTCCGGGACTGTGGATCGCTGAATTTCGATGTCGTTTTCCTTCGCTCTTCTCAACCTCCAGCAACGTGATGCTGTCCAGACCATTCATGGTCCCGTCTTGATTCTCGCCGGGGCTGGCACCGGCAAAACGCGTGTGATTACCATGCGCATCGCCAACATGGTGGACCAGGGCATTTCGCCTGAGAACATCGTGTCCGTGACCTTCACGAACAAGGCCGCGAGTGAAATGCGAGAGCGCATCACCGAAATCCTCGGCAAGGAAAAGGCGAAGAAGCTGACGCTGGGCACATTCCATGCCTTCTGCATGCGCTTGCTCCGGCAGCACGCTGAAGCCCTGGGTTACAAGAACAATTTCACCATCTACAGCCAGGGTGAACAGATCAGCCTGGTGAAGAAGATTCTCGCGCGCCTGCTGGTGAAGGAGGAGAACTACGACCCCAGCATGGCGCTCAGCCGCATCAGCAAGGCGAAGAATGCCGGTGAGAGCCTGGGTGATCCCATGCAGACGGTGGATGGCGCCTTGCAGCAGCTCTATACCGACGAGTTGCGTGCGATGAACGCGATGGACTTCGATGACCTTCTGCTCAATGGCGTGAAGCTGCTGGAGGATCATCCGGAAGTGCGCGAGGCCGTGCAGGGCAAACTGCGCTACGTGATGGTGGATGAATTCCAGGACACCAACACGCTGCAGATGCGTCTCCTGCGTGCGCTGGTGCCGCCTCCCCACAACATCTGCGTGGTGGGTGATGATGACCAGAGTATCTACGGATGGCGTGGCGCGGATATCACCAACATCAACGAGTACGAGTCCTTCTTCCCTGATCCGAAGATCATCAAGCTGGAGGAGAACTACCGCAGTACCACGCCCATTCTGCACACGGCAAACAGCCTCATTCGCAACAACGTAGGGCGTCGCGACAAGTCCCTCTGGAGCCGCAATGCCGGCCAGGATCCCGTTCGTCTCGTGGTGACGGAAGATGAAAAGGAAGAAGCCGCGCTCATTGCTGATGAGATGACGGACGCGCAGACCAAGGGTGAGAAGTGGGATGACATGGCGGTGCTCTTCCGCACGAATGAGCAGAGCCGCGTGCTGGAAGGTGAATTCCGCAAACGCAAGATTCCCTACCGCATCATCGGTGCCCGCAGCTTCTTTGATCGTCGTGAGGTGAAGGATATTCTGGCCTACCTCACGGTGCTGGCGAATCCGGACGATGACGTGAGCTTGCAGCGCATTCTAAATACGCCCACGCGCGGCATCGGTGCTGCTACGGCGGAGTTGGCTCGCGAGCATTCCATCAAGAAGCGGACGAGTGTCTTCGCCGCGCTGAAGGATCCGGAGTTTTTGGAGAACATCTCGCAGCGCCTGCAGGTGGTGATCAATGGCTTCGTCGAGACCATGGAAAGCTTCCGCGGCCAGGCCCACCAACCGCTGCAACCGCTGCAACCGCTGGCGGAAAAGTTTATCGCGGAGATCCGGTACATGGAGTACCTGGAGAAGCAGGCAAAGACGCCGGAAGATTTTGAGACGTGGAAGAACGGTGTGAAGATGCTCATGCAGTCACTCACCGGCTATGACGAGCGCGCGAAGGGCGAAGGTCTGCAGGGGTTCCTCGATGAGACGAGCCTCAACGACGATCGTGAGGAGAAGGAGGACATCACCAAGAAAACGGGTGTGTGCTTGATCACCCTGCACGCCTCCAAGGGGCTGGAGTTCCCCTATGTGTGGCTCCCCGGCATGGAGGAGGGCATCCTTCCACACAAGCGGTCCATTGATGAGAATCGCAAGGACGAGGAGCGCCGCCTCTTCTACGTGGGCATCACCCGTGCCATGCGCAAGCTGACCATCAGCCACTGCCGTTACCGTGTGAAGTGGGGCCAGAAGCAGACCTGCATGGCCAGCAGCTTCCTTCAGGAACTGGATCGCCAGTACGTGGAGGAGTTCGACCACGCCGCTTACATGAATGAGGATCTGGACAAGGACGACGCCACCGATTTCATGGCTGCGATGCGTCGGCAATTGATGAGCGAGGCGTAGGGGTATATGGTTGAGCTTCGAGTTCGTGATTCTTAGTTCCTGGTTGCCATTTTTGCATCTTGGGACAGGGGGGATAGGGCTTGAGATTCCAGAACCGTTTTTGAATGAGTGAACCCACCTACAAGCTGGGCAATGAGAAGCTGATCAAAGTGCTTCCCGGCGCCTCGAACCGCCTCCTGGGCCTGCTGAAGAAGCAGGGCCGGGCCGAGCATGGCGCATTGCGTATTGCCGTGGTGGGAGGGGGCTGCTCGGGGCTCCAGTACAAGATGGATCTCGTGGATGGCCCGGCCAACCGGGACATCATGGTCGTCTCCAACGAAGTTCGCGTGGTCATTGATCCCAAGAGCGCCCTGTTCGTCTCCGGCAGCGAACTGGACTACAGCGACGATCTCCAGAGCGAGGGTTTCAAGGTGAAGAATCCGAACGCCATTGTGACGTGCTCTTGTGGGGAAAGCTTCGCCGCGTAAGACGGAGAAGAAAAAGAGCCCAGAAAGTGAAATTCTGGTCTCATTCAGCTTGCATTTTTGGCAGGTTCAGGCAGGTTCTCAACCCTCGCACATGGGTTTGTAGCTCAGTGGTAGAGCAGGAGACTCTTAATCTCTTGGTCGTGGGTTCGACCCCCACCGAACCCACCATGTTTTTCAGCGATGCCAAGAAGGCCGCTGACTGTTGCGAAGGCTGAGGTCAACTCGGCTGGCTTGTGATCACGAGCCTTGAGCTCCACAGAGCGGAGCAGCAGAGTTGCATTGCCGGCACCGGCTTCGCTATGCTTCGTGAAAACGGAACCGCGATGATTCTTTCCTCCTGCTTTCTCCGTGGCGCATTGGCTGCTATCCTTGTCATTAACTCGGCGCCCGGAGCACTTTTGTGCGCAGAAGAGGCATTGGACCCCACCGCCCTCGGTCCCTTTGGCATTGGGAGCTGCCACATCAACAATCGCTCGGTGCAGGACGCGGAGCGGTGGGTGCCGCAGATGCAGGCGATTGGGTTGAAGTACTACCGGGCACTGCCCACGGGGTGGTCGCAGGTGGAACCGGAGGAGGGAAGGTGGGATTGGAAGGCTCTGGATGCCCAGCTACAGTATCTCAACGAGCATGGCTTCGTGGTGGGTGGGCTGCTCAACGGCGGCGTGAAGTGGAACACGCTGGACAAACCTGGCACCCTGCCAGTCAACAATCTGCCGGCGTGGTCAAGATATGTTGCCGCGCTCGTGGGGCATTCGAAGGAACGCGTGAAGCGTTGGGAGGTGTGGAATGAGCCGCCAAATGGCACCGGTCGCGACCAAACGCCGGCGGACTACGCAAAGCTCGTGGTGGCCACTTACAAGGCGGCAAAGTCGGCGGACTCCGAGAGCTTGATTGGCATCGCCGCGAAATCAGTGCACGTGAACTACCTCGATCAAGCCATCCAGGCGGGAGCAAAGGATCACTTCGACTACATCACTCTGCATCCCTATGAAGTGCTGAATGGCATCGCGGACAATGCCGGTACCGAAGCCGTCTTCATGAACATCGTGCCCACGGTGCGCAAGATGCTTGCTGTCCGGAACCCGGAGAAGATGCATGTACCCATCGTATTCACGGAGCTGGGATGTGATGTGAAGAAAGGCGCGGACGTGCAGGCCCACGCTTTGGTGAAAGCGTACACCATGGGCATCGCGCAAGGGGTGGCGTGCATCCAGTGGTTCGAGGGCATGGATGGAGACAGTGGCCCGTTGGGACTGCTGGATCGCAAAGGTGTCGAGCGTCCCTCCTACACAGCCATGGGGCAGATGATCCGTCATCTTGGCCAGCATCCGGAGTACCTTGGCTGGGTGATCTACCAGGAGAAACACTATGGCTTCGTGTTTCAGGGGGCGAAGGGTACGGTGCTGGTGACTTGGGCCCGCCAGGCAAACGCGGCGGACCTTCAGTTTGGCAAGGAACTGGAGGTGGTGGATCCGCTGACGGGCCAAATCACGCGTGCGGACAAGCTCAGCTTGTCTGTGGCACCTGTGCTCGTGCTGGATGTACCGGAGGCGACTCTCAAAGAAGCACGAGAAAGCAAGGGGAAGCCGCTCCCCTGGGGCGGTGACTACGCCGAAGCCCGGTCCGTATCCATCACCATGGATGGTGAGGGGCGGCCTATCGAAAAGGGATTGCATACCTTCTCGGGAGAATCCGTCGCCGGGGCGGTTGTGGCCTACGGCGGCTCGGCGCGTGCCGGCAATGTTCCCGGAGGAAACATCTTCATCGTCGATCCGCAGTTCTTGTCCTACACCACCACGCCCATTGAGATCACCGCGGTCGTGCGCCGCAATGAGGCGAATGACAACGCGGGATTCAAGCTCGTGTATGAGTCCACCCGTGGACTGAAAACTGCCAAGGCAGGTTGGTATACCGTTCCAGACAACAAGGAGTGGCACACCGTGCGCTGGAAGATCGACGATGCGCAGTTTGTGAACTACTGGGGCTACAACTTTGCCCTCGAGTCGGACGGCAACCAGTACAACAAATACTACCTCCAGTCCGTGACGGTCACCAAGGTGGCCAAGTGACGCGGGCACATCACTGAGAAACACGGATCTCTGGTAAAACAAAAAGGCGTACTTCACCAAAAGTGCGGGTGCATTTGCCTACCATTGCTTGATCCAGGTGACATTCTCACCTTTCAACCAAATTGCAGAGAAAACGTCCTCGACTTTTTGCACGAGGGCCTGCTAAGTAGAAGGACGGTTGACCGTTCTAGATAATCTGTACATATGAAACAGTCTTGTGTTTCAGTGAGGCCTTCTTTCTATCATTTCTCCATCCCGCACGCAGTAGTCGCTGTGGCAATTATGTTTGGTGTGGAAGTTCATGCTGAGCCTGCCGTCGAGCACATGACGCTGAAACAGGTGGTGGCATTGGCCTTGGAGAACAATCACGACATCGCCGTACAGAATCTGAACAAGGTCATTGAGCTGGAGCGCGCGAACATTGCCCGGGCGACATTCGATCCAAAGTTGGAGGGCGCCTATGCCTATCAGTTCATCGACACTCCGCAGAACGCGCAGGACTACGTGGCCACGGGTGGTGGTGCCGCCACGCCTGAGGTCATCGCTTCGCAGACGGGTCTCTCGACGCCATTCCTGACGGAGCCGTCGATTTTTGAGCAGCGCAATCACGTGGCAAAACTTGCCGTGGTGCAGAAGGTCCCGTGGGGCACCACCCTCGAACTGGGCAGCAGTCTTCGCGTGCTGGACAACACGCTGAATCGCAACATGCCGCCCGGGCTCTTCAATCCGGAGTACGAAACGTTTTCCGGTCTGACGTTGACCCAACCCCTTTTGAAGGACTTTGGCTCCACGGCGAACCTGGCCGAGTTGAGGATTGCCAAATCTAACATGCGCGTGGCGGATTTGGAGTGGCGCTCCCGGACGGCTGCCACGGTAGGAAATGCCATGAAGCTCTACTACGATGTCATCTTTACGTACGAGAACATGGCGGTGCAACGTGACTCCATCGAACTGGCGCAGAAGCTGTACAGTGATAACAAGAAGCGGAGCGAGCAGGGTGTGATTCAGCCAAATGACGTACTCGCCGCGGAGGCCGCTGTGTATGAGCGCAAGGACGGAGCATTGCTCGCAGAGACCCAGTACATCGAGCGCCAGAATACTCTGCAGGTTCTTTTCAAGAAGGGTACGGATGCCGCGAAGAGCTTGAGAATCCGTCCTGCCGATCGACTGAAGGACTCGGTAGAAGTTTCCTCCCGCGAAGAGTTGCTGGGCAAGGCGTCTGCGGCCCGGTATGACATCCTCCAGGCGATGGAGATTGTGGACCAGCGCCGGCACCAGACCTTGCTTGCGGAAAATCAATCCCGTCCGCGCCTGGACCTCATCGCCAGCGCCGGGGTGCATGGTCTCGCTGGCGGCACCGGTCGATCCTATGACAGGGCGTTGGATGGACAAGGTCCAGAGTGGACGGTGGGCGTGACATTCTCCGTGCCGCTGGGCTTCAAGCGCAACCGTTCGCAGGCCCGCCTCGCGGCGCACCAGGAGACACAGGCGATTATTGATGTGGATCGGGTGAAGGCCCAAATCTCCCTGGAACTGGATACGGTGTTGAGCCGCATCGAAATGGATCGTCAACGTCTGGTCTCCGCTCGCAAGAGCCGCGAGGTCGCCTTCCAGACCATGGAGGGTGAAGTGAAGAAACTCGCCGAGGGCGTGTCCACGAGCTATCAGGTGCTGCAGTATCAGGAGGAGTATTCCCAGACTCGCAGCCGCGAACTGGCTGCCCTCGCGGACCTCAACAAGGATCAAGTGGATCTCTGGCTGGTGACGGGCCAGATGTTGGAGAAGCAGGGCATTGTCGTGGAAAGCGATGACAAAGAGGCGCGTGCCGTGCCGTCCCAGAAATAAGCCAGTCGAGTCCGTAACACATGCCTGAGATTCCCCTGCCAGTTCGCCCAATCATGCAGCGGCCACGGAGCCGGGGTGTGCTGGCGCTGCTGGTGGTCGCGACCTGTTGCATGGCGCCTTTCGGAGACGCAGCAGATGCGCCCGCACTCAGCGAGGGTGTCGTGAAACCCTTTCGTGCTGTGACCATCAGCGCTTCCATCCGCGAAATCATCCGCAAGATCCAGGTGGAAGAAGGGGACCGAATCAAGGAGGGGCAGCCTCTGGTCAATCTTCAATCGGAGAAGCAGCAGCTCGCCGTGGAACGGTACGAGCAGATGATCAGCAAGGCGCAGTTCGACTACAATGCAGCCAAGCGTCTCTTTGATCAAAATGTCTCGAGTCGCGATGATGCCCTCGCGAAAGAGGTGGAGCTGAAACGTCTCCAGGCAGAGCTGAGCATTGCGAAAGCGGAACTCGCGGAGCGCGAGATCCTCTCCCCGCTCACCGGCGTGGTCGTGCGGAAGTTCAAGGAGTCGGGCGAGTCCATCAGTGAGAACGACCCCATCCTGCAAGTGATGACCACGGATCAGGTGCTGCTTCTCTTCCACCTGGAGGCATCGCAACTTCCGGCCATCAGTCTGGGCCAGGAATTCGCTGTGCAGTTTCCCGAGATGCCAAACGTGAAGAGTTTGAAGGCGAAGGTCAATTTCATCGACCCTGAAGTCGATGCCCGCAGTGGGCTCTTCCGCGTGAGGTTGTTGCTGGATAACAAGGAGGGCACCATCCGTCCCGGCCTGCGAGTGCAGGCGGCGTTTCCCCCACCGCCGGGAAAGACGGCCCCGGCCCAGTCGTGACGGTGCTTGCCTTGGCGGTTGATTCTATCTGGCCTTCATGAAATCCGAACTCACGGAGACTGCTCCCACTTCCGGTTATGAATCCCTGGCGGAGTTTGCCGGTGAACCGGGGATTTTCTGGGGCCGTCTCTGTGAATACACCCGGTCGCGTCTGCAGGCGGAATCGATCTGCCTGCTGGTGGGTGGAGGAGCGGGAAGTGAATTTCGCGTGCTGGCCCAGTCGCCACCGGGTGCGGCCAAGCGCATCGCGCAGTCGGGATTGACCGGCGAATTGTGCAACGCCACGTCATCCGAGTTCAGTTCCCTCCCGGGATTGCTGGGACGGAAGTACCAGGCACTCGCGTTTCCCGCCCGCGAAGGACTGCCTCCGCTCTGGATGGTCGCCGAAATACAGGCGGACGAAGCTGAGGAATCGCTGAGAGAACTCGTCTCCAAGGAAGCACGGGCGCTGGCGGATCAATATCAGAGCCGGCGGCATGCACAGCGCAGTGAAGAGAAGCTGCTCAACCTTTCCCAGGTCATGGACTTGGGACTGGCGCTTGGCGAGAGCAACCATTTCCAGGAAGCGAGTCTGCGCTTGTGCAACGAACTCGCCGCACCCATGCGGGCCTCACGTGTGTCGCTGGCCTGGTTGGAAGGGCAGGATCTCAAGCTGTGTGCCACCAGCCATGGCGGACGCATTTCCGCCGGTTCGCAGGAAGCACTCGCACTCCAGCAGGTGATGGAGGAAGCTTCGGACCAGGACAATGAAGTGTGCTGGCCCGAGCTGTCAGGCACCTCTGTGGTGAGCCGGGAGCATCGGAAGTTCTCCACCGCACGCGAGGGCGTGTCGGTCACCTCAGTGCCGCTGCGTCATCAGCAGGAGGTGCGCGGTGTTGTGTGCCTGGAGCGTGCGGTCGAAGAAGGGGCGTGGGAACATGGAGAGCTGGAGCGCGTGCGCCTGCTCTCAGATCTGGTTGCGCCGCGATTGGAGAATCTGCATTCACGTACTGGCTGGATTGGCAAGCGCTCGTGGCGTGCATTGCGCCGCAAGGCGGCCGGCTGGCTTGGTCCGGACCACACGGGTATGAAGCTGGCGGTGGTATGCACCTGCGTGACCTTCCTCGCGCTCGCGTTGATCCGCGTGGACTACAAGGTCAAGGCGCCCTTCATCCTGAAGACGGATGCCGCCTCGTTGATTGCCGCGCCATTCCCCGGGTACATTGAAGAGGCCTCCTTTCATGTCGGCGACATGGTGAAGAAGGGTGATGTACTGGTGCGCCTCGACAAGAAGGAACTCCTGCTGGAAGAGGCGGACACGGTCGCCCTGCGTAACAAGAGTGAGCGCGAAGTCCGCAGCAACCAGGGCGAAGGCAAGTTGGCCCAGATGCTCGTGGCGCAATCAGAAATGCAGCAGGCCGACGCGAAGCTGGCTGTCATCCGCCGCAGGCTGCAGCTCACGGAAATCACCGCACCTTTTGATGGCGTGATTGTAGAGGGAGATCTTCGCGAGCGGCTTTCTTCTCCGGTGCAGAGCGGCGAGTTGCTGCTGAAGGTGGTGCAAATCAAAGACCTCTTCGGTCAACTCCAGGTGGATGAACGCGACATCTCCTACCTCTCTGCAGGTTTGGAGGGTGACCTCGCATTTGCCAGCCGGCCGGGAGAGCACTACTCGGTGAAGGTGGATCGCTTTGAACCGGTGGCTGAAGTGCGACCAGAAGGAACCGTGTTTGTGTTGCGTGCCCAGGTGCTCGGTGAACCCCAGGCGTGGTGGCGCCCGGGCATGAGTGGTCTGTGCAAGATCTCGACGGAGAAGCGATCCCTGCTCTGGATCGGTACTCACCGCCTGGTGGAGGCACTGCGTCTCTGGCTCTGGGTCTAGTTTGACGGATGTAGCCTCACATGAATCGTCCGCCCACTTTCGACGAATCCTGGCACCGCGTGGAGGATCGCCGCGTATGCCTGCGGCCGGGTGTGGAAATCTTTCCCCAGCGTTTTCGTGGGATGCGGTGGTACGTGGTGCAGGACTCGTTGGGGAATCGCTTTTTCCGCATCCGGCCGCCGGCCTACCGCTTCATCTGCGAGCTGGAGCGTTCGCGTACGGTGGGTGAAGCATGGGAGCGCAGCCTCAAGATCGCGCCGGAGGAGGCGCCAGGTCAGGGTGAGGTGGTGCAGCTTCTCTCACAACTTCATCAAGCCGGGCTGCTGCGTAGCGATCTGGAGGGGGATGTCGCCGCCTTGTTCGAGGCGCAACGGAAGGAGCAAAGCCGACAGGTCGCCACGCAGTGGGCGAATCTCTTTTTCCTCCGCATTCCGCTTATCAATCCGGACCGATTTCTCCAGCGCACCCTGCCTGCGGTGGGGTGGCTGATTGGCAAGGTGGGGTTGGTGCTTTGGAGCGCGCTGCTGGTGCTGGGAGTGAAGGCGATTGTGGAGAACTGGGGGCAGTTCCGTGCTGAGAGTGGAGGTCTGCTGGGCGCGTCGAATCTTCCCTGGTTGTATGCCTCCATCATCGTGATCAAGGGGCTCCACGAGTTTGGCCACGGATACTTCTGCCGGAAGTTTGGTGGCGAGGTGCCGCAGATGGGCATCATGCTGCTTCTCTTCAATCCGCTGCCCTATGTCGATGCGTCCTCGAGTTGGGCGTTTCGGGAGAAGGGCAAGCGGGCGCTGGTGGGGGCGGCGGGCATGATCGTGGAGGTTATCCTGGCTTCGCTGGCAGCGATCATCTGGGCGAATACCGGAGAAGGGTTGGTGCATGCTCTCGCCTATAACGTCATCATCATCGCGTCTGTCGGAACGCTGCTCTTCAACCTGAACCCGCTCTTGAGGTTCGATGGGTACCATATCCTTTCCGATCTCCTGGAGGTACCGAATCTCCAGGCTCGCGCCTCACGGACGACGCTGTATCTGGTGGAGCGTTATCTCTTCCGCGTGCCGAATGCGGTCAATCCGGCTGAGTCTCGTACAGAGACATTCTGGCTGGCCTTCTATTTTGTCGCGTCCTTTATCTACAGGATCCTGCTGTTGGCGGGCATCCTGTTGCTCGTTTCGAAATGGTTCTTCATCGTCGGTATCCTGCTGGCGATTGGCTTCTCGATCCTCTGGCTCGTGATGCCGGTCTTCAAGGCCATCCAGTACCTGCTGACCAGTCCGCGGTTGGAGGGCAGGCGCCAGTTGGCCGTGGGACTATGTGCCATTCTACTCGTCACCATTATCGGCGTCATCGCCTGGGTGCCGCTGCCTAGCCACTTTCGTGCGGACGGGGTCATTCGCTCGGATCCCTTTGCACGGGTCTATGCTGGTAGTGCCGGTGATTTGGTCGAGGTCATGGTCCCCTCGGGTACCATGGTCACCCAAGGGCAGCCCTTGGTGAAGATGGTCAGTTTTGATCTGGATCAGGAAATTGAACTGCTCCGGCTGGACCTCAAGCGGCTGCAAACGATGAAGCGCGAGGCACTGGAGGCTGACCCTGTTCGCAGGCTGAGCCTTGAGGAGTACCATCAGGCCCTGCTCGTCCGTCAGCACAAGCTCGCTGAGCAGAAGGAGTCTCTGCTGGTCCGGGCGCCGGTGGCAGGCAGGTGGATTTCGCCAGAGCTGGCCACTGTGCTGGGGGCGACACTGCAACGCGGCACCGAACTCGGCGTGGTGCAGGGTGAGGGAAAATTCTACATGGCTGCCGTGGTCCGTCAGGCAGAGGTCGCGCGCTTGTTTGGCGGAAACATCCGTGAAACGGGTGTGAAGGTCCGCGGCCAGGAGGAGAGGACGTTGGGAGTTTCGGACCTGCAAGCCATCCCAGCGGACCATCCCGCATCGAGGCAGGATCGGCAACGTCAGGGGGGGCAAGGTGCGGGCGGAGCAAATGGGGCCCCGGGCGCACTGAGCTCGGAGCCGTTTTTCGAAGTGCGTGCGTTTCTGGTTCCCCAGTCCGGCACGATCCTGGTGCATGGCCAGCAGGGAGTAGCCCGTCTGGATTTGCCGTGGGAGCCGCTCCTTTCCCAGTGGGTGCGGAGTCTGCGCCAGCTCTTCCAGCGCAACTACCGGGTGTGATTCACGATGGTGTGCTTTCCGCTTTCCTGTCCGCCCGACTTCCCCTGCCATGCCGACGCCCACCGACCGACAGCGCACCGTCCATGAGAGACGGCGCGCTCCGCGACCCCGGGGTCTGGACGCGGTGAGCCATCACATTCTGGGATGGTTTAAGCGGGCCCCCCGGCACCTGAAGAAGATCAAGGCGTCCGCGGAGCGCATGGACCAGCTTCGCCAGCAATATGCTGAACTGAAGGACGGCACCCTGAATGAACGGCTCGTGGAGATGCGCCAGCGCCGCAGGGCGAATCCATCGGACGTGGATGAGACTTTGGAAGAAGGGCTGGCTCTGCTGGCGGTGGTGGCACACCGGGAGCTGGGCCTGTCACCGTATGGGGTGCAACTCATGACCTCCGCCGCGCTGGCGCGTGGATTTTTGACCGAGGTGGAGACAGGGGAGGGGAAGACTCTCGCCCTAGCCCTGACGGCAGCCTACCAGGCTTGGACAGGGCGGCCCTGCCACGTGATCACCGCGAATGACTACCTCGCGGGCCGCGATGCCGAGCAGCTCGAGGCTTTCTATATCAGGGCGGGTCTGTCCGTGGGGCGCGTGCTTGGAGACACGACGGATCCTGATCGACGTCGCGCGTACGGTCGGGCCGTCACCTACACCACCGCCAAGGAGGCTGCGGCAGACTATCTTCGGGATCGGCTGCGGATGCAGGGGCTGGAGGAATCTGGAGCCCGATTGGCGCTGGCCCAGATGACCGGGGCCGGACGTGCCCCGCAGGGGGAGCCGGTGCAGCGCGGGCTGTATTTCGCCCTCATCGATGAGGCGGATAACGCTCTCATCGACGAGGCTGTCACTCCGCTCATCATCAGTCGTGCCCTTCCTGCCGGGCAGCTTGAGAATGCCTGTGCGGCGGCTTGGAAGGTTGCGGAGAGGATGGTTTCGGGGGTGGACTATGAGGTGAATCGGGTGCGCAAGGGCATCGAAATTGAGCTCGAGGAGTTGGAGAAGTTTGCCATGGAATATGAGGTCCCAGAGGCCCTCCTCTGGGCTAGTCCCTCCCGCCGTGCGGAGCTCTTGAGGCTGGCCTTGGAGGCCCGGGAGTTTTTCAAGAAGGACGTACAGTATGTGGTCGAGGAGGGGAAGGTCGTCATCGTGGATGAGGCCACTGGACGCCCCATGCCCATGCGCACCTGGCGCCAAGGACTGCATCAAATGATGGAGGCCAAGGAGGGCGTGCCCCTTTCGGGTGCGAGCGAAACCATGGCGCGAGTCTCCTTCCAGAGTTTCTTCTGCAAGTATGAAAACCTCGCCGGCGCATCGGGTACGGTGAAGGAGGTGGCGGCGGAGATCTGGCGCACTTATGGCCTGCCCACGCTCACCATTCCCCGCCACTTACCGTCCCAAAGGCAGAGCTTGGGCTGGCATTTCTACCCCAGTCGCGACGCCAAAAACCAAGCGATTGCGATTGAAACGAAGGCCCGGCATGCCCGGGGGCAGCCGATTTTGATTGGTCTGAGGAGCGTGGAAACCAGTGAGTCCTTGGCTGAGCATCTCGTTGGGGAGGGGCTGAATTGTCATATTCTCAATGCCCGGCGGCATAAGGAGGAGGCCATGACTGTCATGCAGGCGGGCCACCGCTCCCGCATCACCATCGCCACAAACATGGCCGGTCGAGGCACCGACATTCGACTGGAAGCAGGGGTGGCAGATCTTGGTGGACTCCATGTGATCGCTTCTGAGCCGCACGAGAGTGCGCGGGTGGATCGGCAGCTTTTTGGGCGTGCTGCCCGCCAGGGAGATCCCGGGTCCGTGCTCGCGATCTACAGTGGGGAAGACCCGCTTTTCGTGCGTTTTCTGCCGTCCGTTTTGCGGCGTTTCTGGGTTTGGACCATGGCCCGAAGGGGCGTCCCCGGAAGCTCCGGGATGGGTAGTTTCCTGGGAAAAGTCATGCTCCGTTGGGCCCAGTATCGTGCCCAATCTCTGGCTTCCAAAAGCCGCCGTCAGGTCATGCTGGCCGAGGCGGAAATCGGCAGAGGACTGGGATTTGCCAAGGGCGGCGCCCGCCAAAAGGCATCATGAAACTCCCTAGGTATTGCTTTATTTATCGAAATTCTCGAAAAACCGTTTGTGTTTAGTCTGTTCCAAAATTTAGTACTTTGGTTTATGTAGCCACGTTGTGGCCTCATGCCTCCTCTCCCGGTTCATGGAGCGCACCAAAAAATCACGCACGCCAACCTACGCCACTCGGCCCATGCGGCTGAAGGGGGAGTACGTGGGCGCGTATCTTTTGGAGATTCTGGAGCCTCGCATCCTGCTCTCTGCCGGTCCGGTAGACGCGGTGGTGCCGTTGACGGATGCACCCCAAACAGTGCAGGAGCAGCCCCAACAAGATCCCTACCAGCAGACCGAAATGGCGCTCTGGCAGGCACCCGAAACGGACTCGCAATCCTCGCAGGATTCCGCCGAAACGGACTACATGTTTGGTGATACCCAACCGCTGGAGGACCCCACGGAACCCCTCGAAACCGGGGTGTTGCCACAGCTCCCCGAGGCCCAAACGCCTGTGACCCTGCCTTCCGAAACGGAGACTCCCGTGACGGATTCGGCTGACGACCTCCACGAAGAGGACGAATTTTCTCTCAACCCTGAGAGCAACGAAGACGCCGAAACTCCCGCTCCTGCGGCTTCCGAAGAGGGTGCGGGCGGCGAAACGACGAGCATTTTTGAGGAGCAACCTGCTCCGATTTTGGGCGCGGATCTCGAGCAGCCCATCCTCCCCACGACGGTTGAAAATGACCCGACGGGCGGTGCCGAGCAGCAGCACGTTCTAGCTGACTCGAGCCAGGAGTCGACGCCCACAACTGCCCCGACTCCGGCGGATACAATTTCACAGGAAGGGACCACTGGAGACATCTCCAATCCCACCCCTGAGCAAATGGTCGAGACCCTGCATGCTGCCCACGGCCCTCCGGCTGGCGCCAATCTCCCCTCTGCTGTTCTTGACTCAAATTCAACGTATTCCGGCTATGCAGCTTACCTAACGGCTGACAATAGGCTCGGCATTTTCGTATCCGGAGACGTCGATCTCTGGAGTTTCCGCCCGGATTACCTCAAATCCCAAGGCGTTACAGGCCTGATTTTCCACGGCAGCGATGCCACGGATGACACCCTTACGATCGACATGACGCGCGGTGATGTGCCGCTCTCGGTCGAGTTTCATGGTGGGGTTGGCGGGTTCGATTCCCTAATCCTCAATGGAGCCACTGGTGGCAGTTACACCCCTGGCCAAGTTTACGGGGATGGAGTCATCCAGTCCGGTAACACCCAGGTCTCCTTCACCGGCCTTGAGCCCGTTTATGTGAATGGCGCCTCGGTCACGGGTACTACCCCCGGAGGATTAACTGTCGCAAATCCGAGTTTCACTTTTGTGACGCCGGGCGGAGTGGATGTCATCACGATCGACCGTGTCGGATCGGACGTCGGACCTGACCAGCTTCGCATCGCGGGCACGAGCGGTGGTGCCGCTTTCGAGTATATCGTCTTCAAGAATATCCAGACGGTCACCATCAACACCGGTACCAACGATGTCGCCGGATCCTGGAATGACCGGGTGACGATTGATGCCCCCCTGTCTGCCACCGGGCTACAGAATCTGATCATCAACACCGGCGCCGGTGATGACATCGTCGACCTCAAGAAACTGGCGGCGGACAATGGAGTGACGGTCACCCTCGATCTGGGAACCGGAACCAACACCGTCATCGGACCTGAACTCGGCGGTGCCTGGACGCTGACCGGAGTGGGAGCCGGCAATCTGAAGGTCACTCCTAGTGCGGCTGGTGTAGTGAATTTTACCAATGTTCAAAACATCACAACCGGGACTGGATCGGACAACTCATTCTTGTTCCGTGACGGTGCCCGCTTGGCTGGTACCCTCACCGGCAATCCTGAAAACGCCGACGCGGTCGTGGTGGAAGTGCAAGCAGTGGCTGGGCTCCAGTCGGTGGTCTTCAATGTCACTCCCGATACCTCAAATGGGTCGGTCACGGTCGGTGGGACGACGGTGGTCAACTATGTTGGCATCCGCAATCCGTCCAACCTCCAGATTCTCGGTACGACCAGTTCTGATACCATGCGCCTCAAGCGAGGCAGCGCGGCGGACACGGTGGTGCTGGAAAGCCCATCCACCTTTGGCGCCATCACCGTCCA
Organism: Roseimicrobium gellanilyticum; assembly: GCF_003315205.1. Lineage (NCBI taxonomy): Bacteria > Pseudomonadati > Verrucomicrobiota > Verrucomicrobiia > Verrucomicrobiales > Verrucomicrobiaceae > Roseimicrobium > Roseimicrobium gellanilyticum. Next base: position 549,724 of record NZ_QNRR01000003.1, on the reverse strand, counting down.
GGGGCTGGCCGACTCCCTGACCATCCGGGGGGGGAATGGTAACGACGAACTCACCGTCGACCCCCAGCTCCTCAATGCGGACACGGGATTCCTCTTTGATGGCCAGGACGGCACCGACTCCCTGATCATGGCCGCGGGCACGGTGGTGGCGGGCCTCACGGATGGGACCAGCTACATCGTCATCCCGCACGCCACGGATTCGAAGAAGCTCCAGCTCGCCCTGACGTCCTCTCCCGCCACGCCGGTGGACCTCACCAATATTGCCAACGGCTCAGAGCACTACCTCCTGCTGGGTTCAGCCAAGTCGTTTGTCGTTCCTCCAGCCGGTCTCCTGGAAGACACCCTGGTCTTCGCCACGGCCCATGGATTCACCACCGGTCAGGCAGTCCTCTATAATAGCGGAGCCAACCGGAGCATCGGACCGCTGGTCAGTGGCGCGGTCTATTATGTAGTGGCCACGTCCGCGACTACCCTGCAACTCGCGCTGACCTATGAGTATGCGATGCGCGCCACGCCGGATACGGTCAGGCTGACCGACGGAGGCCTGAGCCTGCCGAGCACGACGCACACCCTGCAGCGTGCTCTTGTTTTCGATCCGGTCCTGGGTGTGGATCTGGCTGGCAACACCATCACTACCCGCGATGCTCACGGGATCACGTTGAGCGGCGGTCCGACTACAGTACAGTACCGTGCCGGTGCGAAATTCGATCTCGCTCAATATATAGCCTCCACGACTGACAGCGGCATCGTGAGCCGGGATGACATGGGCGTGCAGTACATCCGTGTGGAGTCGGTGGAGGACCGCTCCCAGGCAAATGAGCGGGTCGTTCGCCTGCCACAGGCCGACAACGTGGCGGTGGTGTCCAAGGCGAGCGGTAACATTCAGGTGACCAGTTCGAACTCCAAATTCACTACCGTCAGGGTGGTCGAACCGCTTAACTACCTCGGCATCGAACTGATTGGCGGTAGCAACACTGTCATCGTGCAGATGTTCACGCCCGATGGCGCTTTGGGCTTCACCATTGATGGAAGCCCCGCGGGCATTGCCGAGGTGCCGGATGTGGTGGGCATCCCGAACATCAATCGCCTGGAAGTGCAAACCACCATCGGTGCTGCCGCGCAGACCTTTGTCTTTAGCAAGGACGTCGTGGACAACACGAAGGGCAGCTTCACCTTCAATGGCACGACCTTCCTCTCCTATAGAGGGATCGAGGATGCCCCGCATTTGTATGTCAATGGTACCACCGGGGTGGATGCCATCACGATCACCACACCTTCCAGCAACATCCAAATCGCCACCTCGGGTCTTGGAACCGTTTCCGCCTCGATGGCCGGTGGGTCCCTCACGGTGGATGGCGCGGGCGGAAATGATACCTTTACTTTGAATGGTGGCGTCAACGTCACCACGCCGCTCATCCTTTTGGGCGGAGCCCAGACGGATACTCTCTCCATCAATGGGACCTACAGTGAGCTCACTTACGGCGGGTTCGAAACGGTGACAGACAGTGCCACGGTGGCCATCCGCACCTTCCTGGCAACGGACAACGATGACACCATCACCTTGCGTCCGGGTACTGGCCAGCGTCTGGAACTCGTGCTCGGTCCGCAGACCATCACCTTCAGTGAGCCAACCACACGCCTGCGCATCCTGGCCGGTGGTGGTACGGATGAGATTACGGTGGACCTCGCCGCTCGTGCAGGTGGCTCGAACAATGACTTCACCGCGGTGCTTGAGTTGGATGGGGGCTCCGGCACCGACTTGGTCACCGTCAGCGGGGGCAACTTCGCTTCCCTCCAGTTGAGCAACTTCGAGACGATTGAAGATTCCTCGACGACGGCATCGTACGTTCTCAAGGCTCCCAATGTCGACAATCAAATCCGCCTGTCCCGTGATACTCCCGGGAAGTTGAAGATTGAGAGCCTGAACGGCAGCTTCAGCACGATTGTCATCAACGACCCCACCGTCATCCTCTCCCTGTTTGGCGGAGACGGGGACGATACCTTCACTGTTGTGGGGACGCTGACAATGGCCGCGAGCCTTCTTATTGTAGGCGGCAAGGGACGCGACTCGATTTCGTTTAATGACGACCTGTATCTTCCGGGCAAAATCCTGACCGCCGATGCTGAAACCATCTCGGTCGCTGCGAACAAGACGATCTCCACGCGACAGGTGGTGAGCGACCATCTGAATGGCGCCTCCACGGGAGCATCGGGTGGCATCTTCTTCATTCCCACCACCACTGAGCCGGGCCGGCCCAACGGCCGGCGTGAGAATCATATCGAGACCATTACCATCAATACGGGAGCCCGTTTGCTGGCGCATGGGTCGACAAGCTTTGCTGCGGGAGACATCCAGCTCCGGGCCGGCACTCTTGGCTATGCGGACGACTGGACGATCAAGATCGTCAACGCCGAGGCGAAGGTGATCATCAACTCGGCGACCATCAAGGGCGGCAATGTGGTGATTGAGGCAGTGGCCCGCGCCACCCAACGCACCAGCTTCCTGCCGGAGAGTATGGAGAACATTCCTGCGCCGCTCGTAGGAACGCTGCTTGGAGGTGCACTCGGCCTGCCTGCGGCGGCCTCCGTCTCCACCGCCACGGCCACGGTGGAAATCAATGGCACCACCTCCATTGTCGCCGATGATCTCAAGGTGCTGGCTCGCGCGCACACGCAGGCTTCCGCGATGGTGTTCGTGGCGGGTCTGGGGGTGGTCTATCTCGAGTCCAGCCCGAAGGCGAACCTCACGGTGCAGAATGGCGTGACCATCACCACCAAGGGAGATGCGTCATTCACCACGGATTCCACCAGCCTCCTCACCGGCACTGCCGTGGTGCTGAAGCTCAGCCGGAGTGATGGGTTCCCGGTGAATGTGGCTCTGGCCATCGCTGACTCCAGCGCGGAATCCAAGACGCATCTGCAGAAGGGCTCGACCATCAATGCCGGTGGAAATGTCTCCGTGATCGCCGAGACCGTCTGGAACCACGCGCTTACCGCGACGGCTGGCTCCTTCCGCAACGGCGTAGTTGGCATCGCGGTCACGGTCTCCCTGTTCGACAGCAAGGCCGATGCCTGGGTGGATGGAACGGTGATCGCAAATGGCGACATCAAGGTAGCCGCCGAATCCCGTGTCTTCACCTTCTCCAAGGATGTCGATAAGTCCAAGGCCGCGGGAGGCTGGAACTCTGCAAACTATGGACGCAACCTGTTTGTCTCCAGCGGTGCCGCGGGCAGCGGTGGCATCGCGAATGCCATCATCAAGGGCGTGTGGGCAGTTTCCGCTCCCGTTCGTGCCATCCGCAACCTGTGGATTGCCAAGCTGAAGGCGTCCCTCGGCACGATGGACAAGACGAATGGCATCGCGGGATCCATCACCTATGGAGAGCAGACGCACACCACCTCGGCGCGCATCGGTGACTCCGCCACTTCCACGGCGACCGCAGGCGACCACGCGGTGGTGAAATCCATTGCCGGTAATATCCTTGTCAGCGCACATACCATCGACACCCCCCAGACCTCCGCCATCGCCGGTGTCGATTATTCGAATGCGCCGGATGAAGTGAAGAAGAAGGGCCTCGCCATCGGCATCACCGTCGCCGACCTGACTTACGATTCCCAGGCCTACATTGGCAAGTATGCCGAAGTGGATGCGGCCAAGGTGCTCTCCATTTATTCGAAAACCAGCCTGCCCTATGACATCAAGTGGGCAGATGTGGGGCAGAGCTCGGACAATGGGCCAGGACTGATTGGTCCTGTGATTGGGTCCATCGTCTCCAAGGTGAATCCGAACGGCGGCATTCAGAACGGATTCTTTACTTCGTGGGGACAGGCAAGTGCCATCTCGCAGGACATCGCCATTGCTGCTGGGATCAACTACTTCGAGATCAATCCCTCCGCCCACGCCTTCATTGATCAGTTTGCGAAGGTCAATCAACTGACTTCCATCGATGGCACCAATGCTGTCGTGCGTGGAGACCAGGAGGTGCTGGTGCAGGCGGTGTCCGAGGTGCAGACTGTCAACCTGGTTGGGAACATCAGCTACCTTGGTCTGCCATTCATTCCCGGCACCGCATTCTATGGGCTCAAGTCCGGCAATGCCATAGGCGCCGCGGTTCTCATCCTCAATTACAACACCACGACCACCGCGCAGATTCGCACGGGGGTGATGCTGAAGGCAAAGACTCTGTACGTGTCCGCCTCGAGCAGCTCTGGTGCGATCAACTTTGCGCAGTCCGGCGGCTCCGCGAGCAAGTTCGGTGGCGTGGGTGTGTCTGCGGTGATCACCGTCGACCATCTCACGGTGGCCAGCATCGACGATGGTGCGGTCATTACGGTGCTGAGCGGACCCACGACTCTTCGCGGAGCAAACGGAGTGGCCCTGACGGACAGCGGGAATCAACCCATTACCGTGGCAGAGTCTCTCAGTGTGCTCGCCTCGGATGACGTGCGCATCGTGAATATTGCTGGTGGCTTCCTCCGCTCCCAGAGCGTGGGTGTGGGCGCCTCCATACCGATTGCCATCGTCAATCGCACAACCAAGGCGTACATCGGCAACGACCCGGATGACGCGAGCGCCACCGATGACAGCGGGAACATCAATTCCGGTGGGTCGATTGCCGTGAAGGCGACCAGTTCGGGCTACAGCGCCAACGTTGGCATCGCAGGAACCTACAGCACGAGCACGCCGGTGGATCCGTCGGATCCGAATGCGAAATTCACGGGTGGCGCAGGCGAGTTCGGCATTGGTATTTCGGGTGACTTCACCATGAATGACTTCACGGACAACACCTATGCGTTTGTCCGCAAGGCAGTGATCTCCTCCGGTGCGGGGCTGTCCATCGTGGCCACCAATTCCACCCAGCTCATGGCATTGGCCGGTGCGGTGGCCATTTCCGCGAACGACCCGATGGCCAATGCTCCGGGTGCACTGGCGGGCTCGGTCGCGTACAACCTGGCTGACAATGAAACCAAGGCCTACATTGAAGCATCGAGCATCACCCTGTCTGGCAATCTGCTGGTGAAGGCAGAATTGCCCTCGCTGGAATTCGGCACGGGTGATGTCAAACCCACTTACATCGCGCTGGCCGCGGGTCTCGGCGTGGTCCTGGCCAACAACCTGTCCGGTACCAGTTTCAATGTCACCGGCTCGGTGGCCTACAATGACATCGAGAATGACACCCGGGCATTCGTGAAGGGATCGACGGTCACAACAACGGGTTCGGCCACGGTAACGGCGCTGAATGACTCCATGATCGTGGGTGTTGGCGGCACGCTTGGATACGGTGGCCGTGTTGGTATCGGAGCGGCTGTTGCCATCAATGAAGTCGCCGGTGTGACCGAGGCCTATCTCGAGGACACGGATCTCTCCGCGACCTCCCTGACGGTATCGTCTTCCACCGTGGGTGAGATCATCGCCGTCGCGGCTGCCGTGGCGTACAGCGGGGCGACCCCCAAGCCGCCGGGCGGCTTCCAGTTGGAGATTTCCGTTACCAGGAACACTATCGGAGTTGCCACACGCTCCTATATCTTGGGTAATAAGACGGTCGGCGGCTCAGTGACGGCTACCTCAGGAGACATTTCGCTTACGGTGAATGACACCTCCTCGATCTACTCGGGCTCGGGCGCGATAAGTATCACCAGTGGATCTTCTATTGCGGCGGGTGCGGCGTTTGCCTTCAACACCATCACCAATTCTTCCCGTTCGTCCATCAGCGGGTCCAAGGTCACGGCTTCCGCGGGCAAGGTGACGCTCAGCGCCAGTTCCCGTCCGGAGATCATCGGCATCGCCCTTGGCGTGGCGGCATCCACCGGCCAGCCGTTTTTCACTGGAGCAGGCTCCGTCGCGGCGAACGAGATCGTGACCTCGGTGGAAAGCTACATCGCCAGCTCCTCCACCGTCACTGCGAGCGGTAACATCTCCCTGCTGGCTGAGGACAAATCGGAGGTGGATGCCTTCACCGGTGGCTTCTCCATGTCGTCTTCGGGGCGCGGCGCTGCCGCCGCTTCCGTCAGCTACAATCGCGTCACCAACGGCCTCACGGCTTACATCGGTGGCTCAACCGTGACTTCCAGCGGTGGCCATGTGACGGTGAAGGCGGTGTCCACCCCGCTCATGATTGCCATCGGTGCGGCTGGAGCCGGCACCTCCGGAGGCACCTCCATCAACGGCGCGGGTGCCATCTCGGTGAACTCGATCGCGAATGCGGTGGATGCGCACATCTATAACTCCACGGTCACAGCGACGCTGGGGGATGTGATTGTGACCGCATCGGAGTCGGCCACCATGTATGTCGTGGCTTTGTCTGGCGGCATCGCCGGGGGCACGGGAGCAGGCATTGGAGCCACGATCGCCTACAATTATGTGGGAGGCACCATCCAGGATCAGATGGCAGGTGGCACCTCCCCGGATCCCAATGTCATCTCCTTCCTTGATGGCCCGGCCAGCATGCCGACGCCCTCAGCCGGAAATGCGGATACCACGCTCAAGAGCGCGGTCACCGCCTACATCGACTCTTCCACCGTGACTGCGGGTGGCCGTGTGCAGGTGCTCGCTGGGTATCAGGATCCTGCCACGCTGGATGATCTCGGCCCGCTGGAAGTGGAGAACATTGTCTTCGCACCCGGCTCGCAGGCCAGCTTCTTCTCGGACAGCATCCGGTTCAGCACGCCGCATGGCTTCACCACTGGTCAGGAAGTCGCCTACCAGCAGAGTGCCACTCCCATCAGCGGGCTTACGACGTACACGACCTACTTTGTCATCGTCCTTGATGCCAACACCATCATGCTGGCCACCTCCCTGGCCAATGCGCAGGCTGGTATCGCCATCCAGTTGGCGAACAAGGGCACAGGAGCGAACCACCGATTCTTCGCGGTGGATGCCAGCACCCGGGTTCAGTTCAACCCAGGGGATGTGACGGTTACGGAGACCAACAAGACCAACCTGGGCAAGGCGCATGGCTTCAACACCGGCGACTATGTGGTGTATCACAGTGGAGAGAATGCGGCGGACAACCTGACGGGCCTTGTGGATGGCAGGGTGTACTATGTCACCAAGATCGATGACAACGTCCTCAGGCTCTCCACCATCGCCAATCCGGCCACCTTCATCGTGGTGTCAGGCGGCGTGGGCACGGGACACAGCCTGACACGTCTGCAAACCACCTTCCTCGCAGTTGACTCAGCAGGCACTGCGATCACGGTCCACAACAACAATGCCAGCACCATCAACCTGGGCAGTGACCATGGACTCGAGACAGGTGATGCGGTCATCTATAAGAATGGTGGTGGCACGAGCATCGGGGGGCTGGTGGACGGCCAGACCTACTATGTCATCAAGGTTGGCACCGATCGCATTCGCCTGGCCGCAATTCGCGCGGATGCCCTGCTGACGACGCCGAAGTACGTCGAACTGCTCAACGCAGGCACGGGCTCGACGCACCGCTTCATTGTGAAACCGAGAGAAGTGGCGGCTAATGGTGAGTTGCTTCCGCTGCCGGTGCCGATTGGCGCGCAGATCGTGGCAGTCACCGTGGGAGGTGGTGGTGGCACGAAGGTGAGCGGATCGGGCTCTGTCGCACTGAGCTTCATCCGCATGAGCGTGGATGCTCACATCAAGGACATCACCGGCACAAAGTCGATCGTCGCAGGTGGAGGCATCAGTGTCCTTGCGGAAGACACCTCCCATATCGACATGGGCACCGGCGCCCTCTCGCTCAGCGGGACCGGCGGCACGGCCATTGGCGCCTCTGTCGGTGTGGCGGACATTCGCAACGTCATCAAGGCGGGCATCGAGAATGCCAAAGTGCAATCCCTCACGGGAGCCGTGACGGTGAGCGCGACAGAAAAGGCCCGCATCATCAATGTGGTGGCCGGCGGTGCGGGAGCCAGTGGAGCCAGCGGCATCGCGGCGGGCGGCTCCATCGCGGTGAACATCATCAAGAATGTCGTCGAGGCTTACATCAAGGCCGCCTCGGATGTGGAAGCCGATACCAGCGTCACGGTGTCGGCGTTTGACATGAGCTCGGCCGCCACCCTTGCCGGCTTTGTTTCCGTCAGCTTCGGCGGCAAGGGCGGTGTGGGTCTGTCCTTTGCGGTGAATGACATCGGCACCAGCATCAAGGCGTACATTGACAACTCGATGGTATTCGCAGGCACCGACCTGAGTGTGGAGGCGAAGTTTGCCAAGCCCTCCACCCTGCCTCCTGGGCTTGATGCGCAGATTTCTGCCATGGCCGTGAGCGGCGGTGGCGCTTCGGACATCGCGGGCGCCGGTTCCGTTTCGCTGAACTGGATCCACAACATCGTCGAGGCCCGCATCGCCAATATCGGCAACCTGAACCTCGTCACCACACGTTACAACGGCGTCGAAATTTTTGCGGGTGGCAAGCTCAGCGTGATGGCGAGTGATTCCTCCACCATCAACACCATCACGGGTTCCGTCGCAATTTCCGGTCTCGGAGCCACTGCGGTCTCGGGTGCGATTGGAGCCTCGGTGTCCTACACGTACATCGGGAACGACCCGTACAATGACACATCGACTCTTGGCAATGTGGTGCGCGCCGCCATTGAAAACATCACTGGCGTCATCACCACCGGCCAGACGGAAGTCACCGCCACCAGCAGTGCCAGCGTTCTGAATGTCAGCGTAGGTGGTGCCGCAGCGGGGAACTTTGCCCTTGGCGCATCGGTGGCCATCAATCGCATCCGCGTCACGACGGAGGCCTATATCAGCGGCTCCGGCACCGCTACGCTCAATGCCACCAGCGCCACGAGCCCTGCGGTCAAGGTCACCGCCACGAACGGCTCTTCCATCAGGGCCTTCTCCGGTGGATTCGGTTTGGCCATCAACTTGAAGAAACCGGCTGGCGCGGCCTTCGGCGTTTCGGTCTCAGACAACGGCATCAACTCCACCACCACCGCCTACATTGATGGCATGAGCGTGGTGGCGAATGGCGGCATCCATGTGGCGGCCACAAACACGGGCAACAGCATCTGGGCACTTGCTTTGGGAGCTTCAGTTGCTGTGTCGAGCCCGTCGGGCGGCACTTCCATCAGCGTGGCGGCGACGGGGGCCATCACGTTGAACACCATCAACGGCAATGTCACCGCCTCCATCAAGAACCGCCGTCGTGCCCTGGTGGGTGATGCAGCTCCCATTCGCAGCACTGGCGGCTCCATCGTCGTCAGCGGTAGTGACACTTCCGAAATCATCGCGCGGGCCGTAGGCGCCTCCGTCGCAGTTGCCACGGGTGGCAGCCTGTCAGGAAGTGTGGCCATCGGCGTCTCGATGGCGCGGAACAACATCAATAGCAATGTCACTGCGAACATCGTCAATGCGGATGTGAGTTCCTTCGGAGGCGCCTCCGTGACCGCCGTGGTGGATCGCTCGGTCACGGCGCTGTCCGTGGCGGCCTCGGTTTCGATTGCGGCCGGTTCCAGCACGGCAGTGGCGCTCAGCGGAGCGGGCGCGGAGTCCATCAACGTGCTGCTGGGCAATGCCAACGCCTACCTCGACAACAGCACCCTCAATACCGGTGGCAATGTCGCGCTTTCGGCCACGGACGACTCCGACATCGAGGCGCTGGTGATTGCGGTAGCGGGTGGGGCGATGTCCATCGGTGCGGCGGTATCGAAAAACTTCATCGGTTATGATTCGGACGGAGACCGTGTGGGCAACCAGGTGCGCGCCTACGGCCTGAACTCTTCCATCATCACGACAGGCAGCCTCACGGTGTCTGCTGTCGCGAATGCGGATATTGAGGCGCGGGTGGGTGCAGGCGCCATTGGCATCTCTGCGGGACCCGGCGGTGCGGCGGCTCTGAGCGGCTCTGGTGTGCACACGGAAAACAAGGTGGCACTGCTCGCACACGCCTTTGCAGATGGTGTGGCACAGACCTCGTCCTCGCTGGTGAATGGCATCAGTGCTTCCAGCATCGAGTACAAGGCGGAAGACACCTCCAAGATCTTCGCCGAGGCGGGCGCTGTCTCGATTGCCGCCGCCGTTGCCAACAAGGGCGCGGACGTCTCGATTGCCATCGGTGTGGCGCTGGCCCGCAACACCATCAGCAGCGAAGCGCTGGCCTACATCAAGAACGCCGGTGGCAACGGTGTGGTCACCACGAATTCCACCAATGGTGACCTCTGGATCCACGCGAAGAGCGATAATACCATCGATACGCTGGCGTTCGCCGCTTCGCTGGCGGCCTCCTTCGGCACGAACTCGGGTGGTCTTTCCGGCGCCGGTGCGGAGTCCACGAACGTCATCCTCACCAAGACCAACGCGTACATTCAGGACAGCGTCATTGTGGCGGCACGGAATGTGACCATTGAGGCCAGGAATGACTCGGACATTGATGCCGAGATCATTGCCGCCTCCCTTGCCATCGCAATCGGTGGCACCGGTGGTATTGGCGCCTCCATCGGCGCCGCACTCGCACGGAATCACCTGGGATATGAACTGAATGGCACGCGCAGCCCGGTTGAAGTGCAGGCCTATGTGCTGAACTCCAGCATCGACGCGCGCGGCGCCCTGACACAGACGGCGACCTCCACCCTCACGATTGACGCGATGGTGGGTTCCGGTTCTGCGGCAGTGGCGGGTGGCGGTACCGTCGGCGTTGGCCTCGGTGGTGCGGGCGCATCTTCGGTGAACAAGAGCGCGGCACTGGTCAAGGCCTACATAGATGGTGTAGGTACTACGGGCATTCGCGCCACGGCGGTGACGCTGACGGCCACGGATACTTCCAGCATCACCGCCAAAGTGGGCGCCGTGGCCATCGCAGGTGGCGTGGGCAAGGTGGGTGTGGCCATCGCGATTGGTGTCGGCCTCGCGGAGAACACGATTAGCAATGAAGTTGAAACGTATATCAAGAACGCTCCCGCCAGTGGCACGCTGCTTGGCGTGAGCACGGAGCCAGGCAAGTCTTCCCTGAATGCCTCCACTGCCCTGCGCGTGGGTGACCGCGTGAAGCTGGACCCGAACTACGCCGTTGGCACCTACACCTCTGCTGTGGATGGATTCGGCACGAAGAAGGTCACCCTTTCTGAAGGCCAGACGGTGAAGCTGGATGATAGCTATGCGGTCGCCAACTTCACTGCGACCACCACGGGAACGCCACCGGTCAACAACCGCACCGTCGCCTACGGCAACTTCGTCCTGGTGAATGGCACGGATGTGTACCGCTTCATCGCCTCGGGTGCAGTGTCGCAGAACTTCAATATCAATGCCGAAAACTACAGCAACACGGCGCGCTGGGCGAAGGTGGGCGGCACGGCTGGCTCCACTTATGTGTATATCGGCACCACGACGCTGACGAACTACGATCTCTCCAGGGTAGACTACGGTGACACGAGCAAGTGGAAGAAGATCGGCGGCACCGCTGGCGCCATCTACCAGTACATTGGCGCTGCTGGGTCCCGCGACCTCCGTCGTGAGAACTATGCGGACACCACACTCTGGACGCTGGTTCAGGCGGGAGGCATTACCCTCACCTCGACACAGAGCGCGACCATTGATGCCAAGTCCGTCGCGGCGAGTTTTGGCCTCGCCGCAGGTGCCCTCGCTGGCGTGGCCATCAGCGGTGCGGGAGCAGATGCGAAGAACGTCATCCTCACCAAGACCAGTGCTCACATTGATGACAGCACGGTGCTGAGCGCGGCGAATCTTACCCTCACCGCGGGAGACACCACCACTATCACCGCGAAGATCCAGTCGATTGCCGCGGCGCTGGGCGCTGGGATCGCAGGAGTGGGTGTGGCAGTTGGATCTTCGACAGCCACGAACCACATCGGACACTTTGCGGATGGCACCGAGCAGGCCGTGACGGTGACGGCCAGCATTATCGGTTCCCAGGCCACTGCTCGCGGCAGCATGAGCCTGTCCGCGACGGAGAACGCGACGATCACTGCGGAAGTGGAAAGCACCTCAGTGGCCCTCGCCGGTGGTGGCAGTGCCACTGCCGCCTCGGGAGCAGGCGTGGGTGTGTACAATAAGATCGCCGCGACGGTGAAGGCCTTCATCCAGCAGAGCCGCGGCACCGGCATCACCACCAATGCAGGTGGTGTGACACTCACCGCCACTGACACGTCAACCATCACTACAAAGGGTGGAGCCGCTGCAGTCGCCGCGGCCGTGGGCGCCAATGGGAATGCGATTTCCATCGGTGTGGCCATCAGCACCAGCACCATCAAGAATGTGGTGGAAGCCTATGTGCTCAACTCCACCATCACGACGACCACGGGTGGACTGACCATCACTGCCACGGAGACTGCCACGGCTACGACCACTTCTCAAGCAGCGGCGGTGGCAGCCTCCTACAGCACCGCTGGGCTCAGCCTTGCGGGTGGTGGTGCCGAGGCCAATTCCTACATCACGACCACCACCCGAGCCTACGTCGACAACAGCACGCTCAGCATTGATGGTGACCTGAACATTTCTGCCACGAACACTTCCAGCGCGAAGGCCGAAGTGCAGGCGACCTCGGTTGCCGTGGGCGGTATCGCGATTGCGGCCTCGGGCTCCGTGGCGACCGCCATGGTGAATCCACGCGTGGAAGCGTATGCCACCACCTCCTCGGTCACCGGCATCAATGCGAAGGCGATTGTCATCACGGCACAGGCCACGCCAAAGGCGGAAGCCATCGCAGCCAGCCTCACGATCAGCACGGGTGCTGCCGTGGGTGTATCCAAGGCGATTGCGACTGTCGCTCCCCAGGCGGGCACGAATGTTCCGACGGTGGCTGCCTATATTGGCGGTACGATCAACGCGAACAGCCTCACGGTGATCGCACTGCAGTCGCTGCCCGCTTCCGGTGATTCTGCCTACGCCACTGCCACCGGCTCCACGGGTGGTTTGCTCATTGGCGTGGATGCCACAGTGACCTCTTCCACGAGCACCAGCGTGGTCCGCAGCTACGTGATGGATGACAGCACGCTGACCATCCGTGACGGCACGCTCATTTCCGCTTCTGCCAATACGAAGCAGCGTGCTCTGTCCAGCAGTGTGGCGGGTGGCGGTCTGGTGGCCGTGGGGATCACCAAATCCACCGCCTCCTCCACAAGTACCACCAACAGCTACTTCGGAGACCGTGTGAAACTCACCGGCTCCACGCTCTCCATCAGCGCCTCCGGCAACGACAACAACTATGCGGAGACCACCGCCGGCGCCGGTGGTGTGGTGGGAGCGGCCGCTGCCGAGCCGACAACTCACAACACCAGCACGACTGCAGCCGGGATTGGCGAAGGTTCTTCCACAAGAAACATCGACCTGACCACCCGTGGCACAGGTCTGTTCACCCTGGTCGCCACGCATCAGGCCACCTTCAACACACGCGTCAAAACGGATGCTTATGGGTTCCTTTCCGGTTCCGGTGCGGATGCTGACAGCGACGTGACTTCCTCGGTGGATGCTTATGTGAAGACTGGCGCGAATATCAAGGCGCGCAGCATCGACATCAGCGCCACGAACCGCATCGACCGGCCTGATTCCGACGGTGACAACATCTATGGCACCACCGGTGGCATCGCGAGCGCTGCTGGGGCCACCAGTGACATTCACGTCAGCCTATCCACAGAGGTCGCCATTGCCGCAAATGCAAGGCTTGAGGTGGTGGGTATCATCTCGAATGAGCGCATCTTCAAGCTCCGGGCGTTTAACATCATCAATGCGGTGGATACCGTTGCGTTCCTCACCGCCGGGGCTTTGTCTGGTGCCGGAGCAGACGCTACCTTCGTGACGGACCTGATGGAGGCCATCGTTCGTATCGGCCCCGGTGCGGTGCTCCTCAGCCCTGGTGCGCTTGACCTTTCCGCCCGTGGCCAGGCGGATGTGAAGGTGACAGTGTCTGCGGATACCTTCGGCGCAGCCACGGTCGCTCTTGGTGAAACGCTGGTGCGCATCACTCCCCAGAACTCGATCATCATCGAGTCCGGCACTGCGGCCCTACCCACGCATCTGCGTGCCTATGGCAATCTCAACCTCAGCGCTGGACGTGGTTCGGAGCTGGACATCGTGAATGCGGCGGACGTCTACAAGATTGAAGCCCGCTGGGACGGCTTTGCTGGATCCGCCATCCCGATTTCGGATATTGATGCGAGCGCGTTCCTCTTCGCGCAGAACAAGATCACCATCAGCCTGAATTCGCTCCTGCAAACGGCGCGCCAGGCCGGTCTCTTCGCGGGCAAGGATGCCATCGCCACGATGGTGGGCAAGGCGAAGACGGTGAGCTGGGTGAGCGGCATTGCGGATGCCCTGGGGGGCAGCAGTGCCGAACAATATGCAGGGAACATCCTGGCCGAAGCCCAAGGCTTCGTGGAGATGAACGGCACCGTCGAGACTGGCATCACCCGTGATCAGTCGCTCGTGCTCAATACCTGGAGCACCAGCGCCGGTTCTCCCTCGATCACTGGATTCACCGCCAGCCCCGGCATTTCCTTCACTCCGGGAGTTCGTCAACTCGAGAGTAACTTGGTGCAGCAGCTTCGCGAGGCACGCATCATCCTGGCACAGTTCGGAGCCAAGAACGCTACGCTGAAGGCCTTCTACGAGGCGGAAATCAACAGGCTGCAGATTGAGCTCACGGCCAATGGTCAGAGGACCCTGGTCCGGGATCCGGTCACCGGTAACATGGTAGAGTTCTTCGCCACCCGTGAAGTGATGGTGGTGGTGGTGGATCCCATCTGGGCACAGGGTGGCCGCATTGAGGTGGATGCAGACCAGCTCTACGGCACCGGTACATTCCTCGCACCAAGTGATGTCACGGTCGAGATCATCAACAATACGCCCTTCTTCATCGAGCTGAAGGGCATCACCATTCCTTCCGTGGTGGTGGGCCTCTTCTACAATGGCAAGCTGATGACCAGCCAGGCGGATGTCAACGCGGTCAATGCCATCCAGGCGGGCATCGACAACAGTCTCAACCATGGCGGCGTGGATCTGCATGAAGTAGCGAGGACCGCCAGCTTCGCAGTGCCGCCACCGCCGACGGGGAGCAACACTCCGCAGATCATTGTCAGGAACACGCTGAACGTAAACTCTGTCTCGGCTCCTGGTGGTGGCACCTATCCGTGGCCAGGCATCACGGTGCTGGGTCCAGATGCGGGCGGCACAGGATTGTACAATGATCTGGGCAATGTCCTGCTCGAGACCCACACCAGCGGCACTGCCAGCATCAATATCTTCGGTGCCGTGCGCGCAAAGAATCTCACGGTCATCGCCGGTGGTGATGTCTACGTGAGTGGTCTTACAACTTACGCCATCGGTGGAGAGCCAGCCAGTCTGCTGGGACCTGCCACCTCCGGCACGTACAATGCAGGTGCAGCCACCGCACCGGGGGTGGTCCCTGCGGTCGAAGGATCCACACAGTGGAATCTCGCCTTCGCTTCCACGATTGGCGTGCTCTTCAACATCACGGATATCAAGAATTTCGACTACCTGCTGAATCGTCTCTCTGCGGGAGGGGACCTTATCTCCTACCTCCTGTGGAGCAAAATCGATACGGCGACCAAGCAAACGCTGCAGAATACCACCCTCAGCGACTACCAGCGTCAGGCCGCCCTGGTGGATGCGCTCAACGACATCGTGCTTGGGGCCGGCCTGTACAACCACAGCTTCTTCGGTCTCGTCCCGCTGCCCGCTGGCTGGTGGTTCGCTGGTCAGACGCTCTCGCAGGGTACCGTCAACTACGCGCTGGCCAACACCTCGGGGGTCAACCTCATCAAGGCAAACCACATGCTCATCCGGGAGTCGTTTGCCCCGGGCTTCAGGGATCTGGCGAACTACAACCTGTATGGTGATCGCATCCACATCGAAGCAGAGTACATCAACGTCAACGGCGTCATCCAGAGCGGTCGCGACACCTACAACCTCGTTCTCGATAACAGCCTGGCACTCGCCGAAGCGCAGGCCATGATGAATGCGGGCCAGGCAGGCCGCCTCTATCTCAACCGCACATCCTCCACCTATCCAGGTTTCTCGGTGTACTTCAATACCATCGAGGACCGCTTTGAAGTGGAAGAGCTCCGCGCCAGCGGCGGGCACGTGGAACTCTTCGGCAACGTCTTGAACACCGGTACGGGTGAAATCCGGATTCTCGGCGGCTACGCCACCATCACCATCACGAACAACACCTCCAAGGACATCCTGGTGAACCGCCTGGATGTCTCCCAGCGCGGCGCGGGAACGCTGGTGATCTACGACAAGGCAGGTGGCTCGCCATCCGCCGGGACGACGGATGGCCACACAGCCAACACGCCCTACACTTCCATCTACCAGTGGACCTCCACGGGCGTGAGCCTCTCCACCAATGGCTCCTCCAATCCCTCCCACCCAGGAACGACCACCCTGTTGGGCGGCTACAGTCACTTCTACAATCCAGCCTCAGGCTGGCGCTACGGATGGACCACCGAGGTCGACCAGAACCTCATCAAGAGAAAGCACGTGGAGTCAGGATCCTGGGGCGGATTCATCCCTGACGTCTTCGCCACTGAGAACATTGAGTGGGATTCCATTCAGGTGCAGGGAACTCCTCACTATGCGGGTAGCGGTCCCTACTATTACAAGTACGTTTCTGAAACGGCCGACCTGAGCGGAGCGACCAGCGCCACGGATCCGTACAACTACAAGCAGACCACGATCACCACGAGCGATACGGGGGTGCAGGAGGTGTATCACGATGACTACTGGACGTGGTATGGCAGCCACATCTACGTCAGCGACTATCAGCAGATCGTGGGGCAGTCCATCATGCACACGCATTCGATTGCTGCCGCCAAGAGCATCAACATCAGATTCATCGGCGGTCAGGAAGGCACCATCACCGTCAAGTCGGAGAACGGTGGAAGCGTTGAGATCAACGGTGCCGTGCTCAATCCCACGGGTGTCACCACCATTCACACCAATGGATCCATCACTGCCGTGGGTGGCGATGCCTCGGTGAGCGGCCGCCGGATTGATCTCAAGGCGGGCACGGGCATCGGCACACCGACCAGCCCGTTGAAGACCAACATTACAGATGTTGCCTTCCTGTATGTCAGCACTCAGGGCAGCAAGTACCTCAATACTCCTGAGTTCAACTTCCTGTCCTCGGCCGGATCGCAGGCGGTGATCAAGTACAGCACCGTTCGCCTTGCGAGCGATTTCATCGGTCAGGGCAGGGCAGGCAGCGTGTACCAGTATCTGGGTAACACAGCTACCATCAATCTCGCCAGCACCGACTACTTCAACAAGGCCCTCTGGTCTGAGGTGCTGCCCACCACCCAGGATGTGGTGCAGCATGGTGACAGGTACTATCGCTACCTTGGTGGCCCTGCTGAGGTGAACCTCGGCACCGCGAACTACGGTGACACCAGCAAGTGGGCGGAAGTGACGGCACGGCCAAGCTTGAAGGCCGTGACGCTGGATGGCGGCATCTACCTCAATGAGACTGTCGGCGATCTGCATGTGGATCAAATCACGGCCACCAACGGAGGCGCGGTGGTGCTCAAGGCCGAAGGCGCCATCAAAGTGGCCAGGCAGGACAGCAACACCTGGTATGGTGGTACTGTGACTGGCGGCAAGCTCAATATGACCGCGCTCGCTGGTGGCGTGGGCATGGACACCGCCCGCCCGATAGTCATCAACTCCGGTGTGCTCGCACCAGGGGCCACCGCGACCGACATCCTCGACGTCACCGTGAACGCGAAGGGCAATGTCTTCCTGCGTGAAAGCGCTGGCAACATGCTCATCAACCAGGTCATCACCACGGGCACGGTCTGGATCCGGGTGGACAATGGTTCGCTGATCGACGCGAACAGCACCCGCGTGCGTGATGAACGTTCCTACAATGCCCTGCGGGCCGGAGTATGGGGTTCACTGGCTCTGACGAACTACACGAAGGACATCAATGGCAACCTTGTCTACACCGGCGCTGCGGAGAACAAGATTCTCTCCATCATCAGTGCCTATGAAGCCGGCAAGCAGCAGGAATACCGCACCTTCTGGCAGTTCCATGCAAGCTACAACGTTGCTGCAGACAAGGTGCTCCTTACCGCGACAGAGCGGGCCTACTATGAGGCCTTCTATGCAGGCGAGGGGATGAATGCGACCGAGGTGCAGAATGCCATCGCAACGATCGAGAACGCCCGCACCGTGCAGTACAAGGTGCTGAAGGATCAGTTCACCACCTACTTCGGCGGCACGCTGCCCTCCAGCTTTAATCCGAGCTTTGTCTACGTGGCCACGACCGCGAAGAAGCAGGAAATCCGGGCGAGCATCAAGGTGTGGACGGAAGATGAGCTCACCCGCCTGGTGGGAGCAGGCCTGCTCAAGCCGGTGACCAGCACTCGTGCGGAAGATGAATCTCCGAACATCGTGGGCACGAATGTCACGCTGGAAATCGTCGGAGGACAGGCGGGCAGTACCACGGCACCGGTCACCATCCTTCTGGATGGTCATGTGTTCACCGCGAATGAGGTCGTAGCCATGGCGGCCGCGGAGCGCGCGGATGTCTCCTTCCTCGGTGGCGCGAAGATCAACGCTACGGTGAACTTCACTCCCACGAATGGTGGCAACAAGGCGACCATTCGCACTTCCAACGGCAGCGCCTGGGCGGGGCTCACCGCGGGCATGACCATCAAGGTCACCGGAGCCACGGGCAATACGACACCGGGGCTCTCCTACTACACCATCTTCTCCGTCAGTGGGGATACCATCACCCTGGTCGCCACCGATACGCTCATCGCCGAAAGCGGCCGTGCCGTCACCATCCTGCCCATCGTGCTCGACCCGCGCTTTGCCAAGCAGGGCACATCACAGCAGGTGGAGGTCACCTTCAGCTACAATGGTTACAATCAAGATGGCACCCGCAAGGCGGATACCATCACCCGGACTTCCGGCAGCTGGATCACAGATGGCTATGTGGTAGGCTCGCTGGTGCGCATTGCCGGCAGCTCGGCCAATGCCACGGGAGATGAGTACTTCAAGGTGGCTGCGGTGACGGCCTCGACGCTCACCCTGTCCGTGTATGACAAAGTGACGACGGAAGCCACTGCCGCCACGCTGGAGTTCACCCGCGGCAGCGTTCCCACGGTGACGGCGATCGTCATTGAGCAGAACGATGACGTGAACATCTACGCGACCGGTACCATCACCGCGACCGCGAGCAGCAATGTCTTCCTTGGTTCCGCGAAATACAATTTGTTGGATACCACAATGCGCATCGCGCAGGTCACGGCCGGTACCGCAGGGGCACCGGGCAGCGTGCGCATCAAGAGTGCGCTCGATATCATCAACGCCGGTGCACCCGGCGCGGCCAACATTGTCGGCGGCAATACCATCCTGGAGTCTGCGCTCGGCCCCATCGGCTCGTACACCACGCCCTTTTTCACCAATCTCTTCGCGGGTGGCACGTTGACAGCCCGCGCCTCGGGGGATGTGTATATCTCCGAGCATGTTTCTGGAAACACTGCCGGGAACATGGAGATTGAGAGTGTGTACTCCCAGGAGGGAACGGTGCACCTCGAGGCGGATGGCTCCATCATTGATGCCTTGAACAACAACTTCACCAAGGTGAAGGGCATGTTGGTTGAACTCAAGGCAGGCGCGGCCATCGGTGAGGCCGGTGTCTCTGGAGGGCCGGCGGATCACCTTGAGGTGGACGTGGCAGACTCCGGCACGCTCACGGCCGTGGCGGAGGGCAGCATCTGGATCGCTGAGACTGCGGGCAACATGAACCTGCGAGTCGTGCTCTCGAAGAATGGTGATGTCGACCTGAAGGCGCAACTTTCCATCCTGGATGCAGCAGACGTCGTGGATCCCACCGCGCCTGTCTTCTACAACCCTGCGAACCCGACCGGTGCCGGCGATGTGACCACTGGTCCACGTCTGAAGGCGAATGTCCTGGGCAACCACATCACGCTCACCGCGACCATCGGTTCCATTGGCGACCTGAACAATGATCTCGACGTCAACAGCGACTACAACAATGCCGGCGTGGTAGGACTGCTGACCTCCTCCAGCTCTGACAACACCTTCCTCATGGAGACCTCGGGAGATCTCTACCTGAGCGTGGTCACCGCTGGAACCGGCTCGACGGCATTCGTCACCAATGCGTTTGGCAGCATCTACAATGGTCTTGCCAGCGGAGACAATGCCGTGTCTGGCAGCCTGTGGCTCCTCGCGAGGGACCATATTGGCAGCGAGCTGCGTCCCATCACCACCCGCACGGGGAACATCAAGGGCAAGGCGACCACAGGCAGTCTCTTCATCCAGAATACTGGTGCCGTCACGGTGGGTGGTGTCACGGGCGGCGCGGCAGGTAGTGCGGCTGCGGGCTTTGAATCAGGCGGCTCTGTGGTCTTCAACAACCAGAGCCCGGTCACTATCAGTCAGGACATCATCGCAAAGGATCAAATCCTCATCCTCTCCAAGGATGGCAGCGACGCCACGGCGGACTTCGTGAGGATTCTCACGGGCATCAAGCTCATCACCACCGGCAGTGTGGGTTCCCCGCTCGTGAATCTCCTCTCTGGAGCCACGTACAAGGTCAAGGTGGTGGATGGCACCACCATCCGGTTGCTGGATGCGGGGGGCAGTGTGATTGACCTCAGCACACCCACGAACACCGCGCTGCTGCACTTCCTCACTGTCGCTACGGAGCATGGTATCGACCCCAAGCGTGTGACGTTCGATGGCACGAAGGTGAATGCCACAGCGAATACCATTGACGTAGGTGCTTCAAGCGGACTCGTGGATGGTGATGTGGTGGTGTACACTATCCAGGGTGCCATCACGGTGCTGGCTGGGGATGCGGTGGAGATCCAGCAGGGCGTGGAAATCACCGCCACTTCGGCCATCCATCTTGAGGCGGACTTCAACAAGGAAGAGGCTTCTGGTACTGCCAGCATCACGGCGGACAAGGCGAAGATCATTGCGGGCACCACCTTCACCGCGAAGGCGACCGGTAGCATCATCGTGAGTGGTGCCAGCACCATCACGGCGACATCGTCCTATGTGCAGTTGACCGCAGGGTCGGACTTCCAGCTTACGGGTGTATCGAAGTTCGTGGCAGGCTCTTCATTTACCGCCGCTGTGGGCGGCAATTTTGAGGTGAGCGGTGCCAGCAGTATCAAGACCGCCACCTTCATTCTGGCGGAGGTTGGTGGTGACATGGATGTCATCGGCAGTTCCACCCTTGAGGCGGGCACTTCCATCACTCTGCGGGCCACCCATGACATCTTCCTCTCCGCCGGCAGCAAGCTCATCGCGGGAACGACCATGGAGCTCAAGGGGAATCACGCAGCCCCCGGAGCTGGTTCACCAGTCGAGATTTTGATTGAGGGTTCCCTCTCTGCCGCTACCACCACGGACATCTACGGTGGCGCGGCGGCTGATACCATCACGCTGCGCCCTGAGGCGCTGGTGGGCCACTTCCGCATCTGGGGTGGCGCAGGGGATGACCTTATCACCTTGGATCGCCTGCCCTCGCTTGATGTGGCGCACAAGTTCCTGCCTGCGCAGACCGGACCTGGCTCACTGGCGAATGGCCATGAGAACCCGCAGTATCGCAACCGTGTGGATGTGGATGGTCAGGCGGGCACGGACCACTATGTGATCAACACGTCTGCCGCTGAGGATATTCTCATCCGCATTCATGACAGTGGGGCCGCAGATGACGGGGCGGATGTGCTCACCATCAATGGTACCGGTGCCGCGGACATCTTCCTGGTGCGTGCCGGCTTCGTGGCGGCGATGCAGGCCTGGCAGAATGTGTACCGCTGGAATGGCTCCCGCTGGGTGGTGCAGGAGGCTCCCTCGGGCACAGCTCTCCCGGCGGCTGGCGCCAGTGTGGGTGCGCTCTTCCGGCTCACTGCGGATCAGTCCGCGACGGTGTTTGCGGGTGTGTACCAGTGGAATGGCTCGGCTTGGATCAGCCAGACATTCAGCTCCGGCACCGTGCTGCCTGAGTTGGGCGCATCGACGGGTGCTCTCTTCGTGCTTACGCCTCCGGCGGGCGCGACCAGCCTCTTCGGGGACGAGTACGAGCGCATCAACTATGACTCCTCCATCAACGTGCTGCGCATCAATGGTGCGAACGGCGATGATCGTTTCTACGTGGATGACAACAGCGCACTGATGACGCTCGATGGCGGCAGCGGTCGCGACTTCTTCCAGTTTGGCCAGGTGTTTGGCGCCACCCGCGTGTCTCCGAATATGGTGGCTCCAGGCGACGAGATTGGCACCATCGAAACCACCGTGGGCTTCCTCAGCCGTGGCATCAGCTTCGCCAGCGTGGCCTACGGTGGTGATGGTGATGACATCTTCAATGTCTTCAGCAACAAGGCGACCCTCAAGCTCTACGGCGAGGACGGCAACGATTACTTCGTGGTACGCGCCTTCCTGCTGAAGGGCACCAACCACATCGCTTCCGGTGACACGGAAGTGAACGGCGGTGATGGCGATGACCTTGTGGAGTACAACATGAACGCGCCGGTGGGCATTGATGGCGGCGCGGGTACGAACACGCTGGTGGTCATCGGAACGGAAGCGGCAGACGTGTTCGTCATCACGAAGGACGGCGTGCTCGGCGCGGGTCTGAACGTGAGCTTCAAGTCGGTGCAGAAGGTGCAGGTGGACGGGATGGAGGGTGATGACCACTTCTATGTGCTCAGCACGCATCCAGATCTGGTCACCACACTGGTGGGTGGCGCGGGCAGTGACACTTTCTATGTGGCTGGGGATGTTACCACGCCGGTGGTGGCCGCTTCCACGGAAGGCCGCAGCAGTGTGATCAATCACAGCCTCTTCAGTGATGACCCTGATTTCGATGGCGTCTTTGCCTCGGGCATCCCGGCGAGCGTGGCTCAGGGCCCGACGGGTGTGGTCGTGGTGACCCAATCGAATGGCAGCACGATGGTGGGTGAGCTCGACTCCGGCATCTCGCTGACGGATAGTTATACGCTGAACATGGCGGCGAATGCGCCGTCCGATCCCACCGTGGTGTATCTCACAGTAGCGGCGGCACTGGCGAGTTCGAAGTTCCTGCCCAACGGCGGCTCGGTCCTCGTTTCTACCGATGGTGCGAACTTCTACTCCGAACTCGTGCTGGTGTTTGATTCCACGAAGACCGGCATCGACCCGAACGCCTGGAGCCGCACACAGACGATCTACATCAAGGCCGTGGATGACGCCGTGGCGGAAGGTGAGCAGACCATTTCCATCATCCATTCCGTCACCAGCAACAACGCAGCCTTCGATCGCAAGGATATCACGCCGGTGGATGTGCGCTTGATCGACAATGATGAGGCGGCCCTCATCGTCACGAAGAATTCGGACACACTGGAAATCATCGAAGGCGGCAACGGGGCGACCTATCTCATCTCGTTGACACGCAAGCCGAATGCTGGCGAGACGGTGACCGTCACGCTGAATAATCCGGATGGATTCCTCACCTTCGCGGCGGCCCTGCTGGCACAGGCAGGCCGCATCTCCGGCAACACGATCACCTTCAACGAATCCAACTGGAATGAGCCGTTCGAGGTTCGTGTGACGGCACAGGATGATGGTGACGCCCGTTTCTTGGTGGCCCGCATCGTCCACGGCATCTCCTCCTCCTCAGGAGCAGGAGTGTACGCCAACGCGGTGGATGAATCCCGCATCACGGTGGAAATCACGGACAAGAATACTGGCGGCATCATCGTCACGCCGGTGGATGCCTCGGGCAATCCGGATGGTGTCACCACGGTGACCGAGACCACGCCGGACTACTACACGATCAAGCTGACCAAGGCCCCAACCTCCGCGGTGACTGTGGTCATCCGCAGCGATGGCAACACGTTGATTTCCGCCTTTGATCCCTTGGATCCGCGTTTCGCCACCAATGTGGAGCTGGGCATCTCGCTCTTCACCCGTTTGGGAATCGGCTCCGACGACTTCCTGCTTTCCACCAATGGGACGGCTGCCCATGATCTCACCTTCTCCACGAAGAGTGGCTCCAGCTTCGGTGTGAACCTCGACGGAGCCGTGACGCTTGCAGATGTGGTGAACCGGATGAATACCGCTGCGGGCAACGCGGGCAAGGTGACGGTGACCTTCGATGCAGACACGCATCTGCTGACGATTCTGGATCACACCACCGGGCTTGGGGCATTCAGCATCCAGGATGCAGCAGGATCCCAGGCGGCAACGAAGCTGAAGGTGGCTGGCGTCGCCGCCGTGGGCAGCACGATCACCAGTGGCCAGCTCAATCAGAATGCGACGGTATCAACGGTGACCTTCGATGCCACGAACTGGGACGATGCCTTCATGGTGAAGCTCAGTGTGAACCCGAACGCACCAGCTGAGACCGGCGGCCAGTCCATCCACACCTTCCCGCCGCAGCCACACACCACGGTGAAGATTCAGGGACCGCTGCTGATCGAAGGCGATGCAATGCCTGGCCAGGATCGCTCCCTCAGCCCTGGCATCAAGCTGCCTACCGAAGCGGATGTGGCGCTGCCCACGCTAGATATCACCGAGTCCGGTGTGGTGGTGGATACCATCCATGTCTTCAACCATGGCAGCCAGTCTGCCGACACGGGCCGGTTGGGTAATCCGGTGAATGCCTCCGGCATCGCGGCAGAGTACGGCGCGTTGATGGCTGACATCATCGCGCGTCTGAATGAGTTCAAGAATCTATCCGGTTTGAACATGGGCTCCGGCCTCACACTCGACTACGGTCAGCCTGGTCAGCCGGATTTGCGTACCTTTGACGGTGGCATCACCTTCCACAATGTGGAGGTCACTGAGATCAACCTGGGCGACAAGAACGACACCTTCACCGTGGATGGCACGGCGCAGCGCCCTGGCTTCCGCAACATCACCATCCTGAACACCGGTGGTGGCGATGACAAGGTGACTGTGAACCTTGATGCCGCGACCAATGGTGACCTCGCGGTGAACCTTGGCGACGGAAACGACAAGTTCTACGGATCAACGTCCACGCACTCCCTGATGGTCTTCGGCGGCGCCGGCACGGACGAAATCGAAGGCGGCAGCAGTGATGACGCGATCTTCGGCGACCATGGCGTGATCGAGTACTTCAATGCCGCCGGCGCGCTGGTGACCCGCCTGGGCCTCAGCATTCTGGAACGCAGCACCGATCCATTCAGCATCTTCTACGTGCCCTTCTTCCAGACGGACGGTGGTATCAATCAGGCCCGCCGATTTGCGACGCGCCTCCCGGCCATCGGTGGCACGGACATCATTGATGGTGATGCGGGCAGGGATGTGATCTTTGGTGGAGCGGGCAAGGATACCATCACCGCGCAGGTCGGAGGGAAGATCATCTTTGGTGACCATGGTGAGGCGAACCTTGGCGGTACTGCGGCGGGGGCCACGAATGACGTCTTCTCCACGGATCCCGGACTGGGCGATGACGATGAAATCATCGGTGGTGCGGATGGCGTAGGCAATATCATCATTGGTGGTGCGGGCGATGACGAGATCTCCGGTGGTACCGGCGATGACGTCATCTTGGGGGACAACGGTGTGGTGGAACGCAACAATGCCTCCGTGGTGACCCGCGTGTACACCATCGAGCCTACGATAGGCGGTGAGGACACCATTGAGGGCGGCTCTGGATTCGATATCATCATGGGTGGCGCCAAGGGTGACACCATCAACGCCCCCCTCGGCGGCAAGGTCATCCTGGGCGACAGCGGGGTGGCGAATATCGCCGCAGACCCGAGACTTGTGGGGGATGTGGGTGACATCTACAGCACGGACTACGACCTGGGTGACGTGGATATCATCACCGGCGGCGCGGATGGCAGGGGCAATATCATCATCGGTGGCGCCGGTGGGGACGTGATCAACGGAGGCACCGGTGACGACGTGATTCTGGGGGACAACGGCTACATTGCGCGCAACGCGGTCGGTATTGTCACTTCCATCAGGACCGTGGCACCGCACATTGGCGGCTCGGACATCATCGATGTGGGTGGCGGCGACAATATTGTCCTCGGTGGAGCAGGCACGGACTTCATCAACGTGAACAAGGTCACCCTCCTGCCCACCGGAACGGCAGATGGTGATGATGTGGTACTCGGTGACCATGGTGAGGCCACCTTTGATCCTGTGACGGCCATGCTTCTGTACATTACCACCACAGACCCCGTCACGATTGCGAACCTGATCACTGATCCCAAGGGCGCCGCGGACTACATCTTCGTGGGCAATGGCAGCAACACGGTGCTGGGTGGCGATGGTGCCGACGCGATCACCGGTGGAAACAACCGGGATGTCATCGTGGGTGACCACGGCAATGCCACATTCAATTCGGAAGGAGTCCTGACGAAGGTCACCACTTCAGACCACACGGTTGGTGGCGATGATGTCATCAAGACTGGCGACGGTGACAACACGGTTCTAGGCGGGATTGGGGCGGACAACATCACGGGGGGCAATGACCGCGATGTGGTGGTGGGCGACAATGGCAGCGCAGAGTTCTACGACAGCGGTGCCTTGAAGAAGATCACGACGCTCGACCCGACCATTGGAGATGTGGACACCATCTCTGTGGGCAATGGCAGCAACACGATCATCGGCGGCCTGGGTGGCGACTCCATCATTGGTGGTGATGATCGCGATGTGGTCATTGGCGACAACGGAAACGCCTCGTTCGACAGCAGCGGCGTGCTGCTCGCCATCCAGACCTCGGATGCGGCTGTGGTGCTCACGGGCACCCCAACTTATCTGGCGACTGTCTACGATGACAACATCCAGGCGGGCAAGGGGCCTGACACGGTGCTGGGCGGCAATGGCAAGGACAATATCATTGCGGGTGGTGACAACGCCGACGACGTGGTGCTCGGTGACAATGGTATTGCCAAGTTTGACAGCGTCGGCGGTATCAGCATCCTCCGTGAAATCGAAAGCACCGATCCCGCTATCGGCGGAGACGACATCATTGTGGCGGGCGATGGCGGCAACACGGTCTTTGGTGGTTTTGGCAAGGATGACATCACCGGTGGCAATGACAGCGATGTGGTGGTGGGCGACAATGGCAAGGCGTTGTTCAATGCGGCAGGCATCCTGGTGAGCATCACCACGACGAATCCAACCATCGGTGATGTGGACACCATCAAGGTGGGCAATGGGAGCAATACGGTGCTGGCGGGCCTGGGAGGAGACTTCATCACTGGTGGTGATCATCGTGACGTGATTGTGGGTGACAATGGCAGCGCCACCTTTGACGACGGCGGAGTGCTGCTCGCCATTCGCACGACGGATGCTGAGGTGGTGCTCACTGGCAGTGCCAGCTACCTGGCGACTGTCTATAACGACGACATCCAGGCGGGCATGGGACCGGATACGGTGCTGGGCGGCAACGGCAAGGATAACATCATCGCCGGAGGTGACGCTGCGGCGGATGTGGTGCTGGGTGACAATGGATTTGCCGAGTTCGACAGCACGGGCGGTATCAGCATTTTGCGCAAGATTCAGAGCACAGACCCCTCGATCGGAGACGATGACGTGATCGTAGTGGGCGATGGAAGCAACACCGTCTTCGGTGGCTTCGGCAAGGACAAAATCACCGGCGGCAATGACAGCGACGTGGTCTTGGGGGACAACGGCTACGCTGAATTCAATGCCGCCGGTGTCCTTATTTACATCACCACCACCAGTCCGGAGATTGGTGACGTGGACACCATCAAGGTGGGCAACGGCAGCAACACGGTGCTGGCTGGCCAGGGTGGAGACTTCATCACGGGTGGTGATGACCGCGACGTGATTGTGGGTGACAATGGCAATGCCACCTTTGACGCGAATGGGGTGCTCCTGAAGATCCAGACCTCGGATGCTGTAGTGGACGGATGCTATGCGGATGACATCCAGGCGGGCAAGGGCGTCGACACCGTGCTGGGTGGCAACGGCAAGGACAACATCATCGCTGGTGGCGATGCCGCCTCGGACGTGGTGCTGGGTGACAATGGGGTGGCCGAATTCGACAGCACGGGCGGCATCAGCATCCTGCGCAAGATTGAAAGCACCGATCCTTCCATCGGTGACGATGACGTCATCGTGGTGGGTGATGGAGACAACACCGTCATTGCCGGGGTGGGTAAAGATGATGTGACCGGTGGCGAGGATCGCGATGTGATTGTGGGAGACAATGGGAAGGCCCTCTTCAATGCCGCCGGCATCCTGGTCTACATCACCACGACCTCACCCACCATCGGTGGTGACGATGACATCAAGTCCGGCAATGGTGACAACACGGTGCTGGGTGGCGTGGGTGCTGACGAAATCACTGGTGGCAATGACCGTGACGTGGTGGTGGGTGACAATGGCAATGCCACCTTCAATGACCTTGGCATCCTGACGTTCATCACCACCACGGAGCCGACGATCGGTGGCGTGGACATCATCAAGTCCCTGAATGGTGACAATATCGTGCTCGGCGGTGTGGCAGGTGACGAGATCACTGGGGGCAACGACCGTGATGTGGTGGTGGGTGACAACGGCAACGCCACGTTCAACGACCTTGGCATCCTGATATACATCACGACCACCGAGCCGACCATTGGTGGCGTGGATATCATCAAGTCCCTGAATGGTGACAATATCGTCCTCGGTGGTATGGCCGGCGATCAGATCACCGGGGGCAATGATCGCGACGTGGTGGTGGGCGATAGTGGCAATGCGACCTTCAATGATGCTGGCATCCTGACCTTCATCACCACCTCAGATCCCTGCATTGGTGGAGATGATGTCATCCTTGTGGCCCACGGAGACAATATCGTGATGGGCGGCGCCGGTGCAGACGTGGTGACCGGTGGTGATGACCGTGATGTGGTGGTGGGTGACCACGGAAATGCCACCTTCAATGACTTGGGAGACCTGGTCTTCATCACGACCAGGGATGCGTTCTGCGGCGGCGATGACGTCATTGTCGTGGGCGACGGCAACAACACTGTGCTGGGTGGTTCTGGCTCGGATGACATCACCAGTGGTGAAGGAAACGATGTCATCCTGGGAGACAACGGTGAAGCGACCTTCGATCCGGTCACGGGCCTCCTCATCCACATCGTGACGAAGGATTCGGGTGTCGGCGACGATGACCTCATCAAGACTGGCAATGGCAATAATACCGTGATTGGCGGAGCCGGTGCGGATGAAGTCCTGGCTGGTGAAGGTGATGACGTGATTCTGGGAGATGAAGGCCAGGCCTATTTCACGGATGGTGTGATTACGATGGCAGAGACGCTCTTCAGTGGTGTGGGCGCAGGCGACTTCATTGATGCGGGCAATGGCCGCAACGTCGTCATTGGCGGTGTGGGCTCCGACTTCGTCACGACGGGCAATGGTGTGGACACGGTCTTGGGTGACGAAGGTGGCGCGGTCTTCGTCCATGGAGTGGCCGTCAGTGTCACCACATTGTTCAGCGGGGTGGGCACCGGCGACATCATCCACCTCGGTGAAGGCCACAACTTTGCCATGGGTGGTGCTGGTGATGACCAGATCAGCGCCGGAGCCGGCAATGATGTTGTCCTTGGCGACGAAGGCTATGCCCTCTTTGACAATGGCCACATCTTCCTGGCCGAAAGCCTCAATCCGTTTGTGGGCGGCAATGACTGGATCAACCTCGGCCATGGTGACAACACCGCTCTGGGCGGTGTGGGCAGTGACTACATTGTCAGTGGAGTGGGCAACAGTGTCCTCCTCGGAGACAACGGGCGCGTCAACTGGACCACCTTTGCAGGATATCCCATCCTGAACTTCGTAACGACTCTGGCGCCAGGAGTGGGCGGCAATGACACGATCATCGGCGGTTCCGGAGCCTACATGATGATGGGTGGCGCGGGGGCCGATCATCTCACGACGGCAGGCAATCCGCATTCCTCAGTCATTCTCGGCGACAATGGTGAAGCCGATTATGACGGCAGCGGCCGACTCGATACGGTGCGCACCACCACCCCGAATACGGGTGGCGGCGATACCATCATCGGGGGCAACGGTGGCGATCTCCTCTTCGGCGGTGCAGGCGGTGACAGCATCCGTGGCGGCAGCGGTGGCAACTTCATCATGGGCGACAATGGCGCGGCCAATCTTGTGAGGGGTAACAACCGCAGTCTCGTGGTCTCTACCTTCATCAGTTCGGACTATGGCGCTGGAGGCACCGATTCCATCCGCGCGGGTACGGGCAGTGATGTGGTCTTCGGTGGCAAGGGTGGAGACTTCATCGATGGTGAATCAGGCAACGACGTACTCCTCGGTGACCAGGGTGCCTACTCCCGTGGCAGCAGCAATCCGGGCCATGTGACCTTGCTGGTGGAATCCAGCACTACCTTCGGCGGCAGCGACCGCATCCTCGGTGGCGGTGGCCAGGACCTGCTCTTTGGCCAGGCGGGAGATGACATTCTGGAAGGCGGCTCCAATCATGACTCCCTCTTCGGCGGTGATGGCAACGACAGACTCCTGGGCCAGGCAGGCAATGACATCCTCGTGGGCGGTCCGGGTGCGGACTTCCTGGATGGCGGCCCGGACCGTGACACTCTCTATGTGGATCTCTTCGACGTCTGGGTCGGCGGATTCCCTGAGGACATCATCGTGGGTGGCCCCGCGGAGACCACGGGCCTCATCATCGGACAGACCACCAATCTGCTGAGCCTCTTCGGTCTGATGCTGAATGACGGGGCGGCAGAGCGCTTTGAGCTTGCCGCCGCTGCCCGCAGCATGGTTGGGGTGCCTTCCCTTGAGCTTCCTGCGGATACCGTAGTCTATGCATATCTTCTGCCCTCTGAGATCCTCCATGATGGTGCTCGCACCAACGATCTGATCTTCCTCTGCTGGAGCGGGTTCGGCTCGCAATTCACCCTGTACCTCTTCACAGAGATGAGCGTTCCTACCCTGATTGGGATTGGCTTCTATCTGGAGACCCAGTGGGGAGTCATCCTGCTCGCCTTGGGTATGTGAGGGGCCACAAAGGCCTTGTTTTTAGGGTCTAAGCGGGAACCTTATTGTCCTGGGCATGTTTTCTTGCATGGATACTTGAGATGACATCCCGGCTTTCAGTAGTTGTTGTGGCCTTTCTGGCGGCAATTTTTGCCGTTGCCGGGGTGTTTTGGCCTCCGGTGCAATGGACGAGTCCCCTCACCGTGGCGGTGGGCACGTGGCCCGGTGTGGAGCCCATTGCCCTGGCGGATGAGATGGACTACATCCCTGACAGCATCACCATCATGGAGATGCCCTGGCCCTCGGCCACGATGAGGGCATTCGAAAATGGTGCGGCTGACGTCGCCGTCCTGACCTTGGACGAAATGCTCAGGCTCGCCGAGCAGGGACACGACATCCGGGCCGTATTGGTGATGGATATTTCCAATGGTGCTGATGCCATTGTGACGAGGCCGGGTGTGGCAGGCATCAAGGACCTGAAAGGACGCCGCATTGGGGTAAGCCTTACGTCGATGGGATCCTATGTATTGTCACGGGCGCTCGACAGGGAGGGGTTGAGCATGGCGGATGTGCAGGTGGTCCCGTTGAATGTTGCAGAATCTGCCGGTGCCTTCCTTGAGCAGAGCCTTGATGCCGTGGTGACATCCGAGCCCTTTCGTTCCAAAGTGATCGAGAACGGCGGGGTGGAGATCTTCAGTAGCAAGGAGTTGCCTCGTGAACTCGTGCGAGTACTCGCCGTACGGGCGGATGTGCTGGAGTCCCGCCTGCCGGCGTTGAAGCAACTGGTGGATGGGCATTTCACCGGCCTGGAAATGCTCCGGGAAGGGGCGACCCCAGAGGCGATTGAGGCCATCGCCCGGAGAGAGTCGCTCACGGTGGATCGTCTACATGAGGTGCTCACCCTTCTCCACCAGCCAAACAAGGAAGAGAACGTCACCCTTTTGAGCCCTGGTCCGCAGGGATTGGAGGGCACTATTGAGAAGATTGGCCAGTTCCTTGCGAGAAAGGGGGTAATCGACAGGCCGCGCACGGATCATGTCTGGACGGATGCGCGGTTGTGCCAGCCATGATGCCGAGATTTGCCAGCACCCTGCAGTTCCGGCTCTCCGCCATCCTGCTGCTCTTCGGAGCCGCGCTGGTGGTGTCGAACCATGTCATGCAGCTTCGGCGTGAGGAGGAGGTGCGGAGGAAGTCGCTGGAGCTGCTGGCTTACTCCGATGGCACCCGCATGTCCGGTGTGGTGCAGCATCTGCTGGCGCGGAGCATGCATCACGCGGTGGACCTGGAGATGAGCTATGTCTCTGCCACGCCGGATCTTGTCCGCGGTGTGATCAGTGATCAGCATGATGTCGTGCAGCACTCCTCCAAGCGGCAATGGACGGGCCTTCCGCTGGACTCTACGCCACTGCGGATCGCACGACCTCTCATGGCAAAGGCAAGGCAGACCATGCAGGGGCAGATTCATGAAGTGGATCCGGGCAAGCGCTACTTGTCGGTATTCCCCTATCTGACCGGGAACTATTTTACGGAGAAGGGTCTGGTCATCATGGAGTACGATCTTGCACGGGCCATTGCTGAGGCTCGTGCTCATGCGCTGAACCAGACCATCTCGCGCAGCTTCCTCCTGCTCGCCGCGTGCCTGCTGCTCTGGCTCCTGCTGCAACACCTGGTGACCTCCCGCGTGCAGCAGCTCATTTCGCAGGCGAAGGCCGTGGGCACGGGGGCACCCCTGCCAGAACCACTGCGTGGCAATGACGAACTGGCTCGCATTTCCCGCAGCTTCCTGGAAGCCTCCACCAATCTGCGCGACACGGAAACGCAATTGCAGAAGATGATGGAAAATCTCCGGGACGTCTTCTGGATGGCGCCCCTGAAGAAACCTGCCGATCTCAGTGTGAATGATGCCTATGAGGTGTACTGGAATCGCAGCCGTACCCGACTGGTGACGCATCGGTGGGACTGGCTGCATGCCGTGCCCAAGGAAGAGCGTCGTCGTTTGTTGCTGCTGCTTCGCGACCTTCAGCAAGGTGGGGAGTCCGCAGAGGTCGAGCTGCGGCTGGTGCATGCAGGCAAGCCGGCGCGCTGGCTGCAGGTGCGTGCCTTCGTGGTGAAGGATCACCGCAATGAACCCTATGCACTGGCGGGTTTTGCCTTCGACGTCACGGAACGAAAGACCGTGGACAAACAATTGCTGCAGGCAGCCGAGGAAGAGCGTCGGCGCATTGGCAGTGACCTGCATGATGATGTGTGCCAACGACTGGCCGCTGCGAAGCTGAAGAGCGGTGTGCTGCGCAAGAGCCTGGTGGGCGCGCATCTTCCCCAGGCAGAGCTGGCGGGTGAGCTCGCGTCCGATCTCGCCCTGGCGAACAATCTGGTGCGTGGCTTTGCGCGAGGCCTCATGCCGGTGGCCAGTGGTGTGGAAGACTTGAGCCCGGCCATTCAGGAGCTGAGCCGCTTCATCACGAGTTCATTCCAGGTGCCTTGTGTCGTGCATTGTTCAGAGGGCATCTCCCAGTTCGATCCCGAGATGAGCACGCATGTCTATCGCATCGCGCAGGAGCTGGCAGTGAATGCAGCCAAGCATGCGCAGGCCACCCGCATTCAAATCAATCTCGTGCAGGA
The DNA here is from genome assembly GCF_003315205.1 of Roseimicrobium gellanilyticum. Lineage (NCBI taxonomy): Bacteria > Pseudomonadati > Verrucomicrobiota > Verrucomicrobiia > Verrucomicrobiales > Verrucomicrobiaceae > Roseimicrobium > Roseimicrobium gellanilyticum. Next base: position 516,192 of record NZ_QNRR01000003.1, on the reverse strand, counting down.
TGATCGTATGCTGCGGCTCGAAGTCCTGAATGACGGTGTCGCCTTTCCAGCCAGCCCACCTCGCAATGCGGGCATGGGGCTCCACATGGTGCAGAGACGTGTGGAAGTCCTCGGGGCTAGCATCTCCTTCCAGCCGAGGCCGGGAGGAGGCACCAAAGTCGTCTGCGAAGTCCCTGTTGCAAGCCTTGCCACGGGGAGTGAACTTGCCTTATGAAACGAACCGAAAACCCAGAAACGACGGCCGGCGTGCAGCGCGTGGCCATTGTCGATGATCACACATTCATGCGAGAAGGCATGAAGCAGTTCATCGACAGTCTCGACGGCTTTGAATGCGCATGGACTGCGCCCAATGCCACGGATGCCCTCACCCACCTCGAGTCTGACATGCCAGATGTGCTCGTGGTGGACATCACGCTGCCGGGCAGGAGTGGCCTGGAGCTGATCAAGGATGTGCATGCCCTGCATCCCAATCTGCCCCTGCTCGTGCTGTCCATGCACGAAGAGACGCTTTATGCGCACCGCGCCATCAAGGCGGGTGCCAAGGGTTATCTCATGAAGAGCGCGGACTACGAGATCTTCGAGCGTGCACTTCGCAAGGTTGCAGCGGGCAAGCTCTGGCTGAGCGAAGATATTGCGGACAATATCCTGCAGGCCTTCACCAGCGGCACGCCTCCCAAGGGTACGGATGGCCTTGATGCTTTGACCGATCGCGAGTTTGAAGTGTTCCAGCTTCTCGGTGAAGGACGCAGCACTCCGCAGATTGCAGAGGCCATGCGCATCAGTCCCAAGACTGTAGATGTGCATCGCGCGAATATCCGCGCCAAGCTGAAACTTGAAGACGGAGCAGCGGTGACGCGTCATGCCATTCGCTGGGGTGAATCCAATCGATTGAGTGCTTCCACAGGGCGACAGCCCTGATTGATTCTGCCAGAGCAAGAGGCAGTCAACTTGCACTGGGAGGCCAAAATGCTGACCAAAGATGCAGGTCGTGCGCAGCAATCCGGATTGCCGCACACGACCTGCGGAAGGTTGATCATTTATTTACGGGTATTTTCCCGTGATTGGGAGGAGACTGTCGCACCCCGCTCGATTCGCGACTCCGTGATTCTGTCACTTGGGGAAGCGATTGCGAACAGTCTGCGTCATCTCAATGACCCCGTCCCATGGAATGGCTGCTGCTCGCGCTGTTGGCCCCACTGGTTTTGGTGCCGGTGGTGTTGATGTGCGGATTCGCCGGATGCGGAAGCTTTGGTGCCGGTGAAGCACCCACGACGCCACCGCCGACGTCTCTGATCGCAGAGCGGACAGGCGACCGGAAAATTACACTGCGATGGACGCACCCGGAGGCGACCGCAAAATTCCGCATCTCACGAGGGGAGTCTTCGGGAAGTGTCGCGCCGGTCCCTGCGCTACAAGATATCGCTGGCACTCAGGCAGATGACATCGATCTCCCTGAAGGCACCACATTCTTTTATCAGCTCATTGCCACGGATGTCACGGGGACCGTGCTCTCCGCAGCCTTCACCTCTGCGGAAGCAAGTGCTACAACTCGCCCTGCCGCACCATCGGATCTGGTGGCCACGCCGGGACTCAACTCGAGCAATCTCACGTGGAAGAACAATTCGAACAAGGCCACGCGCTTCACTCTTGAACGTGCGGGTGCAAACTTTGAAATAACACAAAGCGGAGGCGCGCCGCCTGCTCATCAAGATACCACAACGACGCCCGGTACAACCTACGAATACCGCCTCCGTGCCTTTGTGGATGGCGTGAACAAGGGAGTGCCGGAGCGTGTGGTATCTGTGCCGGATGTCAAGGTGACGGTGACCACACTGTCCTTTAAACCAGTGTTCCCTCCGCCCACGGGCATGCCGGTCCCTCTCACTACCGATCAAGCTGCACCGGGCTTTTGTTTTGTGCAGCGCATTGGAACTGATCGCCTGGCGAACAGCGGCACTCAGGTGAGAGTGACGATCCGCGGCGCGGTGACAGGGCCACTCATCCTTTCTGCCATCACGATCTCCCATGCGGTTCCTTCGGGGGAGGCGTGGGATTCTGCGGCGCCGCTCGTGCTGCTGGGTACAAACGTCACCGTGCCCGCGGGCGTTTCTGTGACGCTTCCTCCTGCAGCGTTCGCGTTGGATAAAACCAAACCTCTTCTCATCGCCTTCGATGTTTCATCCACGATGGGCCAGGGCAATGTCCGTTACGGTCCTTTGGTGGATGCCCAGACCAAGATGTATGTCAAAGCGGCAACGCAGCAGGCGCAGACCGCAAACAGGGCATCCGACTTTCAGCCATCCAACAACTTCTACCTCATCGAAAAAATCGAGGCCGCCTAGCCATGGCGAACGAACTTACAGGCGATTACGAAGCGGTGCTGCAGGTCAGCGTCCGTCAGGTGAATGGTCTGCTGGCCACTCTCCATCAGAATGGCGATATCCCGCAGCGTTCGCCCTCCCTGCCACACGTCATTGCATACATGATTGGACAGGGGACCACCGAGCCTGGACCGTCTCCTGGCATCGGGGGACTGCATACGTGGATTGCGGGGCAGAAGCTCTGGCAGGACAGCGGCACCTTTAAGGTCTATCGGGAGAATGCGGTGAAGGTCGCGGCTCCAGGCGTGGCCAGCAGACTCTCAGAAGCGATCATTGCCATCCAGGAATCCATTCCCGGGCTCATCATGCAGAGTGATCTTCACGGAAAGGTGGAAGTCCAGGTGTCATCTCCCACAATCTCCCTGGGGCCGCGAGCCGACTCCGAGGTGATGGTGAGGGCCTCCATACGCGCAAGATATCTGCCTGCGCCGGGCACCGCTACTCTGCCCGATCCCATTCATGGCGATGTGAATATCGCGTACGAGGTGTCTCCGGCCACCAATCCGCAGGGGCAGAGGGTCCTGAAGGTGACCCCTTCTGGAAGTGATTCGAAAGTTTACTTCGAGCGTCATGCTGGCACGAGCACGAGCGCTGCGGAGTCAGACAAGATTTCAGGAGAGCTCCGCAAATTGGTGCGAGGCAAGCTGAGGCCCCTGGACCTTGTCATTTCCCAAGATTTCCCGTTTGCTGCATTCAAGGGGATGGGAGATGCCATCGCGCTGCCCATGCAGATGTCTGGTGGCGTGGCGCCTTCGGCGGGATTGGGCACGATTCAAAATCTGTTCCTGGGTGGAAGTGAATACGCCATCGCGGTGAGCAAGGATCACATCGGAGCGCTGCTCGCGCCATTGATGGACTCGGTCAAGGCGTCTCTCAGCGCCTTCCGCATCAACGTCACCATCCTCTTTGTCTCCGGGACATATCACGCGAGCTTCAGTTCGGGTCCTGCCCTGGCATGGAAAGCCGGCACGATCGAGATCTCAGGGAATGTGGCGCTGACGACTTCATCCGCTCTGCCCAATGGGTTCGTAAGTTTCAAACAGTCGGTCACGTTGGAACTGCATGCGCCCACGCAGACGGTGACACTGAAGGCCGCGGGTGATCCCGTAGTGGACGAGTCCTGGTTCATCTCACACAACACTGCCGTGGGCGCGGTGAAGTCCGCCATTGCCAATGCCCTTGCGTCTGCATCACCCCAAGTCAACGCCACGTTCGCCAGCATCCGTGCGAGATTCAATGGCGGACTGAAGTCCTTCGATGATTCTGCAGAGGCAAGGTTTGATGCAGTTGAGATCACACCTCATGGTATCGTCATCCGCGGCTCCGTGACCACGCGCTACCATTATGCGCCTATTGTGGACGTGCGTGAGACGCCTGATGGCAAGAGCTTCTCTGCGCTGCATAGCTGGATACCCGGAGGGAGGGTTGACCGTTTCATCTGGACATGGGTGAAGGAACATCAGATTCCGTGGTTCGGTGAAGTGAAACAGAGGGTGGAGGAGCACCGCTTCCTGCTGACGAAACCTGCGGAGGCCCAGTCACTGAGTCGCGTCTGCCTCAAAATAGAAGGAACCCAGCTTGATGCGAATGGAGTGGAACAACCTATCGTTGCGGGGCGAACGTGCCAGGTCAGCGAGCGCGAACCCATCCTCGTGCAGCCGCCATGGTGGGAGATTGTCTACCTGCCCATCTGGCTGCCGCGACCTCCTGAGCAGTTTCTTGAGGAGATCATTGCCGGTTATGTGAATGTCCTCGGGGAGAGAGGACCATCAGCAGGTCGTGGAATCAATACACTTGTAAGATTCGCCTCGCTGGAAGTCGAGACCCCCATGCGAGTGATCCAAAAAGCGCTTCAGGCGACTGGAAACAGAATTCATCCGCTGTCCGTCGTCTGGGTGCTTCCTGCCGGGACATTCCAGCGGGCCAGTTATCGTGAAATCGAGTCCCGACTCAGGGAGTTGGAGGGGGACTTTCCCGTTTCCGTGGAGCTTGCGGAAGACATGGACGGTGGATGGAGCCGGACGTTCGCCGCAGGCGATGTTCCCGCGACCTTCTTGCTGAATGCTCGTGGTGAATTCGTGTGGAAGCAAGAGCAGGAAGGCAATCTCGATGAGATGGTGCAGGTGCTGCAGTATCACCTGACTCCTGCGTTGGCACCAGCGTTCAAGCCACTGTCACTGGCACTGCAGCGTGGAGCAGCGGTGCCTGATTTTGAGTTCGAAGATCAGCATGGTACCGTGCATGCCTTGCATCGGTTCAGGGGAAGAGAGGTGTTGCTGCTCTTCTGGCAGTCATGGTCGTCGCCTTGTCGCAAGGAATTGCAGAGATGCCAGCGTCTCCATGCTGACGGCGGGAAAGACGGCGAGAAACTGGAGATCATCGCGGTGCACGGTGGTCCGGACCCGGAGGCCATCCATGAGGCCTCTAGGGAATCGGGCGCCCGCTTCCTTCTGACACAAGACGGGGAGCATCGCATTGCGCGCATGTTCGGTGTGCGCTGCTGGCCGACTGCTGTGCGGATTGGGCGTGATGGCGCACTACGCGAAGCCACCTTTGGCCTCGTGCCAGAACGGGAAATGGAACCTGCTGGAAAAGCTACACCCAAGGAGGCCCTATGACGGTTGAGTGGATTCTGTTGCTGTTGCTGGTCCCCCTGATAGTGGCGCCTATCATCCTGCTGGGTGGTTTCGCAGGCTGCGATGTGGTGTTCGGTCTGCATGAGATCAAGCCCCGTACTCCCACCAATGTAAAGGCCATGGGGATCAGTGTGAGCGAAATCAAAATCACCTGGGTGAATTCGCAGGGATACCCCTCTCTATTCAGGATCTACCGCGTAACACCGGGGACGGAAGCCGTTTTCGAAACGGAGGAGACCGAGTATGTCGACAACAGCGATCTCCTGCACAATTCCGAGTACACATACGAGATCACCGCTGCCCCCAGGGAAAACCCACAAGAAGAAACGCCGCCCTCAGAAAGGGCTTCCGGAACAACGCTCGACTTCGAACCTGCATTCAGCGCCACCTTGACGGGCGATCAGGCAAACCTCGGTGGCTTCTGCATTGTTCAGCGCATCGAGCCCGTGAGACTCTTTCGCAGTGGCACCAAGGTAAGGTTGGTGTTGCAGGGTTCTACTGTGGGGAACCTGCTCATTGATCGCGTGACCATCTCGCATGCGGCGGCCTCTGGAAATGCATATGACTCTGCGATGGATCTGAAGGAAGTCGCCACGGGGGTTTCCATCGCAGCAGGCGAGGTCAAGGAGTTGAATATTGTGGAATTCGGGTTGGATCAAACCATTCCACTGCTGGTGGCCTTCGATATCAGCACAGAGCCTGGAATGGGGAATGTCCGCCATCTCAATCCCGTGCCGGGCACAGATGCCTCCATGTTCTTCAAACTCGCGACAGCGGAGGCCGGTGTGCAGGATCGCCTCCCGTCAGCTGCCAATCCCGGCGCACCACCTTACAACCCTTCACCGAGCATTTATCTCGTGCGGCGCATCGACGTGGGGTGAGCCGCTCCTGCGCCAGCATTATTGCGCGTCACATTCGACCACCATTCAACCAACCAATACCATGGAATGGACACTTCTAGTTCTGCTCGTTCCCTTCATCATCGTGCCCGTAGTGCTGCTGTGGGGCTATGCCGGCTGCAGCTTCGAAGCCAGGGGATACTTTCCCAGCATCCCTGCCGATGTGACGGTCACCGAAGTGGGGCCGGGGTTCGTGGCCCTCACGTGGACCCACGAGGCGGTGGCAGGAGTGACGTTCGAAGTGGATGTCTTCAAAGAGCAGGAAACAGTCCCGGTCACCTTGATGTCAGATGTCACGAGCGCCCGGGCTGAGCGGCTGCTCCCAAGTACGCTGTATCGCTTCCAGGTGCGTGCCCTCTATGGTGGGTTTGATACAGATCCGTCCTCGGAGGTGTCCGCCACGACGCTGCCACCGGTGCGCTGCTTTACTTCCAGCCTGTCGATGGATCAAACTCTTGTGGAGGGCTTTTGTCTCGCGCAGCGACTCGAGCCGGCCGTGCTGGCGGCTGGGGGATTCCATGTGTTTATCACGGTAAGGGGACCAAACTCAGGAAGCCTCGTCTTGGACAGGGTCTACATTTCACAGCCGGCTGCTGTTGGTAATCCGTATGACTCAGCGGGTGACCTGACCATGGTGGCAACGGCGGTGTCCGTACCCCAAGGCATGTCTCTACCACTGCCCGTGGTGCAATACACCCTGGACCCTTCCAGACCGCTGCTGGTGATCTTCGATATCAATTCCACCCAGGGAACTGTTCGCAATCAGAGTTTCGTTCCCGCGTCACAGGCGACTTGCTTCGTGAAAGGCGCTACGGCCGAAGCAGCGGTGGCGGATCGTATTCCCAACGCTGCCAATCCCGGAGCGCAGCCCTATGTGGTGTCCGACACCATCTATCTCATCGAAACCATAGACGTCGCATGATATGGCCAACAACCTGACAGGAGACTACGAAGCGGTGGTGGAAATCTCGGTAAGGCAGATCAACGGACTGCTCGCCACCCTGCACCAGAACGGCGCCTACGAGAATGCGCCTCTCAAGCTGCTCCACAGCGTGGACACGCGTCTTGGTGATCCGCCACGGAGGTTTCCAGATCATGTGCTCGACTTTGGTGACTGGGTGTTTGAGTTCCAGCAGGAAAAGGGACCGCGCCCCATCAAGGATCTCAAGGATCAGTTCGTGAGCACCTCCCCACCAGGCGTGGCAGGCAAGTTCAAGGACATCTTTGCAGACTTGGACAACATTGAGGTGATCGAGATTCCGCCTGAAGTGATCCGGGGAAGGGCGCGCATCCAGATTTCCACCCTGCAGGTGAGCTTTCCCCAAGGTTCGTCGTCAGAGGTCATTCTTCATGCCTTTGCCAGAGCGCACTACTATCCCGACGACAACACCGGGGAGCTGCCCAAGCCTGTGCATGGAGAGGTGCAGGCAACCTTTGAGATCAGGACCCAACCGTATCAAGGAAAGACGCGGCTCTTCGTCAAAGCGTCCAACCAGGATTCCAAGATCCGGTTCATTGCTGATCCCGCCAGCGGCCTTAGTGCCGCTGAGGCCGGTGTGCTGGCGGCACAGATTCGGAAAGTCGTGCGCGAAGGTATCGATACGCTTCCGGTGGATTTGCCCGCAGGTTTCCCATTCTCCCAGTTCAAGGGGATTGGTGTGGTGGGGCAGGTGCTGGCGTTGCCACTGCAGCTGTCTGGTGCGGGAGCTCCGGCATCGGGAGTGCAGCCCATCAATGCTTCCTTTGTTGGCTCCAGTGGATTCGCGTTTGCGGTGAGAAAGGAGTATGTGCAGGGACTCATCGATATAGATGCCATCCGTGCGTCAGTCGCTGCGCGCAGTATCACGCTCCGCATTGAGCACTGGGGCGTGGGTGTGTCCGTCACTTACAAGCTGCGCTTCTCCAGTGGCCCCACCTTGACTTTCAAGGCCGGATCCATCGAGATTTCAGGTCGTGTGGAGGTGGAGACAGGCACGTGGTGGGCACCGAACGGATTTGTAAGCTTCAAGCAAGCCATCACCATACGGCTCAATACGAGTACTCAGGTCGCGAGTCTGCGACGTATTGGCGACCCAGATGTGGATGAGTCCTGGTTCATCCCCAGCGGAACTTCGACGAACATTGTGCGTTCAGAGATCGACAAGGCGCTCGATGCCAATGAGGACTCGGTGGAGGCGGTGTTCAATGACGCGAGAAGCAAGCTGGTCAGTGGCTTGAGGAATTTCGACAGTGCATCAACCGTGCGATACAGCGGAGTTGAGACCACCGTGGATGGGGTCATCGTGCGTGGAGACATAGGAGGTCCGGGGAGGCTCAATCCCATTGTCGAGATCGGTGAGACAGAGCATCGCACGGCATTTACGGCGTTGAAGAGCTGGATTCCGGGAGGGCGCATCCTTCGCCATGTATGGTCGTGGGTGGAGTATCCGGACTTTCCTCCCAGCATCTGGAATGGCGTGACGCGCACAGCCACGGAGATGCACCGCTTTGTCTTCCCCAAGCCTCCAGGCATCACGAGCATCAGTCATGTATGTCTCCGTCTGGAGGGTACGCAGATTCTGGCCAATGGGCAGACGAGGAATGTCACGGGCGGTACCACGTGCATTGCACCCGCACCAGATATTGTACTGGACGTGCCCTCATGGTGGGAGCCGGTCACGGTCCCGATTTGGATGCCGGATATTGCGGATGATGCAGTGCTGCGTCAGGCCATCGCAGGGCATGTGTCTGTGCAAACCGATCGTCCGCAGAAGATGGCACCAGGACAGAACACTTTGGTGTATTTCGCGGATTGGCCTTCGGAACGACCCTTGCAGATTCTGCGCGACGCTTTCGGCAAGATGAAGCTTCGCAATGTCGCGTTGCAGGTGATTGTAGTGTTGCCTTCCGGGGCGTTTGACAGCACCAAAAAGGAGCTGGCAGGCAAGCTGGGCATGGATGAGGCCAAACTTCCTGTGTCACTCCAACTGGCAGAAGACGATGAAGGTGGGTGGGGGCGCACGTTTGGACTTTCCAAACGTCCATCCTACTACCTTATCAACGCCCGTCGTGAGTTCGTATGGAAGGCTGAAGGACATGTCGATGCCGGGGAGATGGCCGCTGCCTTGGAGAAGCATCTGGTTTCAGCTGGGCCACCACGTGTGCAGCCACTGAGTCTTGCCGTGGAGACGGGATGCACGGCGCCGGATGTAGCATTCCGAGATTCCGAGAAGCAGAGCTTTGCACTGCATCGGATGAGAGGTCAGACGCTATTTCTCAATTTCTGGCAATCCTGGTCAGCACCTTCCCTCGCCGAGCTGGAGAGATTGCAAAAACTTCACGAGAAGGGCGGGAAAGATGCGCCCACCATCATTTCCTTCCATGGGGGCAAGGACGTGAAAAAAATGGAGGAGATCCGCCGCCAGCTGGGCCTCACCTTCACTGTGGTGCAAGACTCAGAGCAGCGTCAGGCGAGGAAGTACGGAGTCCGCTGCTGGCCGACGACAGTCGAGGTGAATCCCGAGGGAACGGTGGAGCAGGCACAATTTGGTGTTGCGATGCATGACGATCATCCACGATCATACGAGGTCGTCGAGTCCGAGCCCGTAGGTGCTTCCGAGTGATTCTGTCATGTTTGCGTTGATTGCCATCCTCCTTGCTGTGCCTGTGGTGGACCATGGGGTGAAGGCGTGGCTGGGGAGTGTCCTTGCTGCACGCAGTGTGCCCCTGGGTGCGCTGGGATGCTTGCGGCTTGTATCTGGCAGGATTTGGCTGTCCCGCATTCATGATGCGCCACGCTCGGGATTGATCTGGGGTGTGTGGATGCTGTCAGCCCTGGCTCTGACCATCGGAACTCTGCTCATGCCAGCGGGCGGCATGTATGCTGGACTGCTCCTTGGAGGAGCTCTTAGTCATGCCATCGAGGTCACCCGCCGTGGCGTCATTTGTGACTATATCTGTCTGCGATTCTGGCCAGCTTTCAATCTCGCGGATGTGGCCATCACCATTGGAGGCATCGGGCTGGTGATGTGTCTGTTGACGGTGATGAAAGGAGGTCCGGTATGAGTGACCGCGTGGAGCATCCTGTGATGCACGAGGCCTTTCCCCGCTACTTCAAGATCGCGGGGCATTGGGTGAATTCCTACAAGATCTTCCTCTGCGTGGGACTGTACATGGGCACGCTCGCGTGTGGGGCGCTCGCGCAGCACTCAGGTCTCTCTCCACTGCGTGTGGGACTTGGTGCGCTCTCGTGTGCTCTGGCGGGTCTTTTTGGAGCCAGGGTGTATCATCTGCTGGTACATGCGGAGCAATATCGGGGCGAGGCAGGAAGGAAGTCTCTTTGGGATGGAAGTCGCGGCGGCTGGAGTGTCTTTGGTGCTCTCCTGACTCTCGTGCCCATGACCTTTGTTGTTGCGTGGCTGCTGAGAGTGCCCGCGGCAGCCTTTTGGGATCACCTGGGGGCGGGAATTCTCGCGGGAGGTTTTTGGGTGCGACTGGGGTGTGTGTTCAATGGCTGCTGTGTCGGACGGGAAACGCAGAGTCCGCTGGGGGTGCACCTGCACGACATCCAGTGCATCCGGAAGCGGCGCATTCCTGTCCAGTTCATGGAGATGGCCTGGTGGCTTCTTGGAGGTGTGCTATTTCTACTGCTCTGGACGAAGAGCTACCTACCCGGAAGCTACGCGCTGGGTGTGCTAGCCTGGTACGGTGTGGGAAGGTTTTTCCTGGAACCGTTGCGTGAGCGACCGGATGTCATCATGGGCAGGTGGCGCATCAATCAGATCGTGGCCGGCGCACTGGCGCTTGGCGCCGGTGGCGCGCTGGTGCTGAGACAGTGGCTCGCGAGCTAAGCGATAGACAGGACGGTCAGCGCATGGCGAGCACCATATTTGCGGCCGAGCCTGCGGTGACATGGGGAGCGTGCGCAAAGGGATGCCTTCCACTGCGGCACTTTACGAGGGCCTCTTCCGCTGTCAGGCCGCGCTTCTTCAGGGCGATGTCATACTCTTCGCGTGCTTTGCGTCGTGCGCGGAAAAGGCACATGAGCACCCGGCTCTGAAAATTCACCGCACCGTCACCGGTGGTTTCCACGGGGCAGAAGATGATTTCCGGATGGCGTGTAGCTACCAGTGACTGGATGCCATCAGACACACCCGAGCTGGGCATGCAGCCAAAGGGTTTTACAGAAACAATCATGTGGGCACGATGGCTCCGCGTGGCCTCAATGAGCTTGCCCACTTCCATGTGACCTTCACCTCCACGAAGCTCGACGTCGTAGTGGGGTTGTGCCAGTGAGGCGACCTCTTCCATGTCGGGAAGATGAAAACCCTTAAGCCCGATACAGTGTGCTGCCGTCTGGAAAATGAAGCGCAATGCGCAGTCTGCTGCCCACAGCCTGCGAAGTAGTTTGGGCGCGTTCCGCTTTGCGAGGCCTTTGCCTGCTTCGTCCTTTTCCTTCAGTTCCAGCCGGCGCCTGGTGTCCCGCTGCCCCTGCCAGATCATGTAGAGCAGCCAGGCGCTCACGGCCTGCACTTCCACCTCGGCGCCTTCCTGCTCAAGGAATCGCTGCAGATGGTAGTTGCCGTCACCTTCAGTGGTCATGGCCCAAAACTCGCCAATGATCATCACCTTGGGTTTTGCCTGGAGGCGGTCGACTGGGATGCGTTCCAGTTCCTTGCGGCAGCGACGCAGGGCCAGCAGGGATGATTTTCTTGTCCGGAGCGCTTCGCACATGATGTCCTTGCAGCGTTCCAGTGCGGCATCGGTATCGCCCTTGGTCACTTCGTAGGGGCGGATGCGATATCCGATGGCATTAAGCACATCGCCAGCGACGATGGCCTTCACGATTTGCATGAAGAACCTGGGAGTCAACTCCAGGCCAACATCACTCCCCGTTGCCTGCTTGAAGCCCCCCTGCTGCTGGAAGAGCAGTACGCGGAACCCCTCGAAACCCGCGTCACGCAGGGCCTTGCGATATTCCGTGGCATAGGTGCCGAAGCGGCACGGACCACACGCACCAGCCGTCATGAACACATAACGACTTACGATCTCCGGCACAGGTAGCTTGTCTTCATCACGCAGGGAAACGAGACGCTTGATGAGATTGCCCACGGTGAAGTAGGTGGGATTGCACTGGCCACGATTGCCGAACTCCTTGCCCAGGTGCAGAGCTTTCGTGTCGGGGCAGGGAAGCACTTCGATTTGGTAGCCGATGCCCTCAAGTCCAGCTCTCACGAACGCATCCTGTGCAATGGTGAGACCACCAAGCAGGATGGTGGTGTGGGCTCGCTGCGCCTTCGTGAAGATTTGCGGGTTTGGGTCGTGCCATTGAGTTGCGGGTCGCTCTTCGAGACCGAGGCGCTTGCGTTCTGCGATCTCGAAGCTTTTCATCTCCTCCTCGATCTCCGCGAGCGTGGGGACATCCGTGCGTGAAGCATTCGTGGTGGCCATGAGATCAATCGATGAAGTTGAGCGAAGGCGCGAGTTGTGGTTTCGGGGAGCATCCGGTTCCACAGCCGGAGCACCCACCACGACAGCTGGCTCCTGATTGGGCCGTACGGGTGAGGAAGTCCACACGTGGAGGCTGAGGCGCGATGTCCGCGGTCCGGTCGAACTGGGGTGGGGAAGCGGGATACTCCTTCGAAAGGTCTGCGGTCCTGATGCCGAACACGGACTCCTCTTCCTCAAGGTAGCGATGGAATGCGCAGTCCATGTCTGCGCGTGCGACATCATACTGGCGTTCCAGGGTTTCTTTGCGCCGAGCCATGAGCTGGTTGCGGCGCTCGGCAAGGCGCTGCTGCAGTTCGTCGAAACGCGCTGCACGGTCCTCCAACATCTCCTGATGGCGTCGCAGCGTGTAAGCGTAGGTCTTGACGCGAATTTTCTGCGACCCCGCCGGCTTGTTGGCATCTAGATCGTGCATCGCCAGATACGGTGTCTTACTGGCGGCGATGATGTCGCTGATCAATCCGTAGGTCGGAGCGTCGTGACCACATTTGAAACTGGAAAGATCCAGCACAGCCACATGCGGATGACGTGCGGCGAATTTTGCAGCCCACACCTTCTGCACACTGTTCGTGGAGTAGTTCTCGGGCCACACGTCGCGGATATCGAGAGGATTGCTGATTCTTCCAGATTCGAGATCTTCTCTGAACCATCGCGAAAGCCACGCGGGTTCCTTGGGGATGGATCGGATGGTCAATACCGGATAGCCCAGCGCCTGGAATTCCTCGAGCAGTCCGTGATTCATCCCGGGATCGGCATGATAGGGACGTGCCAGCACAAGGAGGACGATTTTGTTTTCGCGTTCTGCTTTCTCAAGCACTTCCAGTCCCCGCCGCTCCAGTTCCAAGTTGATTTGGCGCAGGGCCTCCCATCCTTCATCAACCGCAAAATCACTTTCGTCCTCGGTGATGCCGAGGCGCTCACCCCACATCTCGAACATCTGACGCTTGAAATAGGCGGGCTCTTCAAGCGTCACTGCGCTGTCGATGTATTCGGTTCCCCTCGCTGCAAAATAGTGCTGCTCCTTGGTGAAAGCCGCCTTCATTACATTCGGTGTGCCCGCCACAATAGGACACGAGGCTGAGTCCATGACCGGCGAGACGAAGGTGGGTAGATGGGTGATGCTGGGAAAGAAGATGTAGTCGAGCGATGATTCCGGCGGCTGGTGTGCCTTGAAGAGCAAGTGATGCAGATGCGCCTGCACCACCTTTGAAGGATAGCAAGGATCCACCGAACCGTAACGGGCGCCTTCCAAATACATCTCTTCTGACGTGGGAGGTGAGAAGCAGATGTTCCTGGAGGGAATGCCGAGCGCCTCGAAGTACGCGCGGAAGAGCGGTGCTGTCGTGTAGAGGTTCAACACACGTGGGATGCCAATGCGCAGGTGTTGACGACGCTCTGCGGCTGCGGTGTTCGAGCGTTGGAATGAGCGGGCGTTGCGCTTGGCCGAGAACGGCCACCACGCTTTCGCGACTTCTCTGGCGGGCAGCGGTGAGCCCTCGTCCGGTAATGTCTTTGGCTTGTACACCGATTGAAAAACGACACGCGCCTCGTATTCCAGCAGATTGAGATGTTCCTCCTTCAGGGCGTTGCGTTTCTTCACGAGCGCGAGCATGGCATCCTTGGATTCCACGGTACCCTTCTCGCAGGAGAAGCCCGAGATGTAGCGGCTGTTGCGTCCATCCGGTGCCTGGGCATCCACAAAAGTGCGCGAGCAATGATTGCGGCAGAAGTTGCAGCGTGTCTTCTCATCATTGCGTGTGGTGTAGGCAATGCCCATGGACTGCCTCATTCCAATGAAACTGGTGCCTCCCTTGCGCTTCACCACGCGCAATACCTCAATGGCGGCTCCGATGGCGCCTGCTTCGCCACAATACGGATGCACATGCACTTCGGCCCCAGGCACACGTTCTTTGATGTAGTCCACCTGCGCCTTCACGGCTGCAAGGTTGTATTGGGTGCCACCCTGAAGGACGAAGCGTGTGCCCAGTGAGGCGAGTCTGGGAATCTGTACCACGTATTGCCAGATGTTCTTTGGCAATACCATCGCGAGTCCGGCCAGCAATTCCTCGCGGTGGTACCCTTCCTTCTGGAAATTCACACGATCGCTGTCGAGGAAGACCGCACAGCCATAGCTGAACACCGGAGCACCCTTCGCTGCGAAGGCGGTATCCGCATACTCACGCAGAGGTACGCCAAACTGATCGGCCATCGCCTGCAGCAGCATGCCATTGCCCGCCGAGCATTGATTGGAGAGGCGGAAGTCGCTGATGTCACCGTTCTGCATCATTAACACCTTGATGTCCTGTCCTCCGACATCGCAGATGACATCGATCTCGCCGAAAAAGTGTCGCGCACTCAGCATGTGTGCGACGGTTTCGACGATGTTCACATCGGCCCCTGCCACGGTCTCCAGGACATCGGCCGCATAGCCTGTGGCGCCGAAGCCGAGCACTTCGAGTTGCGCACCTTGCTGTTCCACTTGAGTGTTCAAGTCAGTCAGCAGATTGCGGAAATCTTCGATGGGGTTGCCCTTCGAGAGGCGGTAGGACTTGGCGAGCACTTCGCCAGATTGACTGACGAGCACGGCCTTGGAGGACGTGGAACCACCGTCGAGCCCGATCACGGCACGGACCGTTTCACCGGGGACGAAGGTCGTGCGCTCAAATTTCGGAACCGCGTACTCTCTGCGGAACTCACGGACCTCCCTCTCGCTGTGAACCAATCTGGCGCCAGACTGCCGGGAGGAGGCTGCTGATTCCTTTGATGAGGCAAATTCTCTCAAGGCCGCCATGCCGCGGAATCGTCCCGTTCCCTCGGGCAGGTCCAGGCCATACAACACCGCGCCATAAGCTGCGTAGTACTGTGCATTGTCAGGCACCACGATGACGTCTTCGATGGAATCGGTCAACGGAGGTCTCATGCCGCGCTGCGTCCATGTTTCTGGAATGCGCAGCCTCCAGCAGTCTTGGAGAAATGGCAGGTAGGTGTTCGGTCCACCCAAGAGAATCACCTGCGGAAGCAGCGTGTTCCCACGTGTAAGTACCGAGAGATTCTGATTTACGATGGCATCGGCCAGTGAGCACACCACCTCCGGTGCGGGAATGCCGGACTTGATGAGGTTTACAATGTCTGTCTCTGCAAAGACGCCACACTTTGCGGCTACCTTGTGAAGCTTCGTGGCATCGAATCGCAAGCCGGCCAATTGCTCACGGGGCAGGCCTGCCTTGAGTATGCATTTGTCGATTGTCGCGCCCGTACCGCTCGCGCATTTGTCGTTCATGGAGCAGAGAGGCCGCTTCTCGCCCGTTTTGGGATCGCGTTGGAAGATGATGATCTTGGCATCCTGTCCACCGAGTTCGATCACGCTGCCAGCTTCGGGGTGCAGCATCTCCACAGCGAGGGTGACGGCATTGACCTCCTGCACAAAGGTAGCTCCCAATGGCTCCACCAGCGGACTGCCTCCCGAGCCGGTGATGAAGATGTGCATGCCATCGGTTGTCACAGTGGGGAAGGCCTCGCAAATCTCAGAGAGCATCTGCGCTGCCGTGGCGACCTGTTTCGTTTCGTGCCTCCTGTAGTCGCTCCACAGGATTGCCCTCGTATCTGGAGCCACCACCACCGCCTTCACTGTGGTCGATCCCACATCCAGTCCGATCACCAGTCCGGAACTGCGCGAGGGATTCGCCGGATGATGCGTCGTAGACATGTCACGAGCGGCGGTTCGCGTGCAAGGTGTGGCAGCTTCCGCCGGAGGCAACCGGTACTTGCTGAATAATCCTCCCGCTCGTGCTTGCGACGTGCGCACGGCACGGGAATGATGCGCCCCCGCCACAGCACCATGATGTCCGACGCCTATGCCATCTTCTCCATGCCGCGAAGTGTGGCGATTGATGCGGCCGCATTGCAGTCCACCTATGCGGCACTCAGTCGTGAGGCGCATCCAGACCAGGGGGGCAGCGAGGAAAAGGCTGCAGCAGTGAATTCGGCCTACGAGACCCTGCGCTCTCCCGAAAAGAGGTTGAAGCACCTCATTGAGATCGCGGCGCCGGAAGAGGCGAAGGCGTGGCGTACGGTCCCGCTGGATGAGTCGATGATGTCCGTATTCATGGAGCTGGGCAGTGCCTTGGATGCTTCAGCGAAGCTGTTGGAGAAGAAGGCCAAGGCGACCTCAGCCCTGACGAAGGCGCTCCTGGCCAATGAGGAAATGACGTCGCGTGAGCGTCTCGAGAGGATCGGCTTTGGGGTCGAAGAGAAGAAGGTGGCAATGGAATCAGCACTGGCTGCTCTCGACGAACGCCTTGCCTCAGGGGATGGGGACGTGTGGAGGGACATCGCCGCCACGCAGGCCCGGCTCGCCTATCTGGCTAAGTGGCAAGCGCAAATCCGGGAGCGACTGCTGGCGCTGATGTAGCGGGCCCGGCTCGTCTGACCGCTTGCGCTTCCGGCTTGAGCGCGGCATGGAAGCCGTGACATGGCAAACGCTTCCCCGATTCTCGGCATTGACCTTGGCACCACCAATTCCCTTGTGGGCGTGGTGGACAGCGGCTTTCCCATTCTGCTCGCAGACGCCGAAGGTTCCCGCCTGACGCCCTCCGCCGTGCACTACGCTGCGGGCGGACGGGTGACCGTGGGGGCGGCGGCCTTGCGGCAGAGGGCGCTCGAACCGGCGAGGACTGTCACCTCGGTGAAGCGACTCATTGGCCGCAGGGCAGGGGAGTCGGAGTGGCAGCCGGTCTATGATCTGAAGGCATTGGGCAGGACGCCTGCAGAGGTCAGCAGTGACATCCTCAAGCATCTGAAAGGCATCGCCGAGCGTGCTTTGGAAATCGAAGTCTCCCGTGCCGTCATCACAGTTCCCGCTTACTTCAATGACGCGCAGCGCAATGAAACCAAGCGTGCGGGAGAGCTGGCGGGACTCACGGTGGAGCGCATCGTAAGCGAGCCCACCGCCGCAGCGCTCGCCTACGGTCTCGACAAGCTGGAGGAGAACAAGAAGATTGCCGTGTACGATCTTGGCGGCGGAACGTTCGACATCTCCATCCTCGAAATGCGCGAGGGTGTGTTCCAGGTGCTGGCTACCACGGGCGATACGCAGTTGGGCGGTGATGATGTGGACCGTGCCCTGGGCGAGTGGATTCTGCAAAGCTCAGGCTCATCGTCAGAATCACTTGATGCCGCTCAACGAGCGAGGCTCACTGTAGCGGCGGAAGATGCCAAGAAGAAGCTCTCGACGGAGTCCGAGGTCACAGTGGACCTGCCCTTCTTCCTGTCTTCAGGGAATCTCTCTGCGCGTGTGCAGCGAAGGGACCTCGAAAGTGTTGCGCGATCGCTCATCGAGCGCACGCGTCGACATTGTCAGCGGGCATTGCTGGACGCAAATATCACCAGCTCTGAGCTCGATGATGTCATCCTCGTTGGTGGCAGCACACGCATGCCATTGGTGCGGCAGGTGGTGCAGGAGATTTTCGGGCGCGAACCCAACACCTCGCAGAATCCAGATGAAGCTGTGGGGCTTGGCGCCGTGATTCAGGCTGGCATCCTCAGTGGTGCTTTGAAGAATGTGGTGCTGCTGGACGTCACGCCTCTCTCATTGGGTATTGAGACATTCGGCGGGTTGATGAACATCATCATCCCGCGCAACTCCACCATTCCCTGCCGTGCCGGGGAGATGTTCACCAATGCGGTGGCCAATCAGCAGGAGATGCTCATCCGTGTGCTGCAAGGAGAGCGTGAGCTTGCGAAGGACAACTGGGAACTGGGCCGCATTGCAGTTCCGTTTCCTCCGGGGGCGAAGGGCAGCGCCCGTGTGGGCGTGCAGTTCGCCATCGATGCGAACGGCATCCTTCAAGTGCTCGCGCGCGATACCGCCACGAACACGGACACGGTGCTGGAAATTCAAAACTCCGCCGTGGATGTGGATGACGAGAAGGTGGAGAAGATGATCGCGGAAAGCGTGGACTTCGCCTTTGAAGACATGAACGAGCGTATCTGGACAGAGGCGCGGTTGAAGAGTGAGGAACTGCTGAGGGCGGTGGATGAAGCGCTGGAGCAGTGCGCCGGGCTCGTACCGGAGGACGAGGTGGAGAAGATCAAAATCGCGGCCCATGACGTGCGTCACGTCATGCAGGCCGAGCCGCATGATGCCCGCGCGCTCAAAGCCGCGAATCAAGCGCTGGATGATGCCACCCAGCAGCTTGCCGTACTCCTCGTCGAGCGTGCCATGGAGGCTGCGCTGGAGCGCAAGCTCTCCTGATGCGGTTCGCTGTTTTCCGGGTGTTACTTCTCTTCTTCGGCGCCGGCCGCGGCGGGCTGGATTTCCTCTTCTGCTTCGGCAGGTTCATCCACCAAAGCTTCCGGCGAAGGCTCGGAGGCAGCGGCTTCGACTTCGACGGGCGCTTCCGTTTCAGCAGCCGCCTCAATGAGCGTGGTTTCAGCTTCACCGTGAGGGTCCGTTTCGATTTCCTCAGAGGGAGATGCTGATTCGGTCTCGCTTTCGACCGGTGCCTCAGCAGCTTCGGCCGACTCCGCAGCGGGTGCGCCTGCGGCGGGTTTGGCCGGAGCAGCTTTCGGCTTCGGGGGCGGGGGTTCAGTCACGCCGGGGAATACCACACCATCGGCATACTCAATGACGTAACCTTCGCTATTGAGCCAGTGCAGGTCCTGCAGGGCGTGCAGTTGGTCACCGGTCCACTCGTGATGCGCAGCTGCCGCAGCAGGAGCAGGAAGGACCACTGGGGCTGGAGCCGGAGATTCACTGGCAGCAATTGCCGCATCGACTGGCGCCTCAGAGGCCTCAATCGGAGCAGCACCGGCAGATTCAGGAGCGGGCTCGATGGGCGGCAGTTCTGTGCCAGCGCTGGCGCCGAGTGCTTCGGCTACCACCGCGGGTTCGCTCACCGTTGGCTCTTCCGTGATGGCGGCTGGAGCTTCAGCTGCGGGAGCCGTCGAGGTCACAGGAGCATCCGTGGAGGGTGCCACGCTCTCGATGAGCTTCTTCACCTGAAGACCAGGCTGAGTCTTGATGATCTCCACCATTTTTGCGATGCGGGCGGAGAGCACCACGTTGCTTTCCAGCAGGCGCGGGCGCGTGCGGCTCACCCAGAGCTTGCCACCACGTCGCTTGAAGAGTTTCAGGCCATGGCGCTCAAATCCGCTGCAGAGCTGCTGGGCAGTACTCAGCAGATGCTTGCGGCTCTCGTCCACGGCACGGCGGAGATGATTGTAGAGTTGCGGAGCGAGCAGTTTTTTGGGAATGTTTCCCGAGACAGTCGCTTCGCTCACTTCACCCACGAGCGTGTCGGCATGGTGGGAGCGGAAATGGGATTCCATTTCACTGCGCGTCTTGAAGGTCTTGGGTGCTTCTCCTTCGGCCACTTCACCCTTCAGCCACGTCCACTGATGGCCATGCTTCAGGGATTCTTTCCATTTCGCCACGGCCTCAGGAGTGCTCTCTGTGCGCACACGGCGCTTGTAATCTTCAAAGGAAAGATGGCTGAACTGCTCGCGATGGATCTTGTGCAGCGTGGTCTGGTAGCTGTGATGGCTGGGCGGCCCAAGCATCTCACCTGTCATGCCGCACACGGCTACGCTGGTGAAGTTGCCCTTGGGTTCTTCGAGCTCGATCTCCTCGACCTTGTAGAAGCTGCTGATCGCGTCGCCATGAATGACATGAGCAAGCGCCTCTTCACGGCTCAGCCAGAGCGAGCCATCGGTGGGCACGGCGTACAGCCTGGCACCGGCATCGGGCGCCATCTTGAAGCGCACATGAAAACGATCCCCGCTGGCGAGCACGAGACGGGCAGCGTCGAAGACACTGTATGCCTTGCCCGCAGTGCGAATCATCGCTGCCATGGCTTCCGTGGCCTTGGCCTCAGGTTCCACCTGCACATTGAGTCCCACCACGGGCG
The DNA here is from genome assembly GCF_003315205.1 of Roseimicrobium gellanilyticum. Lineage (NCBI taxonomy): Bacteria > Pseudomonadati > Verrucomicrobiota > Verrucomicrobiia > Verrucomicrobiales > Verrucomicrobiaceae > Roseimicrobium > Roseimicrobium gellanilyticum. Next base: position 495,883 of record NZ_QNRR01000003.1, on the reverse strand, counting down.
CTGGCGGCTGCTCGAAGCGCGGTCTGTCACCATAACCGCCACGGCGGTCATCGCGACCACCACGGCCATGCTGGCGATCTCCACGATCCTGGCGATAGCCACCGCCACCACCACTACGACGATCATCACGTCGGTCGCCGGCACCCGGTGGGCGTGGGCCGCGGTTGAAATCTCCGCCAGGGCCACGGGGTTTGTCGAAAGGCCTGCGGTCACCGCGCGGAGGTCCTCCCTGGCCACCACCACCAAAGCTGCGACGCTGCTGATCTCTCGGCCCTCTGCCATCGCGACGATCACGGCCGCGGGTGTCTTCTTCCGGATAGTCTGCCGCCGGTGAAGGCGATGCTTTCCCAAACTCAGCCACCCACTTGGGCATGAGACGAAGATCGGACAGGTCTAGTGGAGGCGTGGACTCGGGGGAATCAGACATTGGAGGCGATGCAGATGAAATTCCATTGTGACCGTTTCACGGGGGAAGGCAATGGCTTTATCGCATCTGCGTCCTCTGGTGACGTCTCACAAGAAATATTCAACAAAATGGGCCGCACCCTAGACGGATGCGGCCCAGATGGGGCATTGAAATATCTTACGATTTCGACCCAGCTTAGAGCATCGCGGCAACCTGCTTCTGCAGTTTCACGATGTCCTCGGCAAACTTGCGGATGCCTTCAGCCGTCTTGTCGACGGCCATCGGATCTTCGTTGAAGAGCCAGCGGAAGGTCTTTTCGTTCATCTCGACCTTGTCGAGCTTCGCGGACTTGGCCGCTTCGGCGTTGAGTTTCGGCGTGATGGCGTCGTTCGCCGCTGCCAGTTCGCCGAGCAATGCCGGGCTGATGGTCAGCAGGTCGCAGCCGCACAGTTCGGTGATTTCACCCTTGTTGCGGAAACTGGCGCCCATCACCTCGGTCTTGTAGCCGAAGTGTTTGTAGTAGTTGTAGATGGCGGTCACGGACTGCACGCCGGGGTCTTCCGCGGCGGCGTAGTCCTTGCCCGTGCTCTTCTTGTACCAGTCGAGGATACGGCCCACGAAGGGGGAGATGAGCTTGATGCCGCCTTCGGCGCAGGCGATGGCCTGGGGCAGGGAGAAAAGGAGCGTGAGGTTGCAGTTGATGCCTTCCTTCTGAAGGACCTCTGCTGCCTTGATGCCTTCCCAGGTGGAAGCAATCTTGATGAGGATGCGCTCACGACCGGTGCCAGCTTTCTCGTAAAGGTCGATGATGTGACGGGCCTTGGCCAAAGTGCCTTCCGTGTCGAAGGACAGGTGGGCGTCCACTTCCGTGGAGACGCGACCGGGGACGATTTTGAGAATCTCCTGGCCGAAGTTCACCAGGATGGCGTCAATTACGGAGTCTACCAGTTTCTCGCCACTGAGGGAGGAACCCTTGTGGTCTGCCACGGCTTTGTCGACCAGTGCCTTGTACTCCGCCTTCTGGGAGGCTGCCAGGATGAGGGAGGGGTTCGTGGTGGCATCTTGGGGCTTGTAGGCCTTCATGGCCTCGAAGTCACCGGTATCCGCCACAACGACAGTATGCTGCTTGAGCTGGTCGAGTTGATTCATGTCGAGAATAGGGGCAATCAACATAGGAGCGATGGGGGTGGATGCAAGGGACGAGTGCGTGGCAAAGAATTCATGAGAGAGGTGAATGCCGCTCATGTCTCGGGCTTGAAGCGCTGGAAGTGGAGGCTAGGAAACTATCCATAAATATTAGAAAATCGATTGCGTTAAAGCATGATTTATATGAGATTTAGGAAAGTTCAGGCCATCACTCTCAAATGACTCTCCCTCAAGGCTCCCAGCTTGAGGAGGCGGCGGACCCTTCCACCCCTCCGATGCGCCTGCATGAGCTGGCCCGCAACGGCGGTGCCCGGGAGAAGAGGGCTGTGGCGGCTAACCCAAACGCCTCCAATGAGTTACTTGTCTGGCTGGCTCGCTGGCATTGGGAGGCGGTGCTGAAGAATCCGGTGCTGCCACTCCTCTTGATGGAGGATCCCAATTTTCCTGCAAAGTTGCCTGTAATTGCGCTTCGGGAGATCCTAAAACTGGAGGAGCCGCCACGAGAATTCCTGGTGCCTCTTCAGCGCCATCCGAATGAGGAGATCCGTGAGGCAGCCCGGCTGCACCGCACCAGTCGGTCCACCCGGTACAATGGCAACGCAGCAGCCGAGGAGACGCCCTCCTTTGGCCTCCAGCTTCGGGGGGGAGCGGCCCTTGCTGAGGTAGTGACCTTGGGACTGGCACCGACCTGGCTGCTGCTTTCCGCCTTGGAATCCTCCGAGATTGGGCTGCGCATGCGCGCCGCGAAATGTGTTCAGGAGCAAGGGGAAGGCGGCCCTCTGCACGGACGTCTCCAGCTCCTGATGGATGCCGGCGCGGACGCACAGTTGCGTTTTTTGGGGAAAGGCCGGCGTGACATGGAGCCGGAGAGCCTGTCCCAACTCGCGGAGGGCGGGCCGTTTGCCCGCAGGCTGGCCGCCCGCCATGCCCGCACACCGGCGGAGTCCCTCATGAAACTCGCCGGGGTGCATGGGGAATTCATGGTTCGCTGTTGCGCGGCGAAGAATCCCTCCACCCCGGTCCCGACGTTGATGTCCCTGGCAGGGAATCATGATTGGCGCATCCGCCAGGCCGTCGCGAAAAATCGTCAGAGCCCACATTCGCTGCTGGAGCAGCTTGCCACTGATCCGGCGAAGGAGGTGCGCGCTGCTGTCGCGGCGAATCCCTCTGCTAATGCCTCCACCCTGTCCCGCCTGGCTGTGGATGTGGAGCCTGAGGTACGCGTCACCGTGGCTCGCCACCCCTCCACCGAGGAGTCCATTCTGCACCTTCTGAAAAAAGACGCGGATGACGAAGTGCGTCGCACTCTCGCCAAGCGCCGGTCCGTGCCCGTCGACATCCTTCGCGAACTGATGCGCGATGGGGACAGCTATGTGCGCATGCTCGCCGTGCGGAACCGCGCCATGCCTGGTGATGTGGATGTGCGCATGCACCGCCATTTCCAGCAGACTCCGATTGGTGGCACGCCCATCGGTGGGGGCGCGACACCTCTCGATGCGCCGACCACGGCCCAGGAGCAGGATTGGAAGCGATTGATGGATCTCTTCCAGCGTCGCGAAATCACGCTGGCGGATCTTCACGAGGCCGCACTGCACCCAGATCCGCTCCTGCGCGCGCGTGTGGCATCCTACGACCTTGCGGACGCGGATTTGCTCGCCCGTCTTGGCGAGGACGCTTCAGAAGCAGTCCGTTCTACTGTGGCTGCAAACGTGAAGGCGCCACTGGCAACGCGGCTTGCCCTTGCGGAAGACTCCCATCCCCAGGTGCGCGGTTCCGTGGTGGCCGCTCCCGAGGTGCCGGAAGGGGTTGTGGCACAGCTCTCGCGAGACGCTGATGAGAACGTCCGCTGGCGCGTGGCTTACAGCAGGCACACGCCGTCTTCTGTGTTGCTTCGCATGGCTACGGAGGAAAGTTCCACGCGGGTGCTGGAGACCTTGTGCGGGTGCTTCGACAATCGCCCCGTGCCGAATGAAGTGCTGCTCCGTGTCATGGAGAGACTCCCGGCCGCGGTGAAAAAGCTCGTGTATCGGGATGTGTTGACTGTCCCGGTGCTTGAGGCGCTGATCCCCCGGCTGGATCCGCATGACCGCAAGTCGCTGCTCTACCACCAGAGCTACGCTCGCCAGAATGGACGCGAGGTTCGCGCAATTCCCCCGCATCTCCTGCTGCGCCTCTGCGATCTGCCAGTGGATCAGAAGTGGTTCGCACGCGAGATCCGTTTGCAGGTGGTAGCCTACTGGGCGGTGACACCTCGCGTACTTGAGTCCGTAGCACGTGCGGAACTGGATCAGACGCGTGTGTCGAAGCAGCGCCGCGCTGCTGCGAGCGGTGTGCTGACCGCAGTGGCGCGGCATCCCCTGGCCCCATCTCACCTGCTCGCGGAGCTCCTCTGGCATTCGTGTCACGATGTGCGTCTCGCTGCTTTGGAAAATCCGAACACGCCGGTGGAAGCGCGTCGCTCACGCATGGGTCCGGTGCTCCAATCCGCAGGCGCGGGTTCCGCTGTGTCCTTGAGACTCTGTGCGCTCTCTCATCCAGACACCACGCAGGACATGCTGCGCAAGGCTGCCTTCCATGGCCGGTGGATGGAGCGTTTTGCCGTCGCTCACAACCCCTCTACTTCCCGTCAAGTGCTTGCCTATTTGCGCGAGGACGCCAATACCGCCGTGGCCTCGGCAGCGCGCGAGCAGTTCACCCTGCGCTTCCCGGAATCCTGACGTGCCGCCTCACTCTCCTGCTCCAGCTTCTGCATGACTCCCGCAGCTCTCAGCGAATACCTGACCTCCCTTATCACCCATCAACTCCACTTGAGTGTGATGATCTGGGGACCGCCTGGCATTGGAAAGTCCAGCATCGTCGCACAGACCGCTCAGGCAAACGGCATGGAATTCATTGACCTGCGTCTCTCGCAACTCGCCCCCACGGATCTCCGCGGGCTGCCCGTGGCAGAGAAAGGGATCTCCAAATGGTTTCCCCCCGAGTTCCTCCCGCGCAAGGGCAGGGGAGTACTGATGCTTGATGAGCTCAATCTCGCTCCGCCGGCGATGCAGGGCATGGCGCAGCAACTGGTGCTGGATCGTCGTGTGGGCTCCTACGAAGTGCCGGAAGGCTGGTTCATCTGGGCCGCGGGCAATCGCAAGGAGGATCGCGCCGCCGTTTTTGACATGCCTGCGCCCCTGGCAAACCGTTTCCTGCATCTCGAAGTGGAGGCTTGTTGGGAAAGCTTCAAGACGCATGCGCTCTCGGCCGGCGTGCATGAGCAGATCCTCGCGTTTCTTGCCTTCCGTCCAGAGCTTTTGCACCGGCTGGATTCGCAGCGTCCTGCGTGGCCTTCTCCGCGTTCGTGGGTCATGGCGAGCAAGCTCCACACGGCGGGGCTCGAAATCGCTCCGGTAGTGGGTCCGGCTGCGGCAGATGAATTCCGATCCTACCTGGAGCTGTATCATGAATTGCCGAATCTGGAGCCCATCCTCCAGGGTGTGGATGAGGCCAGGGTGATTGCCTTCCCGAAGGAACCCTCCGCAAGATACGCGGTGACCATTGGCCTCACCCTGCGTGCGGCGGATCCGGAGCGCGGCTATCGCGGCTTCAAATGGCTCGCGGAAAAGGCGCCCGCGGAGTGGCTGCAGCTCTACGTGGTGGATCTCTTCAAGCAGATGCGTGCGCTGGGGCATCTCGGGGCCTTTGCGCGTCTCGTGGCGCAAGATGCGCAACTGCGTAGCTATCTGCACGGCTATCAGCAGCTCATGGCTGCCTAGTGAGCATGACGGCGCTCCACAGCATCGAAGGCGGCCTGGACGCGCAGCAGTGTCTCAGCGCTTCCCTCCTTCGCTTGCGCGCAAGGCAGCCCTTCTTCGCGGCGCTCGCGCTCTTTGCGAAGTATGAGGTGACCCCGGATGTGCCGACCGCCGCCACCGACGGCGAGGCCATCTTCATCAATCCCATCTTTTGGAATGCGCTCGCTCCTGAGCAGCAGGACGGTCTGCTCCTGCATGAGGTGCTTCATGCCGCGCTCGGCCACTGCACGCGCCGCGGCGGGCGTGACATTGGCCTCTGGAATACGGCCGCGGACATCGTGGTGAATGGCATGATCCTCGCCGAGTCGGACCTCGCACTGCCAGCCGGTGGCATGCGAGATGACAAGCTCGCGCACTTCAGCACGGAAGAAGTATACGAAATCCTCAAGCGAGAGCGCCCGGACATGCCTGCGCCAGAAATGGCGGACCTCCTGGCATCGGAGGATGGCGAGACCCATACCGCAGGCTCCGAAGCCCAGGCTGCTGCCCTCCAGCGTCATTGGGTAGATGCCATGCAGAAGGCGCGCACCATCATGCGCAGCATGGGGCAGGAGGCGCCACCCATGTCCATGCGCCGGGAAATGGAATGTCTGGAGCCCGGTCATATCGACTGGCGTTCGTGGCTCTGGCGTTATCTCGTGCACACACCCACCGATTTCTCGGGGTATGATCGGCGCTTTGTCGGACGCGGCATGTACCTGGAGGCACTCGAAGGCGAGAGCGTGCGCGTACACGTATGCCTGGACACCAGCGGCTCTGTCACGGACGCGCAGATGAGCGTGTTCCTCGGCGAAGTGCAGGGCATTCTCTCCGCCTATCCGCATCTGGTCTGCGACCTTTACTACGCGGACTCCGCCCTGAATGGCCCCCACCACTTGGACGCCTTTGAACCCCCACCGAGTGCTCTTGGCGGTGGCGGCACGAATTTCCGCCCCTTCTTTGAGCACGTGGAGCGTGCGCAGGAATATGGCGAGACCGCCCTCGCGATTTACCTCACGGACGGCTACGGCCACTTCCCCGAGTGGCAGCCCCGCATCCCGGTGCTGTGGGTGGTGACAGCGGGTGGACTGGACCTGAAACGGTTTCCCTTTGGGGAGCGGATTCGGCTTACGGGTTGAAGGACGTTTCGACGTTAGGCAGGTGGCGGTTCAAGCAGAGCGACTGAGGCCGCGAAGTGTACCTCCATTTCGCCCCCGTGGGTTACATCCGCGGGCAGTTCGGCTTGTGACTCCGTAACGAGCCGAAACACTTGCACCTTAAGGACATCGCCCACGCGCGGATGACACTCGGGAGGTATCGGCTTGGTACGTGACAGTTCCACGCAATGCATGAATCCCGTCTGGCCTTCAAAAGTCCCCCAGTAAGCGTATCCGCCATCCCGGATGACGGTGAAGGGGATAATGTCGCCAACTGCTACACTCACGTTGCCAGATAACAGTGTGTTCAATTGCAAGACAAGCGTCGAGGACCAGCCTTTTCTCAGCTTGTGAAATATTTCACAAAGCGGTTGCCCCCGGCCGGGCAGGGACTACCATGATCTTCAAGGAGCCGCCATGTCTGCACCCGAGCCCATCGTCACCCCTTTTGCCTACGATTCCAAAATCGAGAGCAATGTCGTCATCACCAAGCTGGATGCGGCGATCAACTGGATGCGCAAGAATTCCCTCTGGCCGATGCCGATGGGTCTTGCCTGCTGCGCCATCGAGCTCATGGCCACGGCCAGCTCCCGCTATGACATCTCCCGCTTCGGTGCGGAAGTCTTCCGTTTTTCCCCTCGCCAGGCTGACGTGATGGTCGTGGCCGGCACGGTTACCTACAAGATGGCCCTCGCCGTGAAGCGCATCTGGGACCAGATGCCGGAGCCGAAATGGTGCATCGCCATGGGCGCCTGCGCCAGCAGCGGCGGGATGTACCGCAGCTACGCGGTGCTGCAAGGCATCGATCGCCTCATCCCGGTGGACGTCTACATTTCCGGATGCCCTCCCCGTCCTGAAGCGCTTCTGGAAGGTTTCTTCCGTCTGCAGAAGAAGATCGAAGCTGAGTCTTCCCTGCTCGACCAGAAGAAGGAACTCGTGGAGGAACTGAGCTAAGCCGCCGCTGTAGCAGCACGTCACGTCATCCATGAACGCCGCGCAAATCGTCAAGGCCCTCACCGAGAAGTTCGGACCTGCCATCACCGGCACCACGGAGTTCCGTGGCGAGCACAATGTCAGCGTGACCTTGGAGTCCCTGAAGCCCCTGCTACGCTACTGCCGCGATGAACTGGGTTTCGACTACCTCGTGGACATTTCCAGCGTGGACCATTACGAGACCGAGCCGCGGTTTGAGATGGTGTATGAGCTTTACGGGATGACGCATCACGAGCATCTGCGCGTGAAAGCCATGCTCCCCGAAGACCAGAATGTTCCAACGGTGACGGACATCTGGCTCACGGCCAACTGGCATGAGCGCGAGGCCTATGACATGATGGGCATCAAGTTCGACGACCATCCCGATCTCCGCCGCATCCTCATGTGGGAGGGCTATCCCTTCTTCCCCCTGCGCAAGGAGTTTCCCCTGGCTGGAAAGCCCAGCGACATGCCGGAAATCGCCTTCACCGGGATCGCTCCGCTGGAGGGTGGTCCCTTCGTCACGTGCCCCACGGACGCAGACACCATCGATCGCGAGCCCCGTGCGAAGAGCTTTGATTCATAGCCGGGGCAAATACGCGGCATTGGAAAAAAATACTGGTGTGGCGTTTAGTTTGCGCTGAGTCTGGGATTGTGAAGCACCGCTTCTCCCCAGAGCTGGAGTACAAGCTGGAAAAGTCCGGCTGGTATGCTGGTCGCGAGACGGATGCGGAGCTCAAACTGCTCCATTTTCCCATGCACAAGGCCGGGGAACGATTCCTGACGGAGTTTGGTGGGCTGACGATTGGCTCGCAGCTCTTCTGCAACGCGTACTACGTGAATGCGCACTATGAGCACCATGAGCGTCTGGCGGTGCTCTCAGGCCTGCCCAATCTCCTTCCGGTGGCAGCGACCTGGTATTGGGGTGAGGGCTCGCTCTGGCTGGATGCGACAGGCCGCGCCTATCTGACAGACGACTATGAACTGGCCTTCGTGGGCAAAACCGTGGAAGAGGCTTTGGAGCTGCTCATCCTGGGAAAGGAGATCCCGGCACACTACAGGCGCTGGGATCTGCCACCTCGCGAAATGTAGCCAGCGGATGCAGCAAAACTCCGGACGATCGAAGCGTCCGGGATTGAAAAATTTGCCATCAAAGCAATTCGCAGTGGCGCAGCATGGAAACTGCTGCATTCAGCTAGATGTATTACACCGTATTAATTGCTATCATTTGCAACTTTTTGGCAGCAGCCGCCTGCCGGGCCGGAGATCCCGCCTATGACTACGTGGCGGGCTGGCTGAAACCACCGGCAGGACTCGAGCACATGGGAAACTCCCACGGTGAGATTGCGGTGGATTCCAAGGGGCTGATCTACGTCAGTGTGGACGGTGATGGAAATCCCGCGGGCAAGCCGGGCATCCAGGTGTATCGCCCAGATGGCAGCTACTCCCACAATGTACCGAATCTGCCAAAGACCTTGCATGGGTTTGTGATTCGTCACGACGTCATCTACGGAGCGGTGCTTGGAGAGCAGAAGGTCATCAAGGCCACATTGGATGGCCAGATCCTGATGGAGATTCCCGCAAGCGCCTTTCCGGAAGAGAAGCGCGGCCCTAAAGGTTTGAAGCTCACCTCTGTGGATGTGGCTCCCAACGGCGACATCTATGCCGTGGACGGCTACGGCCTTGATTGGATCTTCGTCTTCGACGCCACAGGCAAGTTCAAGAAGGTCTTCGGTGGTCGGGTGGCCCCTTACAACTTGAGCAACTGCCACAAGATCTTCATCGATCCGCGTTACGAGCAGCCCCGCATCCTGTGCTGTGATCGCGTGAACCTGCGCCTGCTGCATCTCAGCCTGGAGGGTGATGTCATTGGCGAGCTCGCCACCGGCCTGCGCCGTCCATCCTCGGCGTCGTTCCATGGCGAGTATGTGTGCATCGCGGAGATCGCCGGGCGCGTCAGCGTGCTCGACAAACAGGGACGAACGGTCATCACGCTAGGCACCAATGAGACCTCAGGAGAAATCAACACCAACAAGGTGGAGCCAGCCCAGTGGCATGAGGGCGTCGTGACCTCGCCGCATGGCATCACTTTTGATGCGGCAGGAAACATCCTGGTCACAGAGTGGAATAAGAACGGTCGCGTGCTGCGGTGGAATCGGAAGCAGTGAAACGCGCTGTTTGGTGGAGCATCGTCATGGTCGCCATCTTGCTGCAGCCCGCAGCTTTGATGGCCCATGACACGGACCTCGTATACGCCCGCATTGAGAGAAAAGCCCCGGGCGGCAAGGTAACGCTGCAGGCCACCGTCGAGTGCCGCAGCAATCCTCTTGTGCCCGATCAGGAAACGGCGCGGGAGGCGTTGGCCACGATGTTCGACCTTCAAAAGGTTCCCGATGCCCAGGAACAGCCCGCCAGTCGCGGCGTGGTAGGCAGGCCATTGGGCGAGCCTGATTGGTCCGTGCAAAAGGAGTGGACGGATGCCACCGTTCCCGTTCCCGTGCAGTCTCCGGCAGACGGGGGCGAAGAGCATTGCTGGGTGACGGCACGCTGGGAGCTGGAACTGCCGAAATACGAAGCCGTTTGTCTCCATGTCAGCCCTGAAACTAAACTCGGGGCACTACTGTGGGAGGTTCACCGTTCAGGACAGTCGCCAGATGGGAAGACTCGATGGCAGATCCTGCTGCCCGGAGACCGGAGCTCTCGTCTGAACGTGCCAGAAATAAGGAAGGCTGGGAATGTGGCCCAAGCGACTTCGAACCCAAGCAGAGGGTGGGGATGGCCAGTAGCGGGAATCGGGACCCTCACGGGCGCGATACTGACAGTGGGGGTATTCTGCGGAAGGAGACCACTGCGCAAGCGCTGGGCACGGACAATGGAAGCATCATGAATCCACTACGAGCCTCCCTGGTTTAATTTGGATTCATTGTAAGAATTTTTCCTAAAAAGTGTCGACGTGGCCGGCGCTTTTTGCTCCATTCGTTGGCAATCTTCTGGGAAAATTATGCAGTGCCCGTCTGATTTTGCCCGCGTGCGTCCAGAGCCTTTGCTGTCCCGGTTCCGCCGTCCATGGGTGGGTTGGCTTCAAATTGTGGCGACGTGCCTTGTCATTCTGAGCCCTTTGCCCACCAGCTTTGCAAGCTGGTCGGACAGCGACTCCGATGGTCAAAACGATACCTGGACCGATCCGAATACCAGCCAGGTTACTACGCTGGCGGACCTCAATCTTCAGAATAGTGATGTCGACTACGACGGCGCCACGAATGACGAAGAGGCCGCAGAGGGTTCGAATCCCTATCTCTACGATTCGGACTTCGACGGTCTGAATGATGGAGATGAATTGCACTATGTAAAGCCTATCTTGGGCACCTCACTCACGAACTGGGACAGCGATGGCGATGACATCAGCGACCATGATGAGTATTATGGAGTGACTGGCATTACCTATCCTGGAGGTCAGCTCCCCAACTTCCCCGGAGCCACCTATTTCAACTATGATGGAGATGCAATAGGGAACCATGAAGATCCTGCCCCGATGGATCCCGACAACTATAGTCCGATAAATCAAACCTACTGGTACAACAGCGCGTTTGATAATGGGGATGGCGATTGGTTCATCAATTATTCAGATCCATTTCCAGAGGATGGAACCAACTATTCCGCTCTCAATGGTATCACCTGGGGAAATGAGGTTTTGGATGACATGGATGGTGACGGTATCCCCAATTGGCGGGACATTGCGCCCAATGGACCTCCGAATGATATCGATGAGGACGGCATCCTCAACAGTTCCGATCCGTATCCCGAAGATCCTTCCAATTACAATCCCACCCAGGGCATTGCTTGGTATGGGGAGGTGCTGGGAGACGTGGACAACGATGGTACCGTCAACTGGTTGGATCCCTCTCCCTATCCAGATGACGATGGAGATGGCTTTTTCAATGAGGTCGATCCTTTCCCATCTGATAATACCAACACCAGCCCCATCAACGAGACCACATGGCTTGGCGAAGTTTTGGGAGACATAGACGGAGATTCATTCCTCAATTGGACGGATCCCTACCCCTCGGATCCGAACAACTTCAGTCCCACCAACAACATCGAGTGGTATAGCGAGGTGTTTGGGGATGCTGATGGAGACGAGGTGCCCAACTGGCAGGACTCCGAGCCCTACGGGCCCTCAAGTACTGATTCCGATGGCGACGGTGTCCACGACGGTGACGATCCCTTCCCCGAGGACAACACCAACTACAGCGATATCAATGGGATAACCTGGTACGGCGAAATGCTGGGCGACAGTGACAATGATGGCACCCCAAATTGGCAGGATGCCACGCCTTACGAAGACAGCGATGGAGACGGAATTCCAAACGCCATCGATCCTTTTCCGGCGGATGAGAGCAATTACAGCGAGTTCAACGGAATTGCCTGGTACGACAGCGTCCTCCTTGATCCGGATAGCGACGCGTTCCCAAACTATCAGGACCCCTTCCCCGAAGACGGTGCCAACTACAGCGAGATCAATGGAACGGCCTGGTACGGAAATGTTTTTGGGGATCCGGACGGCGATTTGTTCGAGAATTTCAGGGACCCATTTCCCAATGACAACGCCAACTACAGCAGCGCCAACAACCTTTCGTGGTACGACTCTGTCTTGGGAGACGAAGATGGTGACGGACTCCCAAACTGGAGTGACGCATGGCCGTATGACGGCTCAAATGGCGATAACGTGGATGTGGATGGCGATGGGCTTACTCAGAACCAGGAAAACGGCTATGGCACCAGTGACGATGACGTGGATAGCGATGATGACGGGCTGACTGATTACGAAGAACTCGTGGTCTACAGTACCAATCCACTGAATGCCTATCAGCTGAGCCAGGGTCTGGGCTGGGGGGATTTGTATACGGATTACTATCTCGTCGACACCACGGACACCGATCTCGACACGATACCAGACCGTGTTGAAATCTTCTACGGGATGTTGCCCGAGAATGTTGAAGATGGTTTTGGTGACTTGGATGGCAATGGCATGAGCAACATGGTCCAGTACAGCGCGGGCATCGCACTCAATGTCGACTTGGTTCGCTATGATGCCGATGGAGATGGTATGACGAATGTCTTCGAGGACTACTATGGCCTGAATAAGAGCGATCCTAACGATGCCACGGCAGACACGGACAACGACGGTGTATTGAACTTCGAGGAAGCGGGCCTGCTTCTATCTCCGCTGAGCACAAACTCACGTGAAATCGAGGGCCTGACAGATCTTTACTTCCTGGTCGCCGCGTTGGTCTATCCGGAAACCGCACCTGAGTGGGAGGACGAAAACAACAATGACCTGCCTGACTGGTATGACGACGCCCTGGCGGGTACGAGTCCGCGCTTCGTGCGGCAGGCACCGGATGATCTCGACGGTGATGGCATGCCAGATGTCTGGGAGCATCAATATGGCCGCTGGAAATATCCTTCGTTGGGCCTGTACGTGCGCCACGACGACGCTGCCGCGGATGCCGATGAAGACGGGCTGAGCAACATTGAAGAGTACGAACTGGCCACCAATCCGGTCATCGCAGACACGGACGAGGATGGTATGAGCGACGGCCAGGAGGATAATGACGGCGACGGTCTGACAAACGGCGAGGAATTCCAGCATGGAACCGATCCCTATCTCGCGGACAGCGATGGTGATGGTGTCTCCGACAGTCAGGAGGTGGAGGAGGGTTCCGATCCCACCGATGCACAGTCTAACAATGGCCTGGTGAGACTGCGTGTGTTCACGCGCCTTGAATAGTCATTTTCGAAAAATCATCCATTATGATCTTGAACTGTTGTGTGCGCAGGAGTGGAGCTGCATTGTGGGCAGCACTTGGGACAATGGGACACCGTTTCGGCAGGAGCTTGCTCTGGTCGATGCTCGTGTCACTGATCTGGTTGGGGGTGGCGAGAGTAGCCACCGCACAATGTGCTTGTGAAGGGATCATCGTGAAGGGGACGATCTTCGATGGCTTGGGAGAGGCACAGTTCAGCGGACTGAACGAGGTATCCAACTTCAACCTGTCACCCAGTGAAGTGCCAAACACACGATACGAGGCCTTCAGTGTGAAACCGGGGCGCCGTTATTCGCTTACGCTTAGTGCCCAAGATGGTGGCGAAAGTGGGCCATGTGCCGGCGCGGATGTCAGTGTATCCCTCGGCGCTTGCCCAACCGTGCTACTTCTAAGCAAGCGCAGCACAGACACCTTCTGGCAGAGTGGTGTCTCGTTGTATGCATGGGCGAATTCGGACTATAACTCTCAGGATTGTCCGGATACCCCTGGCGACCCTGGCGAACCGCCGATGTATGAGAAGCGTTATTACTATTTGGAGTATTACCGCTATGGGATTCGGACCGAAACTTTGTATTTGTATGATGAAAACTATGAGAGCCAGGCCAGTTCTCTTCGTAGTTCGGAGGACTATCTGGGCGAGGACATTCCTGCAGGGGACAGCCAGACCTTTCATCTGCTTGATAAAACGATGGAGGAGGCGGTGCAGTATGATACCCGCCAGCCGCATGACCCTCCATCCCCTGACAGTGACCCGCGATTCAGTCGCTGGGGGCAGGAGCACGAAGAAGACGTTATGACAAGTCCCGGCAGGCCTCCCACAGATCCCCAACCGCATGCAAGTGCCAATCAGCCGAAGAATGATTCCGTTCAGATGGTCGCTTGGGTCCCAGACATTTCCCCTGCGCATGATCCAGGGGGTGGTAGTCCCGGCGGCCCAGGGGGAAGTGGTGGTGGCGGTGGCGGCGGTGGCGGCGGTGGTGGCGGTCCCGAAGTTCCTGTCGGTGTGAGCTTTGGCTTGGGACGTGACTCAGGGGGATATGCGAAGGGGACATTCACCTTTTCGGGCAAGTTGGATGACCCTGAGCTACTGGATGAGGGCAATTTCGAGTTGAACCTTCCCTTTGATGAACCTGGGCAACCTTCGACCTTTGTTGAAGTAGCCAATCCGGCCCCTGGTATCTCACGCCGAATCACAGGAAATGGCGTTGTTGCGGAGGAACAGCGTAGCGGGACGAATCAGGTGACCATTACTATCCGTAGCAGCACTGCAGGACCGGGAGATCCACCGTTGGGGGTACATGTTCTGGAGCGGACAGAGGAAACGCAGAGTCTTCCTCCGGGCCTCATTTACACACAGACCATCAATGGAATCACCAAGACGTGGGAATTTTACGGAAAAGTAAATCCCGGAGGCGGCCGCGTCTGGCGTGAGGTTTCACCGGATGGAGGAATCTCTTCCGGAATGGAAACTCCACGCGTCAATGGCAGCTACTCGACTGAAGTCGAAGCTTACCGCGTGATCGATAACGAGGAGGTGTTAGTTAGCAGCCAGTCTTCCACATATCAACAGTATCCATGGGGCGACGAGTTGGTCCTCAAAGTCGTCAAGGCCAATCAAAACACTGTTCTTACTACGAGTTACGAGTACTATACCTCGGGAAGTCCTGCGATCGTTGGGAAACTCAAGTGGCAGAAGGAACCTGATGGGTCGTGGACATCCTATGAATATCATCCCCAGACCGGGGCTTTACTTCGGACTTTGCGGCCTTGGCTGAACGAAGTGACCGATCCGGCAGCCGCTACCTTCCAGAACAGTCAGGCGACCACCTACCAGCGCGTTAGTGCCACCGAACATTGGGAGATCGAGAGCATCAAGGGAGTGGTGACTTCGAGAAGCTGGAAACGCGAGTGGTACGATGAAATTGATCCAGTCGCACATGCGACTCGCTGGGCTTCGGAATGGAAGCGATCCGCCAGTCCGGACGCATATGTGCAAGAGACCTGGGACCTGTACAATCATGGTCCCGCGTGGGAGGCTGCATTGAGTCCAGCGGTGGTAGCCTTATCAGGGGACCAAGTTGTGGCTGGCTCGGAAGTCGCGGTGACCTTTCCGGACCCAAATGATCCGGGAATGATCCACCGGCAGCAGGTTTCGGAACAGGGCTTTGCCCAAGCTCTTGGCAATCTGTTCGGCAAGACCGCGCTTTATGATGCTGCGAGTGGCAAATGGCACATGCGCAATCACAGCGCCCCCCCGGTCTTTTCCGTCGAACAGCGCACCTCGATCCCTGCGGAGCCGGCGCGTCTTGACATTACTTGTGACCCCGGTGGCGGCGGCTGGATCTCGCTCCGTGTCAACGGCACATTCTACATGATGGATGTAGGCAATCAGATCATCAATTCCAACGGGGGAACGGAGGGCATGGCCAACGCGTTACGTGATGCACTCATCAACGATCCAAACAGCCCATTCACGGGAACAGGAATGATTAATGTGGCCGTCAACGGAGGCACGGTCACTATCACCACCACGGCCGCTGGAGCGAATCAAACTCTCGACCTCGATGGGAATGGCAGCGCTTTCCTCCCGCCCAATGCATCGGATTCAGGGAATGATATGGTGGAAGGAGAATGGAACGCGGTCGCCACCGGGACATGGACCGAGCGCACGGCCGCGCACTTTCCTCCTGACACTCCAGGCCCGCCGCCCAATCTGGACCTATTTAATGGCAGTTTCAATATCACCATGAGCCAGCGCTTCACGGCGGACTACGAATTTTGGGACGGTCAAATGATCTTGAGAGACGCGAGCCAGGCGCATTTCGGTCTGGGCGAGGTGCGCCGCACTGTGAACTCCACAGGGCAGGTCACCTCTTACAGTTATGAGCGGGGGACATGGGATGAAGTAACCAAAACCTTTGACTGGAGCCCTCCACCGGCCGGTCAGCAACCTGGAAACGCCCGTAGAGTTATTGAGACGCGACACGCCATTGATCCTGAAACCTTCGTTCTTCTGGATTCGGATCCCAGGGTGAGTGTCACAGAAAGCGATTACCAGGGTCTTCTTCGGAATGAGCGCACTTTTCATGGTGCCCAGCTTATATCTACTGTGGTGCACGATTACGACCCGGAAACCAGACAGCGCATCAGCAGCTTGCAGGATGGTGTGGAGATATACAAAGCCGTTCAGGTCGATGCCGCCACCCGTGAGGAGACCGACCGTCACGGTATCACAATCCGTACGACGATCGATCCGGAGTCCGGTGAAACCATCAGCACGGCAAAGCTGGGCGCGAATGGGGCGCCGGATATCGTGACAACCAGTGCTGAAAGCGGCTTTACCGTAATTACCACCACAACCGCGGGAGCTCTGAAAAGAGTTCAATCTGGCACGCGGGACTTGGCGGGCCGTGCGGTCGTCTCTGTCGATGAACTTGGTCGGGCAGTTACGACGTCTTACGGTCTTGGGGGATTGAGGGTCACCGAAACTTTTGCCGATGGAGGCACTTGTATCGTTGAAAGTTATCTGGATGGCCGGCTCAAGAGCATTACAGGTACCGCTGTAGTACCTGAATATCACACTTATGTGGTTAACGCCAACGGCTCGATCACAGAGACTATCCGCTATGGAACGGAAAATAGCCAGCGATGGAGCGCGCTAACGATCAATAGCTTGGGATGGTTGATAGAGGAAGAACGACCTAGTCCTGTCGCGTCTGCTGCATCGCTCATAACCACCCATCAATACAACTCACGGGGGCAGCGCATACGGACTGAAGCTACGGGCGTAGCAACGAAATTGTTTGCATTTGATCTCTTTGGCCGCCCATGTATGAACGGATCGGATTTGAACGGAAATGGAGTGTTGAATGCCGATTTGGGAGAGCCGATCACTGCCACCGAGGTGGGTTATGAGGAGGAAGGTGGGGCTTGGTGGGAAGTCATCAAAACAATTGAGACGCTCAATGAAGCGAGCCGCAATGACTTCGTCACCCGTGTGGAAAGGCGCAAATTGACAGGCTCGGCAAGCACACTCACTCAGGAAATTGACTCAAATGGAACGATAACTGCCACTGCAACGGTACTTGACCCCGCGAATAAGATTGTGACCACGGCAGTCACTACGAATCGGTCCAGTCTGACAAAGATAAGCACCTACTTGAATGGACTGCTCGTTTCTGAGAGTGCCTCGCAAGGGACGGGAACCTACTCCCACGAGTACGATGGGCTTGAAAGGTTGATTTCTACTACGACTCCATCGGGTGTGAGTCGCCTCTGGGAATACGATGATCTTCCGGATGGCACTATCAGAGAGCGCTGCAAGATGGAAAAAGTCCGTGCCGCAGGTGCGTTTGATTCCAGCATAGTTGCCCTTTACGAATACTACCCGGACAGTGCCCATCCCAACGCCGGTCGTCTGAAGCAGGTTACGGAACAGGGAGGAGCCATCGTGCTTAGTGAATATGACTCTGCTGGAAGAGTGGTCCGGCACGCGGGCAACGCAGTCTATCCTGCTCGATATGTGTACGATATCTACGGAGATCTTTCGCAGATGCACACCTTTCGAGGTGGAGACACCCAAGGAGTAGCGGACATCACGACGTGGAACCGGGATCCGGCTACGGGAATGTTCACGGGCAAAACTGACGCGCAGAGTGGCGCGGTAACCTACAACTACCTGAGCAATGGCCTGTTGCACGAGCGTATATCGGCGCGTGAGGTTTCGCCCGGGCAACGGCTGAAGGCCACCTACAGCTACGATGCAGCGGGGCGAATCAGCCAGTTGAGCTATAATGACGGAACACCCTCGGTGAGCTTCACCTACTATGGGGATGGCCAGCGTCGCACCATGACGGATGAAGCTGGTATGCACACGTATGCGTATGCAGGACCTGGGGGCATCGCCAGCGGCGAATCTATTACTGGAGGTTTGTTGAATGGCGCTCAAATAAGCCATGGATTTGACAGCACGCGGAGGCGTGCCTCGATAACCTGGAACTATCGTGGCGAAACTCGCACAACAAATTATTCCTATGACGCTCCCGGACAGATGAGTTCAGTGAGCGCTTTTGGAAGACAAGCAGACTACGCATTCCATTCGGAGACGGGCAGGATGACTGGGGTATCCTACGGTGTGGGGGCGCTCACGGATATCGACGTGTATGACGAAAGTGGTCGGTTGACTTCAAAGGCTTGGCACAAGGGTATTAATGGGCCATTGGTGAGCCGGCATATCTATGGTCATAACAGCGCCGGCCGTCGTGAAAGCTCGCTTCGTGAAAATGGAGAAACTTGGGGGTACGTCTACAATCCCCGGGGAGAGCTGACTGGAGCGGTCAAGATGCTCTCGGACGGAACGACAGCAAAGCCCGCGCATTCCTTTGGCTACAGCTACGATGGTATTGGCAACCGAACAGAGATACTGGCCGACACACCAGGTGGCCTGACAAATCTCTCATGGAGCGCTGATGTCGCCAATGCCATTACCAGTCGGGAGCACGCCAGCAGCCAGTGGATTCTTGGCCAGGCGAATCCCGCGGCTCAAGTCACCGTGGACGGAACTCCTGCGAGTCGTGATCCTAGCACCGGCCGTTTCCATGCGGGCGCTACCTCGGGTGGAGCTCCTCTCGCGGACTTCAAGGCTGTTACGGTCGAGGCGGTATTGGCCGGTGCCGGGGTGAATGGTGGTTCCATCACTGTCCGGCAGCTGGGACATCTTTGGTTTGCTGCGACTCCCGAGGGATTCGTTTACGACGCGGACGGTAATTTGCTACAGGACGGTCGTTGGACTTACCAGTGGGATGGAGAGAACAGGCTGCGCGCCATGGAGACTTCGTCGGTTGCGGTCAATGCAGGTGTGCCAGCGCAACGCCTGGAATATGCATATGATGCTGAAAATCGACGCATTCGAAAGAGGGTGTTGATTTGGAAAGATGGTGCGTGGCTGGAAACGGCCGATTGGAGATTTTTGTATGATGCTTGGAATGTCATCGCTCAGTGTGATGTAAGTCCCAATGGCGCGGGGGCATGGGGCTGCTATGCATGGGGATTGGACCTTAGTGGCAGTGAGCATGAGGCTGGCGGTGTGGGCGGTCTGCTCATGGTCCAGCGCATCAAAGCGGCTGGAGCCTCTCCGCAACTGTTGTTCCCCTGTTATGATGGCACTGGAAATATCACGGAATACGTTGACAGTGAAAGTAATGAGGTGGTGGAGCGGATGGAGTATGACCCCTTCGGACGGCAGATTGTGGGCGACTTCACTAGTCGCAGCTCTCCGCAAACTTCACTTTTCGGCTATGGCACAAAGTACCTCGATGCTGAAACGGGGTTGCTGTATTATGGCCAAAGATACTACTCGCCGGACGCTGGCAGGTGGCTGACAAGGGACCCGTCTGGAGAGAGCGGGGGACTGAATGTCTACGCGTTTTGCATGAACAATCCTGTGAACCTTTTCGATGATATTGGTCACGTAGGCAATAAGGCTTATCCGGAAGACCCCTTGTTGAAGAAGGCGCGAGAAGAGAGGATAAAGAAAGAAGAAGGAAATTATGCTCGTGCGATGGAGAATATGAATAAAAAAACTCCTCCTTACACTTTCCGGAAGTATCCTGGCAGTAAGCTGAAAACAGTGGATGACTTCGGTTACGTCCATTCTGCTCGTGCGTTCGAATACACCCTTCAGAGTTTCAAACGGCATCCGAAAGGACTCTTTTGGAGGGAGTTCTGCGGACTGATTTGTTGCGCAGGTGGTGAGTACCAGGGAACTAAGGCGCATCCTGGCCCGTGGAGCGGACCGGGCTTTAGGACAACCTGGAACGATGCGACCTTTCAGCAGATTACCACCGTGACGAACGCTACGGGACTGAAGGAGGACGGTGAAGCTTGGAACGGCAAAAAAATCACATTCACCGCAGGTGTGGGACTTATTGGTTGGGGTGGGGCGACTTGTCGGCCAACCTTGAATGCGGCCACGGGAGCGTCTGTGTCATGCAAGGATGTCGGCCAGGGGTGGCAGCCTTGCGCTATCTATCATTCTCACAATCATGACGACCCGAGCTTTAGCAAGGCTGACAAAGTATTATCCATTCAATATCCCCATGGGATATACCTGGCTACTCAGAATGCCATGAACCAGCCGCTCGTGCGGCATTACCAACCCACCTTCGGCAGCGGAGGTCAGCCCACTGGGGGTATTGAGCGGGACATCCCCCCACCCCAGTGATGCCTTGCAATTTTACATTTAGATCATGCTACAGCCTATGAATGCGCATCCTTCCCTGTTCATGTTGGTGGTGGTCGCGTCTGTTTACTGGGGTGACTTTCGCCCCCTTTTGGGTACGGAACCAGCAAGGGCCAAGGCGGTGGCGATAGAGGTGACCTACACGGACTTGGAAAAGCACCCTGAGAATTACGTGGGGAAGCTGGTAACCATTGTCTGTTTTGCAAGGACCAGCCCGTTTGGAGGAACCGAGCTCTTCGAAAAGCTGGCGGGTGCAGTGAACGAGGACCATGAACCAGTGGGTAGGTTTGTGACAGTAAAGGACATGACCTTTGCCCTCGCGCCTACCCCTCCAAAAATACCTGTCTGGTGCAAGGCCAGCGGTGTCTTCACGCCCAATCTTGACCTTAAGAAGCGTCCCGAAACTCAGTGGCTGGGAATTCTGGAAAGAATTGAGCGTTTGGATCTGATGCCACTATCAGAGGAGATGATATACGACGCGTACGCGGAGATTCGGGAAAAAAAGGCTGCCTCCAAAGCGAAATGATTCCGGAACCTCTTCTGCGGGTGTTGTGAGGGAATGAGTTTCCGTAAAACAAGAGAGACTGCCAGGACGCTATACCTGCATCCACATTGCATGAAAGGAGCCGGGGGCAGGGGCCTTACTGTAAATCCGCCCCCCGATGCCCGTAGTATCCGCTCGTTTTACCCTCCGCTTTTTCACCCTCGCCCTCGCTGTTCGTGTGTCCTCTGTGACACCTGTGGCGCTGGCCGCCGCCGTCTCCCCAGGTACCCCGGCGGTCGAAGACTACGAGAAAGTGGTAAAGCCCTTCTTTGCAGAGCACTGCAATAGCTGCCACGGGGAGAAAAAGCAGAAGGCGGATCTGCGCGTGGATACCCTGGCGGTGGACCCCACGTCGCCCAAGTCCATGGCGCATTGGGAGGAGATCATGAACCGCATCAACTCCGGGGACATGCCGCCGGATGATGAGCCCCGCCCCAAGCCGGCGGAGGTGGCCAAGGTGGCGGAGTGGATTGTGGGCCAGCTCCATGAGGCAGAGGCGGCCAATCAGGCCTCCGGCCGCGAGCGTGTGGCCTTCCGCAAGCTGACCCGTGTGGAGTACGCGAATACGGTGCGAGACCTGCTCGGTGTGAACTTCGATGTGAAGGCGCCCACCGGGTTGCCGGAAGACCCCGACTGGCATGGCTTCGAGCGCATCGGTTCCGTGCTCACGCTGTCTCCCGCGCATGTGGAGAAATACCTCGCAGCGGCGGACGCCGTGCTGGATGAGGCGCTCTCGATTCGACCAGAGCCGAAACGTGATGTGATTCGCTGGGGCGCCTTCGACATGCGCTGGAAAGGTTTTTCGGAGGAGTACAAGGCCCGCGGCATCGCAGATCAGGTGCGCATTGAAATTGTCCCGAACAACTACACCACGGACACTTGGCCGCTGGAGGTGAAGACCACGGGGGAATACATCCTGCGCGTCAAGCTCAGCGGCCTGCGCCCTGAGGGTGGTCGCCCGCCGCGCATCAAGATGTACATGTCGAGCGTGGACAAGACCCTGCTGGAGCAGGACATCGATGCACCGGAGGACAAGCCCATCATGGTGGAAGCGCGTGTGCATCTCATCGCCGGGAAGTATCCCATCCGCATCATCAACTCCGTGCCCGGACCGAATCCCGAAGGTCGCCGCTCGCGCCACTCCGGCACGCCAAATGCCTTCACGAATGTACGCAGCCGTGTGCCGTGGCAGCTCAAGCTCACGGATGACGACTTCAAGCCCATCCAGCCCACGCTCATCCTCGACTCCGTGGAGTGGGAAGGTCCCATCGTCGACTCTTGGCCTACGAAGGCGCATCAGCAGATCTTCTTTGCCGGAGACACCGCGACGAAAGATGCCGCCTATGCGCGTGACATTCTCACCCGCTTCGCATCCCGCGCCTGGCGTCGCCCCGTGCAGCCGGTCGAGGTGGAGCGTTTCTTGAAGCCCATCGCAAAAGCGCAGGAACTTGGCGACAGCTTTGAAGTTGCGGTGAAGAGCGGCCTCGCTGCCATCATGTGCTCCAAGAGTTTCCTCTATTTGGAGGAGGGGAACGCTGCGAAGAACGAACAAAGGTTGACCAACTCCGAGCTCGCCTCGCGTCTTTCCTATTTCCTCTGGAGCAGCGCGCCGGACCAGCGCCTGCTGGATCTCGCGAAGGAAGGCAGGCTGCAGGAGAAAGAGACACTTCGTGCCGAAGTGCGTCGCATGCTGGCAGATCCCAAGGCGAAGGAATTCGCTGTGGGTTTCCCACGCCAGTGGTTGCAGCTTCGCAAGGTGGGCATGTTCCCTCCGGACAAGGTGCTGTATCCCGACTATGACGAGAACCTTGAACAGAGCATGGTGGGCGAGACGCTGAGCTTCTTTGCCGAAATCCTGAAGCGCAACGGCAGCCTGCGTGAGTTCCTCAACTCCGACTGGACAATGCTCAACGAACGCCTTGCCATGCACTACGGCATCGAGGGCATTCGTGGAGGCGAGTTTCGCAAAGTGGCACTGAAGCCCGAGTACCAGCGAGGTGGCCTGCTCACGCAGGGTTCCATCCTGAGCCTCAGTTCGGATGGCACGCGGCATCGCCCGGTGCATCGCGGCGTGTGGGTGCTGGAGGCGATAGTCGGAAAGCCACCAGCCCCGCCTCCCGCGAACGTGCCCGCGCTCGCCACGCCTGTGGCGAATGCGCCGAAGACCACGGTGCGTGAAAAGCTCGAGCAGCATCGCGCGGATCCGAACTGCACCGCCTGCCACGACAAGATCGATCCCCTCGGTGTCGCGTTTGACAACTACGATGCCATCGGTCGCTTCCGCCTCGTGGAGGAGTCGAAGGAGGGCACCGGCGAGAACCCGAAACTCGACCCCAGTGGCATGCTACCGGATGGGCGCAAGTTTTCCGATTCAGTCGAACTGCGGAAGCTCATGGTGGAGGACGTCGACAAGTTCGCCGCCGCCATCACAGACAAGCTCGCTACCTATGCTCTACGCCGTGGCATGACCTTCACAGATCGCGAAGAGCTCAAACAGATCGCCGATGAAACCAAGGCGGGCGACTATCAGCTTGCCACCTTGATCGAATCGCTTGTCACCAGTCCTCTGTTCCAGAAGCGCTAGAGCCAAATCTCCCATGTCCCAATTCCTCCCCCAGCGTTGGCGGCTTTCACGGCGGCATTTTCTGCGCGGCGCCGGCGCGTGTCTCGCACTGCCGTTTCTGGAATCCATGGGGCTGGGCGCCGGCAATCCATCGGACGTGCGGCGTTTTGTTTGCGTCGCCAATCCGTTCGGCATGATTCCGGATGCATTCTTTCCCACGACGTCGGGCAAGGATGCGGCACTGCCGGAGAACATGCAGGCCCTGGAGCCGCTCCGTGGAAAGTTCACCATCTTCTCACATCTCGATCATGGGTTGAACGGAGGTCACTCCGGCACGCATGCCTTCCTGTCTGGAGTGCGCTCCAATGAAGCGGCGGGCATGCCGCACGGGAATATCACGCTGGACCAGTTCTGCGCGGAAAAGATGGCCGGCGTCACACGCTTTCCCGCGCTGAATACTTCCGCGGGCAGCAATGATGGCGGTGGGGTGGAACTCTGCTGGACGCGATCCGGTGTCATGGTGCCTTCCATCCAGAAGGTGAGCCGCGTGTTCCAGATGCTCTTCGTGGATGATCCGGGGGACAAGGCTTCCCAGCGACTGGCGCGCTATCGCAGGCAGGGATCGATACTCGATGCGGTGAATCAGCAGGCGAAGTCGATGAATCAGCGGCTGAGCCAGCACGATCGGCAGAAGATGGACCAGTACTTCACGTCCATCCGCGAGGTCGAGCAGACACTGCAGCAGGAGCAGGCCTGGGTCACTCGTCCGCGCCCCAAGGTGGACATGAAGGAGCCGAAGAACGGCACCGTGTCCCAGCAGTTGCCCATCCTTTTCGACCTCATCACGCTGGCCTTGCAGACGGACTCCACCCGCGTGGCCACCATCGAAGTGCCCGGCGCGTTTGATACAGGAGCGGTTGGCATCGAAGCCAAGGGCTACCACGCGTACTCGCACCACGGCAAGGACCCGAAGCTCATGGCGGGCATGCGGAAGGTAGAGCGCTACCAGATGGACCAGCTTGCACGCTTCCTCACCAGGTTGTCCGACCTCAATATGCTGGATAGCACGCAGGTCCTCTTTGGCAGTGGCATGGGCGATGGCAGCGCGCATACGAACAAGAATCTGCCCATTCTCGTCGCTGGCGGCGGTTGCAACCACCAGACGCATGTGGTGATGCCAGAAGAGCAGGGGAAGCGGGTGCCTCTGAGCAATCTCTATCTCACCATGGCGCAGCGCTTTGGCATGGAGGCGGATGCCTTCGGCCACAGCAAGGGAACGATGAGCGGAGTGATCTAGCGATGGCTGGCATGAAGGTTCCTGCGCTCCTGCTCCTGGCGATTGCTGCACCTCTCCATGCAGGAGATTTTCGTGAGTTCACGTCCACCTACTGCATCGACTGCCACGATGATGAGATGAAGAAGGGAGGGCTCTCTCTCACTTCCCTCGGAGAGGAAATCACGGCAGCGAATGCCAGGGCATGGCTCAGGGTGCTGGAGCAGACAGAGCGCCACTCCATGCCACCCGGGGGCAAGGACCAACCCTCGTCTGAGGAACGCCATGCGATGGTCCTGGACCTGGAGCGTCGCCTCGTCACGCATGCTGCCGCCACGCCTGCACACCATCCCACGGTGCTGCGCCGGCTGAATCGAGCGGAGTATCGCAATACCGTGCGGGACCTGCTGCATCTCAATGTCAGCAGCTTCGATCCGAGTCGCGACTTTCCTGAGGACACCCGCATTCATGGCTTCGCCAGCAATGGCGAGAAGCTTGTGACCTCCAGTTTCCTGATGCGCCAGTATGTGGAGGCGGCGGAGCAGATTGTGGAGCGCGCGGTGCAATTCGGTCCGAAGCCCGAGGTGAGACGCTGGGATCTGTCGCCTCCCTTCGACAGGACCACACGAGGCTTCCCCTACGCAGAGAACGCCTACTACCAAAAGACGCTCAAACAATCTCCACCCCACCAGTCCCTCACCGAGCGGATGCGGGGTCTGCCGCAGAGTGGCTACGCGCCGGTGGATGAAATGCGCGAAGGCGTGCCGGTGAGTGGCTGGTATCGCATCCGGGTGAGGGCCGAGGGCAGGTATCGCCACGTCGACCTCGATCCCAAGGATCCTAAGCTCGACCTGCGTAAGCAGAAGTTCCCCTCCATGTGGGATCCCACAGAGCCCATCCGATTTGCTCTTTTCACAGGCACACTCGAAGGCATCGATCCGGAGAACAAAGAAGCCCTCGCCGTGGCGGCTACGGGCTATCAGTCGGGTCAGCGAACGCTCGCCGTATGGGACCTGCGTGAAGATGGCCCCGAGTGGCTGGAGTGCCGCGTGTGGCTGGATCGTGGCCAATTTCCGCGCATGGGCTTTCCCAATGGTCCCAGCGAGTCCAATAACCGGATAAGAAACTACTTCAAAGCGAATGTCGATCGGCTGCTGAATGCAGAGCAGCGCGCCAGGTATGAGGCGGACAAAGCCAATGACTGGAACCTCTTCATGTGGTTCGAGTCTCCCCGCATCCTCGTTTCCAAGATTGAAGTCGAAGGGCCCTTGATTGAGTCATGGCCCACCGAGGGGCATCGCGCCATCTTCGGGGCAGAGCCTTATCGCAGAGAGAATGCCTCAAAGGTGCTGCAGAGCTTCGCAGCCCAGGCTTGGCGGCGACCGGTGGCCAGTGAGGAAGTGATTCCGCTGATTCAATTGGTGCGTGAGGCCGAGAAGGAAGGGCTCACCGCGGAAGCCGCGATTCAGGAAGGCATCAAGGCCATCCTTTGCTCTCCGGAATTTCTCTATCGTGAGGAGAAGCAGCACGGTCTCTCTGCTTACGAGATCGCGACGAGGCTGTCCTACTTCCTGTGGTCCTCCATGCCGGATGAGACTCTGCTGAAACTGGCTGCCGAGGGCAAGCTGAAGCAGCCGGACGTGCTCCAGGCGCAGACCATGCGTCTACTGCAAGACCCGCGTTCCGAAGCGTTCGTGGAGGAGTTTCTCAATGGCTGGCTCTCCCTGCGCAAGCTCGGCTCGATGGCGCCGGACGTGCATAAATTCGCGGTCTATTACGATGATGATCTGGAGCCTGCCATGCGCATGGAGACGCGGTTGTTCTTCCGCCAGCTTCTCAATACCAATGGTCCGGTCGAACGCCTGCTCGAATCTGGTGACACGATCCTGAACAAGGAGCTTGCCCAGCTCTACGGCATCGATCTTGCGCTGGTGAAGGAGGCTCAAGGCAAGCCCATCCCGGGTCTGCAAAACGAGGAACTGGTGGACGATGCGGCAGGACGTGCGCCGTCTCTTGCCTTCGCCCAGGTGAAACTGCCGGATGCCCGGCGCGGTGGTCTGCTGGGCCAGGCCAGTGTGCTCACCTTGACGGCGAATGGGGTCGATACATCTCCCGTGATTCGCGGTGTGTGGCTTCTGGAGAATGTGCTCGGCGCGCCACCTTCGCCACCACCGCCTGATGTGCCCACGGTTGAGCCGGACATTCGCGGCGCCAAGACGATTCGCGATCAACTCATGAAGCATCAGGAGGCTGCGAGCTGCCGCACCTGTCACCGGCAGATCGACCCTCCCGGATTCGCCTTGGAGAACTTCGATGCCATCGGTCGCTGGCGTGGCCATTATGTCGCCGACAAGGTGGCCTTGCCCGTGGATGCCAGCGGTGAGTTCGGAGACACCAAGTTCAAGGACGTCACCGGATTCAAAGCGGAACTGCTCAACCGCCGCGAGCAGTTCGCCCGCTGCCTGGTCGAAAAACTGCTGCTGCACGCCCTCGGTCGAGAACTGGAAATCACCGATCGTCCGCACATCCGGAAGATCGTGGAGACTGCGGCCAAGGACGGCTACCGCCTGCGCGATCTGGTGATTCTCTGCGCCACGAGCGAGATTTTTGCTTTGAAGTGAGTTTAGTCATCCCTGCAACACGACATCATCTGCCCATGAGCAACATCCTTTCCCAACGCTGGCGTTTGAGCCGTCGTCACTTCCTGCGTGGCCTCGGCGCCACCATGGCGCTGCCGTTGCTGGATGCGATGGCTCCCCGGCGCTTGAGTGCGGCAGCGGCTGCCGCGGCAAAGCCCCGCCGCAGCGTGTTCGTGTACATCCCCAATGGCGTGAATGGCATGACGTGGCAGGTGAAGAAGTCCGGTCGTGATTATGACTTGTCTCCAGCACTGCAACCACTGGCGAAACATCGGCAGGACTTCACGGTCTTCAGCGGTCTGCACCATCCGAATGGCCTGGGGCAGGCGCACGTGTGCGCGGACACCTGGCTGACCGGCGCGAAGATCGATGCGCAGGGCGGACGCAAGTATGAGAACTCCATCTCCGTGGACCAGATGATGGCGGAAGTGGTGGGGCAGCAGACCCGCTTCCCCTCTCTGGAGCTGTCCATCTCCTCGGGCACTGGTCATCCCTTTGGCAGCAGCACGCTGGCTTTCTCTCGCGATGGCGTGCCGCTCCCTGCGGATGACAATCCGAAGGTCATCTTCAACCGCCTCTTCGGTGAAGAGGTGGGTGGCATCGGCGCGCAGCGTGCCCGCCTCACGAAGCGCAGGAGTGTGTTGGACGCGGTGCTGGAAGATGCGAAGTCCCTCCGTCTGGAACTTGGCAAGGATGACCGTACCAAGCTGGATGAGTACCTCCACTCCGTGCGCGATGTGGAGCAGCGTACCGAGCGTCTCGATGCGTGGCTGGATGTTCCGAAGCCCACCGTGGAGAAGAAGGTTGCGGAGAATTTCCAGAAGGATGTGCCCAAGGCGCAGGCCGGCGAGTACTGGCGCACGATGTTTGACCTCATGGTGCTCGCCATGCGCACGGACATGACGCGTGTGATCACCTACATGAATGGCAGCGAAGGCAACGGCCTTGCCATTCCGGAAATTGGCATCACCCAGGCACGCCACAATCTCTCGCACCACAATGGCGATCCGCTCATCCTGGACCGCCTCGCGAAGAGTGACACGTTCATCATGGAGCAGTTCGCCCATTTCTTGGATGAGCTCAGCACCATCAAGGATGGCGATGAACCGCTGCTGGATCGGACCATGATCATGTTTGGTTCCGGCATGAGCTATGGCCACAGCCACGCGAACAGCAACCTGCCCATCCTGCTCGCGGGTGGTCGCGGCCTGGGTCTCAAACACGGCCAGCATATCGATTACAACCGTCCCCACCTGAAGGAAGACTACACCCTGAGCTATGACGAGTGGCGCAGCCTCTGTGGCAGGCCCAAGGATGGCAATGCACGCCTCAGCAATGTGATGCTCACCATGCTCCAGAAGATGGAGATCCAGACGGAGAAGTTTGTGGATAGCCTGGGGCCGGTGTCGGAGATCGTCTAGGCAGAGAGAATGAAAGCCCTGTGGCTGCGCATTGATAAGTGGCTCGCCGAGCACGCACCTGAAGTGCTCGAGGGCCTCAATCCGCCTGCCACGCTTGAGCAGATTCGCGCTGCTGAAAAGTGCCTGGGCTGCGTGTTTCCACAGGACGTGGTGGATTCATTTCTTGTGCATGACGGCGCGCGTCCGGGGTGCGGACTGTGGTCGGGCTGGGATCTTCTCAGCCTGGAGGGTGTGGTGCGGGAGTGGGAGTGCTGGAAGGAACTGGTGAATGGAGGCGCCTTTCACCAGAAGAAGAGCGTCTCGGATGGAGACATCACGGACTCCTGGTATGACTTGAAATGGATACCTCTCACCTACCAGTCTGCGGGAGATAACGAATGTCTTGACCTGAATCCGGGAAAGAAAGGAACCGTGGGGCAGATCATCTCCGTTTACCATGATGATCCCAATCGAGGTGTGGTTGCCTCCAGCTATCGGGCTTGGATGGCGGCGTTCGCAGACGATTTGGAAGCCGGTGGTTTTGTGCTGGATGAAGATGGCTGCCTTTCTCGTTTTGCGGATCGGGTGGATGAATGGTCTCCCGTGGAATATACCGTCTGGCATCTGGATAATGAAGTCAGTGCTGACGCCCACAAAGTCCTGAGACAGTTCATCCAGCATGGAAACACTGGGGAACTTTCTGCGACATTTGATCATATCATTGCGCCGCCGATGATTCAGCCAATGGCATTCACCAAGTGGTTTGGTGCCAAGGCAAAGCCATGCCAACCGTGCTGTGATGATGCCGTGCGGACGATGGTGGCCCTGGAGTTTGTCGCGGAGGCGATCGGCAGGGGGCATGCAACCACTCCTGCTGCGCTTACCCAATGGATTCGCAGCGGCCACACCGATGCCGTGAAGGCTCTGCAGCCAGTTGCACGCCGGGCACTGGATGCCCTTCAGGTGCTCGCCAATTCGGATGCTGCCTGGGAAGTTCGGGCTTCCGAGTGGCACGCCGCGGCTGCAAGTCTGGTGAGACGTTTTCGAACCTAGCGGCCGGACCGCTTTGCATATTTGTATTTCTACATTCCTGCCACCATGCCTCATCGTTATCTTGTCTGTCTTACGTCAGTGTTCCTCTTGGGCATCTCCTCCTCGATCGCCGAAGATTCCACGGCCAAGAAGGATGAGCGCTATCCGTTCCGCACGGATTTCGCGAATGCGCATCTGCTGTGGTACCAGCCGAAGAAGCTTGAGTTTCCGCCGCATCACTCGGATCGTCGTATTAGTGGCGAGTTGGTGAGTGTGGACTACATCCTGCGCAAGGGGCAGTTCCGCGCGACGAAGACCGGTGAGTTGGTGAGCTTTACCATGCCGCCGTATGCGTATGTCAGCTATCTGAATGCCGAGGTGGATTTGCGTGAGGTGCCGCTGGGCACGTTCTTCCTCTTCTTCCTGAATCAGGATGAGGACGGTGGCTTCACCAAGCTGGCTACCATGCAGGAGCAGTTCACCATGGATGCGAGCCACAGCTTCACCTACAAGCTGGATGAAGCAAAACTCGCGGAAGGCAAGCTGCTCACTACCAAGCACAGCATCAAGAAGAACCAACCCGACCTCGGGAAGAAGGAGCTTCTGGTCACGAAAGAAACGCGGGTGTGGAAGGGCGAACAACAGGTGAAGCTGGAAGACCTGAAGCCGGGCGATGAACTGTTGTACAATCTCACTGGCAAGACTGCTGACAAGCCTGGCTGGTGCACAGACATCTGGGTGGGGGAGGAGACTCACCAGCTTGCCACGGAGACGCAGCGCAAGAAGTACACGGATTTCATCAAAACCCGTGGCGTGGCCGGCTGGGTGGAAAAGACCGAGGGTAAAAGCGTGACGGTCACGCTCTTCAGTGGCGACGCAAAGTCCTTCAAGGAAACGTTCGGTGCCGATTTCGTGGTGGGCAAAACAGGGAAGATGTGCGTGGCCAACGAGGAACTGCGCACGTGGAATCCGCCGGTCGATGGCGAGAGCGCCAACATGGTGACCGTGGATAAGGCACCTGAATCCGGCTACGGCTGCAGTGGTGTGCGCGTCACCGTGACGGTGTCGAACATGCTTGAGGGCTTCCGCAAGGGACGCGTGGTGCGCCTCTTCGCCCAGGGCTGGAAGGCGCAGGACCAGTTCTATGGCGAGAGCCTGATGGGCTACGGCTTTGGCAGGATGCAGAACCAGGAACTCGTGGAGAACGTGGCGAAGGAATACCCTGAGCAGTTCCCCTTCCGTACGGACTACAGCAATCGCGACCTGCCGTGGTACAAGCTGCAACCCAACGTGAAGCCGCCGCCCTTTTCCGAGCATGTGATCACCGGGGAGCTCCTGAAGACGGATGCTGCCGCCCGCACCGGTCAATTCCGCAAAGACGGCACCGGTGAGCTTGTGGATTTCAACCTCACCCCGGAAGGTGGCGTGCAGTATGTGAACGCCGATGCCTCACTCGCCGACATTCCTCTGGGCACTCGTTGCCGGTTCTCGCTGTACCAGGACGAAAAAGGCGCTTTCACCAAGGCCAGCCTCGTCACCGATGAGTACACCCGATTCGCTCGCAATGTGACGACGATGCGCGTGGTGGACATCAAGCAGAACGGCGAAGTGCTCTTCGTGGCCCACCAGATTCCCGAGGTGAAGGATTACAACGGTGACATGAAGCGTCCGCCGGACATTGCTCGTGGCACACTGCGTCTCGATTCCCAGACACGCCTCTGGAAGGGCGACAGGGAGGTGAAAATTTCGGACGTTGCTGTCGGTGATGTCTTGCTCGCGAATTTCACCGGAGAGCAGGCTGGTGCGCCTGCGCGTTGCACGGAAATCTGGATCGGCGAGGACACCCACAAGCAGGTCTCCGAGGGGCAGAAAAAGAAGAACGCCGAGCGCCTGAAGGCGGAGAAGGTGGCGGCCGCAAAGAAGTAAGTGCTGCCCGCGATTGCGGTTGCTAGCGCTCGCCAAGAAAGACCCCGACCCGGCAAACCGTTGCTTGCAGCCCGGGGTGACGCCGTGTTTCATAAAGGGCTCACCAAAAATCCATTCATCCATCCCATCCCAACTATGATCCGGTCTGCGAACCTGAACATCATTGCGTCGGGCGGTCTGGCTGCTGCGGCCTCCGTGCTTTTCGCCGGAGCCACCGCTTTTGCGGCTCCTGCCACTGCTCCCACCGAATCTCCTGCCTTCCGCGGAAACAGCCTCGGCTCGGCGCCTGCGCTTCCCGTCAAGGACCTGAGCAAGGTCAAGCTCAACAAACGCTGGAAGGTGGAGACTCCCACGGGCTTCAGCTCTTTTGCCGTGGCTGGCGCCAAAGCCTACACGATTGTGAAGCGCGATGTGGATGGCAACCCCACCGAGGTACTGGTGGCCATCGACGTGAAGTCAGGCAAGGAAGCCTGGGCAGCTCCTCTCACCATCATGAACAAGTATGATGGCGGTGGCGACGCTGGCACGGGCGACAATAAGGGCGGCGACGGCCCCCGCTCCACGCCTGCTGTGAACGATGGCAAAGTCTACGCCATCGACGCCAATCTTGGCGTTTACGCCTTTGACGCCGCGAGTGGCAAGGAAGTCTGGAAGCGCGATGTCATGAAGGACAACGCCGGCGTGCAGATCAAGTGGCAGAACGCCGCTTCCCCGCTCATTGACGGCAACGTCCTTCTCATGGCGGGCGGCGGCCCTGGGCAAGGTCTGCTGGGTCTCGACAAGAATACCGGTGAAGTGGTGTGGAAGGGCGAAGACGACAAGATGACCCACGCCACTCCGATCCTTGCGGACATCCACGGAGTGCATCAGGCCATCTTCTTCACCCAGTCCGGCCTCGTGGCGGTGGATCCTGCGAAGGGTTCCGTTTTGTGGCGCGCCGAGTTCCCCTTCAAGGTGAGCACCGCAGCCTCGCCGGTGGTGTATGAGGACGTCGTTTACTGCTCCGCCGGTTACGGTGTGGGTGCCGGTGCGTTCAAGATCAGCAAGAGTGGGTCCGGCCTCAAATCCGAGCCTCTCTGGCGCCGTGAGAACCAGTGCTTCAACCACTGGAGCACTCCCGTGGTGAAGGATGGCTACCTCTACGGCATGTTCAGCTTCAAGGAGTATGGCTCTGGCCCTGTTGCTTGTGTCGACATCAAGACCGGCAAGGATATCTGGCAGGAAGCCGGTTTTGGTCCCGGACAACTCATCCTCAGCGGTGACAATCTCGTCGCTCTGAGTGACAAGGGTGAAGTGGTCTTCATCAAGGCCGACCCCAACAAATACACCGAGCTGAAGCGCGAAGACATCCTCGACGGCAAGGTGTGGAGCTATCCGGTGCTTGCCTACAACCACCTCTTCGCCCGCAGCACGGCGGAAGGCGGTTGCTGGGAGATCAAGTAGGTATCCACCCGGTCGATAACCATCTGCGCAGCAGCCATCCGTTTGGGTGGCTGCTTTTTCATAGTCTCACAGGATGAACTCGCGCTGGTTTCTCGGCTTGGGATTGGGTGTCGTGGTGTTGTCTTTCCTCGGATGGTGCAGTCGTCAGGCCCCGCATTCGCGCTCTTGGGAAACCAAGGCGACTCCAACGGACAAGCCTGCAGTCAATTTTGTGATTTCCACCCGCAACGAAGGTGAACCGTTTTTGGAGCGGGTGGTCCTTTCCAGTGAGGATCCTCAGACGGGGAAGCTCGTGAAACGATGGATGGATTTCAGAATCCTGGCGGGAGGACGAGACAGGATCACATTCGAGCTCAAGGCAGCCCCGGGAGAGATTCATGAGCTGACCTTGCCGCGAGAGTTTTCCAGCTCGTTCAAGGCGGAGCTCAAGAGCAAGTCCAGCGGTACTGTTGATGTTCTCCAGTTCGATGACGTGCGGAAGTAGCGGATGGAGCGGCGCAGGCCGCGCAACGGCAAGCGCAGGTGTGTCACCCGTCAGTCACTCACCCCTGAAGTGACCACTCCAGGAGCGCCTGCGCATCTCTCCACACAGAGTAGGAGGTGCTGTTGAGCACCACCACGATGCGGCGGCGGCCTTCTTTCTCACCGCTTGCTACGAGGCAGTAGCCGGAGAGGTTGGTGTAGCCGGTCTTCATGCCGTCGCAGTACTGGTAGGTGCGCAGCACACGATTGGTATTCTCCAGCGTTTCCTCGCGGCCATCCGGGCGCTTGAATGTGTAGGTCCGGTTGGAGACCATCGCGCGGATCTGCGGCAGAGCATCCGCCGCCTTTGCGAGCTTCGCGAGGTCCCGTGCCGTGGAGTACTGGCCATCGGCGGGCAGGCCGTTCGGATTCACGAAGTGACTGTCATTCATGCCGAGTTCCTTGGCGCGGGCATTCATCTGCGCTGCAAAGGCAACTTGTGAGCCTGCGTGGTCGCGTGCCAGGGCCTGTGCGATGTCGTTGGAGCTTTTCACCATCAGTGCGGTGAGCAGCGAACGGCGGCTGTACGTTTCTCCAGCCTTCAAACCGATGCGAACCGGAGGGCATTTGCAGTCCGCCTCCTCAATGGTCATCATCTCATCCAGCCTGCCGGACTCTACGACGAGCAAGGCGGTAAGGAGCTTCTGCGTGCTGGCAATAGGCCCTTTGCGATCTGCGTTGCGCTCCAGAAGCACTTCATCCGACTCGGGGTCGATCACCATCACGCGCTCCGCTACCACCTTGGGGGCCGGGCCGCGCTTTTCACGCAGGAGCAGAGCTTCCTGGTAGCGCTTTGCTTTGGCGATGTCCGCCAGGAGTTGCGTGCGTTTGGCTTCGAGCTCACGCCGCTCTTTTTCCAGTTTTGCGGCGGACTCGGCGAGTTGGCGTTCTTTCTCCGCAAGCGACTGTTCATGTTCAAGAAGCGAAGCCTCGCGTGTCACCACGCGTTGCTCACGGGTCTTCAGAGCTTCAATTGCTGAGTCGAGTTTCTCGGGATTGTCGCAGGAACAGATCAGCAACGCGGGCAACAGGGCCAGCCAGCGGGAACCGTGGCGGCGCAATTTGTTTCCCGACTTGAGCAGGGTGGGGGCCGTGTGGCTGGGGGAGCCGCAGGAGAGCATCACTTACAGGGCGTTCAGCAGTTTCTTCAGTTCGGAGGCCGCCCATTGGCCGGGTGCATTGGACTCGCCGACATAGCCGTAGTTCAGCAGGCTGCCGCACTTGGCAAGCACGAGTCGGGAGGCTCGGCCCAGATTCCCCATACCCATGGCAGCAACTGGCAGCCGCTTCTCTGCGGCCACGAGCTGAATCAACCGCGCTAGATCGTTGGGGGACTGCAATGTCGTGGCCACCTTCACGGCCTCGAGCTTGAATTGCAGGGCGAAATCTCCCGCGCCACGCAGGACTTCGTCTCCGGGGGTGGCATTGAAATCGTGGAATGAGCCAATCACGCCGACATTCCTGGCCTTGGCCTTGGCGATGACTTTTTCAAGTTCCAAGGCGCTGCGCAGCTCCACGTCCATGAGCGTTGCGAGGTCGAGATGTGTGTCGAGCAGCGTGGCTCGCTCGGTGGCGTCAAGGTTGTAGAGACCTCCCTCTTCCGGGTGCCGGGCGGTGATGAGCAGGGGAAGGGTGAGCTTCTGGGCGAGAGGGCGGGACTCGTCCGGAGCGAGATCGATGGAGTCCAGGCGGAGTTCCAGCAGGTCGCAGCCTTCAGCCAGCGAAGGATCCGAAGCAAGGGCCTCAAGGGTGGCGGCACTGCTAACTGCCCCAACCACAAGGGGTTGGGAGCTGTGCAGCAAGTTTTTAGAAGAATCCAGTTGTGGCATTCTTGAAATTATATAAACTTTGCTTTAGCCTCAGAAATTACGGAATTATTTAAACTTGCTAAAGTATGCTTGGTCGCCGGCAAGAAATCAATCTCCAGCTCAACCAATTGCTGGACTGTGGGCTTTTAGGTCTGTCCATTTGGTTCGCACACTGGCTGCGAAGTGACCTTGTGCAATCACTCTGGCCGAATTTGTACCCCATTCCGGGGTTTGGCCGGTTCTGGTGGCTGGTGGCGGTGATTGCGCCGTTCACCCCGATCATTTTGGAGTCGCGGGGCTTCTATGACGACATCCTGCGGAAAACGCCGGCGCAGAGCCTGAGGCAACTGGCAGGTACCGCGTTGCGGGTTACTGTGCTGGTGGGTCTTTGTGAAATCTTCCTCCGGTGGAACGTGGAGGCACGTTCCGTGGTCGTGGTGGGAAGCCTGCTCGGGGCTGCGCTCCTCCTCCTGCGGGAGCAGGTCGTCCGCAGTATCATGAAGCGGCAGGCCCTGCTTGGCCATGTGAACAAGGAGCGTGTGCTCCTTGCTGGTCAGCCTGCGGACATGGATGCCATGCTGAGCTCCATGACGGATGAACAGCGGGCCGAAATGGAGGTCGTGGGGCGCTTCGACATCATGGCGGCATCCAAGGAGCAATTGGTCGATTTGCTCCATGAGAAGGCGGTGTCGCGAGTGATTTTTGCCGTGAAACATGCCCACTTCGCCCGGATTGAAGAAGCGGTGCAGGCGTGTGAAACCGAAGGGGTGGAGGCGTGGTTGAGCGCGGACTTCTTCCAGACTGCGATTGCCCGTCCCACGTTCGATGTCCTTGGGGGCAAGTTGATGTTGGTCTTCCATACGGCCCCGGCGGCCTCGTGGTCGCTGTGGGTGAAGGATGTGCTGGATCGCGTGGGTGCTGCCCTCCTGATTCTGGCTACTTCCCCGCTATGGCTGGCCGCTGCGATTGGCATCAAGCTCAGCTCGCCGGGTCCCATCTTCTTTGCCCAGTCCCGTGCGGGGCGCTCCGGTCGCTCGTTCCGCATGTTCAAGTTCCGCACCATGTGCACCAATGCCGAGGCCCAGCAGCGCCAGCTTGAGCAGAACAATCAGATGTCTGGTCCCGTCTTCAAGCTGAAGCACGACCCGCGCATCTTCGTCTTTGGAAAGTGGTTGCGCCGTCTGAGCATTGATGAACTTCCCCAGCTCATCAATGTCCTGCGCGGTGAGATGTCCCTTGTGGGGCCGCGTCCGCTGCCCATGTACGAGATCCAGAAGATTGAGAAGCATGCCCAGCGCCGCCGGTTAAGCGTGAAACCCGGGCTTACCTGCCTGTGGCAGGTCATGGGGCGCAACACCATCAACAGCTTCGAGGACTGGGTCGCGCTCGATCTGCGCTACATCGACAACTGGTCCCTGTGGCTGGATGCCCGCATTCTCGTCCGCACCATACCCGCCGTGCTGAAGGGGGCAGGGGCACATTGATGGCCCGGCCTTCGGGGAATTCGCTTGCAAGCAGGGGAGGCCCCTCGTTACTCGCGGACTCTCAGCCTCTCTGTACTTTTTTGTTGTCCACCAGCCTATGAGCCAGAAAAAAACAGCCGTCGTTACCGGAGCCGCAGGGTTCCTTGGGTCCCACCTTTCCGACCTCCTTCTTGGGGAGGGGTACAAGGTGATTGGCTTGGACAATCTTCTCACCGGCAATGTCCGTAACATCGAGCACCTCGCGGGCAATCCGGACTTTGATTTCATCAAGCACGACGTCACGAAATTCATCTACATCCCGGGCAAGGTGGACCTCATCTTCCACTTCGCTTCGCCGGCCAGCCCCATTGACTATCTCGAGCTGCCCATCCAGACACTGAAGGTCGGTTCGCTGGGAACGCACAACACGCTGGGCCTGGCCAAGGAGAAGGGGGCGACGTTCCTCATCGCCAGCACGAGCGAATGCTATGGCGACCCGCTGGAGCATCCCCAGAAGGAAACGTACTGGGGCAATGTGAACCCCGTAGGTCCCCGTGGCGTGTATGACGAAGCCAAGCGCTTCGCCGAGGCCATGACGATGGGGTACCACCGCTATCACAAGCTGGACACCAAGATTGTCCGCATTTTCAACACCTACGGGCCGCGCATGCGCCTGGAGGATGGACGAGTGGTGCCAGCCTTCATTGGGCAGGCGCTTCAGGGCAACGATCTGACCGTGTTTGGCGATGGTTCCCAGACGCGCAGCTTCTGCTACGTGAGCGACCTGCTTGCTGGCATCTACAAGCTCTCCCAGAGTACCTACCATGAGCCCTGCAACATCGGCAATCCCACGGAGATGACGGTGTTGCAGTTCGCTGAGAAGATTCTGAAGGTGACGGGAAGCAAGTCGAAGATCGATTTCCGCCCGCTGCCGGTGGACGATCCCAAAGTGCGCCAGCCGGACATCACGCTCGCCCGGCGCATTCTGGGCTGGGAACCAAAGGTTTCCTTTGATGAGGGCATTGCCCAGACGGTCGCTTACTTTCGCGACTTTCTGGGAATCCACGCTTGATGTTGAAGCGGTGGAACTGCTAAAACGGTAGAAATTCGCCGGTAATTGGCGCGGCTGGAGACCCTCCTGAGGGAGGTGTCTTGAGCCCGCCCATCCTTGGTGAATTCCTGAAACGCCCACTTCTCACGATCCATGACGCTCCGAATTTGCATGCTCGCTGCAGCCTTTGCTGCAATCCTCCCCGTTTCGGCCCAAGCCCAACTAGAAGCATCCAAGGAGGTGAAAGTGCGAGTCAAGGGGATGAACGTGGATGTGCAGTACACGCCCCAGTTCTCCGTGCCGAATGTGAAGGACAAGCGGTTCCGTCCCAAGAACTGGCTGGAACTGGACGTGGCCTTTGATGCGGACAAGGCAAAGGTAGCCGGGGAGAACAACCCGATGATCGACTCGCTGGAGTTCAAGTTCTACGTCGTGCTGAACGTCCGCAACAAGGAAGGCAAGCTAACGATGCTCACGGCGAATGCCACCTTCATCAACATCATGGAGAGGGAAGAGAGCCACGTGCTGATGTATGTCTCGCCCGCCACGCTGACGAACTTGCTCCAAAAGAACACCTTTACTCCGGCGGATGTGTCTGCCTTTGGAGTCGAAGTCTACAAGAATGGCGCTGCAGCAGGCCGCCACATCAGCACGGGAGCCACACCCTTCTGGGACAAGGCGGACAACTTCGTGGTGGTAGACGGCTCCCTTCTTCCCAAGGCCAAAACGCCATTCGCGCCTCTGTGGGGCGACTATGATGTGGAAATGAAAGCTCAGTAGTGGATGGATCCGCGCCTCTGATGCTTGACAGCGTGGAGTCGCCGATGTTTTGAACCGCCCCCAAATTTAAAGCGATGGCAGACAACAGTTTTGCAGTATTCAATCTCGGCTCACAGCGGGTGAGTGGAGCCGTGTTCTCCAAGGCGCGAAATGGCGATCTAGTCCTGAAAGCAGCCGCATTTGCCGAAATGCACGGAGATCCTGGCGTGGAAGCCACCCGGCTCCCCCAGCTCCGTGTTGCCGTCCTTGAACTCGCGGACAAGCTCCGTCTGAAAGGCAAGGACGTCTGGTACGCCATTGCCGGACATGTGGTCTTCACCCGCTTCGTGAAGCTTCCTCCCTTCGACGAAGACAAGGCGGATCAGATTGTGGAATTTGAGGCGCGCCAGAACGTGCCGTTCCCCATCAATGAAGTCATCTGGGACTACGAATTCATCGGGCCCAAGAGCGGTGGTGAGCGTGAAGTGGCGTTGGTGGCCATCAAGGCCGATGCCCTGAACGACGTGAATGATCAGGTCGAAGCTGGGG
The DNA here is from genome assembly GCF_003315205.1 of Roseimicrobium gellanilyticum. Lineage (NCBI taxonomy): Bacteria > Pseudomonadati > Verrucomicrobiota > Verrucomicrobiia > Verrucomicrobiales > Verrucomicrobiaceae > Roseimicrobium > Roseimicrobium gellanilyticum. The sequence goes on along the minus strand of NZ_QNRR01000003.1, from coordinate 456,386 downwards.
GCGTGAAGTCCGTGGGGGTCGATCTGGCTCCTCTGGCTGTATACAACGCCTTCCGCTACAGCTATCCCGATGTGGATGGCAGCGCGCTCATTGTGGACCTGGGTGCCAAGTCCACGAACCTCATCTTCGTGGAGAACGACCGCGTCTTCACCCGCAATATTCTGGTGGGCGGCAGCACCGTGACGGGTGCCATTTCCAAGGAACTTGGCCTTGCTTTCGGTGACGCCGAGAACGCCAAGCGCACCCAGGGCTATGTGGCTCCAGGTGGCGCCTACGAGCCCAATCCTGATGAAATGGTCGACGCCATGGCGAAGATCATGCGCAACACGATGACCCGTCTGCATGGCGAGATCGTGCGCACCATGAATTACTACCGCGCCCAGCAGGGCGGCACACCTCCCCAGCGCATCTTCCTGTGCGGCGGCGGTGCCCAGACCTCCATGGTGGCGGAGTTTTTCCAGGAGAAGTTCAATCTGCCCGTGGAGGTGCTGAATCCTCTTCGCGGTGTCCAGATGGATCGCAGTGCCAACCAGGCCGAAGCCACCGCCAATGCGCCGAGCATGGGTGAGCTGGTGGGGCTAGCGCTGCGCCATGCGGGGGCGGCCCCCGTGCAGGTGGAGCTCATTCCGGATGCTGTCTCCACGCGGAGGGATTCGGCCAAGCGTGCACCGTTCCTGGTGCTGGCGACGGTCTGCTCCTTGCTGGCGCTGCTGGTGGGTGTCTTTTACTTCAAGCGCGCGAATACGCTGGTGCAGGAGAAAATCGATGCCCAGAGCAAGGAACTCGCCGAGCTCAAGGATTACGAGTCGGTTATTTCCGACCAAGACAAGCAGTTGAAGCTGCTGGCGCAGCAGAGTTCGCAGCTTGAGCAGGCAGTCAATGACCGCTCCTATTGGGTCAAGCTTCTGGGTGAGCTCAACAACCGTTTCGACACGGACTTCATGTGGCTCACCATGATTGAAGTGTTGAAGGGCGACAGCTCCATCACTCCGCCGCTCCTCAGTGGTGGTGCGCCGACGCCCACTCCTTCGGCTCCCGTGACCCCGGTCACTGCTGCGGCAAAAGACGGCGCCCCGCCGGCGCCTCCGCAGTTCCAACTCAGCGTTCGCGGCTTGTATCGCAAGAATGAAGAGAAGGGCCCTGCCGTGGTGTACGACTACTTCAACAAGCTGAAGGAGGCCAAAGATGTCTTCGTGGCGCCTCCCCCTGATGTGAAACCTGAAGTGAACACCGGTCTTGAAGACGATCGCTATGCCTACGACTTCAAGTTCCGCATGCCGCTGGTACAAGGAATGAAATTTGAAAAGTAATGAACTGGGTCCAAGAGAACAAATCGCTGGCCGGGATTCTCGGCGTCATGATCGCAGGCATTCTTGGCTTGGGAGCCTGGTTGTACCTGTCCTATGCTGACTACGCTGCCTCCATGGAAACATGGGGTCAGAACGACAGCAGCATTTCGGCGCTCAAGTCGAAAAAGGTGTATCCCAACAAGGAAAATGCTGAAGCTCGTGAGACTGAAGTAGGGTCCTACGGGGACAAGGTGGACCTTCTGCGCACTGCGCTGCTTAGCGAAAAAGTGCAGCAGAGCGTGAAGCCGATGTCGCAAACCGAATTCCAGGCAAAACTCAAGGAAAGGGCGACTGCCGTGGTCCAGATGGCCAAGTCAGCGGACATCACCCTTCCTGCAGACTTTGCCCTCGGTTTTGCCGATTACACCAACAACGTGCCCCGCACGCCGGAGGTGGCCGCAGAGCTCGGAGTCCAGCTGGATGTGATGGAGCGTCTCGTGACCACCGTCATCCAATCGGGTGTGAAGTCGATCGAGCTGTTTGATCGTACCAAGCTTCCCACCGAGGATCGCCCCGTGGAGCCGAAGCCGGTCAAGGTGGCTCCTGAAAAGAAGTCGGCCAAGAACTCGAAAACGAAGAAGGGTGCCAAACGTGTGGCCATCACGGAAGAGCAGGCGGCTGAGCCAGTGCTTGACCGCTATCCGGTCAAAATGATCTTCACGACGGATCAGGCTCCCTTCCAAAATATCGTCAACACGTTGTGCGACCCGATCAAGATGCCGCACTTCCTGGTGGTCCGCCTGGTGCGAATTGAGAACGAGCGTCAGGACGGTCCCTCCCGGGATGAGATCGCTCGCAAGAAGAATCCCGATGTGAGCCTTGAGGCTCCTGCGGACTCCGCTCCAGCGGGTGCTGCTGCAGCGCCAAAGGTGGCGCCTGATGCAGTGACTGTGATGGGCGAGGAGAAGCTCAAGGTCTACGTCGAAGTGGACTATGTGCGCTTCCGCAAACCTGCGGTTGCTGAAGAGGCGACCGAAACCCCGGCTCCTGCCAGCAATACCGCATCCACGGCCAATCCCTGAGACCCGACTCCTTTCGTTCCGTCATGCAGAAAAAACAAAGCAATTACGAACGCGTCATCCTTGGCCTGATGGCAGTGCTGGCTCTTGCGGCCAGCGGATGGTTCATCTACCAGGCGCTTGGTTTTGCCAACACGCTGGAGCCCAAGCCGTTCACCAAGAAGAACGAACGCGACCTGCCTCCGATTGAGAAGGTGGATCTCGCCATCAAGAACATCGTCACGCCTCCTGCACCCTGGGTTGCGCCGGAACGCGCGAACAAGCGTGTGCCTCTGAACAAGTCGGTGCTTCTCGTGCTGAAGGATGAGCAGCTTTTCGACCTGGCCCTGCCGGAGCCGAAGCTGCGTGACCCGATGACAAATGAATACCTCGTGAAGTACGAACTGCAGTATCTGCTGCCGAACGTGGCCTCGCTCGATCCGGACAGCGATGGATTCACCAATTTGGAGGAGTTCACTGCGCAACCTCAGACCAATCCCAAGGATCCGAAGAGCATGCCGCCGGTGACGGACAAGCTGTTCCTGGTCGAGCGTATCTCCAACGACTACAAGATCACCCTCCGTTCGAGCTCCGCTCCCTTCCAGGTTGCCACTCCGAACGAGGCCAAGAGGAGAAACTGGTTTGTGGATCCGGATGCGAAAGATTCCCTGGGGAACCCTGACGCCAAGGCCCGCAGCTTTGGTGGTTCCACTGGTGAGCGTTTCCTTGCGACCAAGTTTGAGAAGAAGTCCGTCCCCGATCCCCGCCTGGGAGAGCTGGATGTCTCCGAGTTGACCATCAAGGAGCTCGTCACGGACAAGCCGTTTGTGCTCATCATGAAGCAGGAGCTGAATTTGGCTGTGTATGAAGCGAAGATGGAATTCCGCCTTCGCGCGCCTGCGGTGCCGCTCCCGCCGGTGAAAGAGGGGGATCAATTCCGCATTCCCGGATTTGAAGCCACCACCTACAAGGTGCTGAAGATAAACGAGGACAGCGTGAATATCGCCCCGGTTGGTGCTGACGGCACGGTGGACGAGTCCAAGCCCATTCTTATCAAGAGGGCCTGACCCCGCCAAAACCGAGGTATTCATTCATTTTTTCAAATTTAGGCTCGCCAAAGAGCCCTCGACTTGAATAAGCTCTGACAATTCGACCTCCCTCTCCCCCACCTCCCACATGATCACTCGCCAAATAAGATCAAAACCCATGAAGCAGACCGCGTTTCTAGCCCTCGCAGTTGCCATGCCGTATACAGCGGTTGTCGCAGGGCCAGCCGGTTCGGGAAATGTCTCCAGCATTGCGGAGCGTGAAATGGCCCGTCGCATGCAGCGCGTGGCTGATGCCCGCGCCGCGATCGACAAAGGGGACCTGCTCATGAAGGACAAGGATTGCGAAGGTGCACTCAATGAGTACCGCACTGCAATTGAGTTGCTTCCTATCGCCGCGATGACGCAGCAGATTCGCGATGAGGTCAATGCGAAGTACTGTGAAGCCGCTGTGTGCCTCGCTGGAGAGCGTGCGAAGAATGGCCGCTACGATGACGCCCGCGCCCTTCTGAATGATGCCCTGGCCCGTCACCCCGACTGCGAAAAGGCGGAAGTGCTCCTTGAGCGCCTTGCGGATCCCGAGCGTTACGAGCCTGCGCTGACCCCTGGTCACGTGCAGCGTGTGAAGGACGTGGAAAAAGGCCTACAGATGGGCTGGAGCTACTACAATTTGGGCAACTTCGACTCGGCGAACAAGTCCTTCCAGGACGTGCTGCGCAAGGACCCCTACAACAAAGCCGCTCGTCGTGGCATGGAAGCCACCGAGCAGCAGCGCGCGGACTACTTTGATACCGCCCGCGATCATACCCGTATCAAGATGCTCAACGAAGTGAACCGTGGCTGGGAAGATCCTGTGCCGGTGAACTTGGGAGCTGGAGCCGGTGCAGAGTACGGCACGACCACTTCTCCTGGTGCCTACTATGTGGACAAGATGTCCAAGATCATCTTCCCGACGGTGCAGTTCGCCGGCGCCAGCGTGGAAGAAGCTGTCGAATTCCTGCGCATCAAGAGCAAGGACTACGACAATATCGAGCGTGACCCAGCCAAGAAGGGCGTGAACCTCATCATCAAGCCCGGTGCTGCGCCCTCCACGGCCACCATCAGCCTTGACCTCAAGGATGTGCCCATGTCCGAAGCTCTCCGTTACATCACGGAGTTGGGTGGCATGAAGTACAAGGTGGAGCCCTTCGCCGTCGTGGTGGTCCCCATCTCTGACGTGGGTACTGAAATGTACACCCGCACCTTCAAGGTGCCGCCGACCTTCCTCAGTGGTATTGAAGGTGGTGCCGCCGCCGCTCCTGCCGCCCCTGCGGATCCCTTTGCTCCCGCTGGTGGCGCTCCCGCAGGTGGCATTACCGGTCGTCCCACGGCTTTGGATGTTCTGAAGGCCCAGGGCATTCCCTTCCCAGAAGGCGCTTCCGCCACCTTCATTCCGGCGACCTCGCAGCTCATTGTGCGTAACACCCAGCCCAGCTTGGACTTGGTGGAAAGCTACGTGGATCAGATCATCAACACGGCTCCCCGCCAGATCTACATCACTGCGAAGTTCGTGGAAGTCAGCCAGAAGAATACCGATGAGCTGGGTTTTGACTGGCTGCTCGGTCCCTTCGGCATGGGCGACCGCGTGTTCGGCTCCGGTGGTACGGTGGGTAACTCCGCTTCCGGTGCTGTGAGCGGTACGGACTTCCCGTTCACCTATCCTGGCACGGGTACGCCTCCGGTGGGCATCAACCCGATCACCCGCGGTAATCGCAGTGGTTCCATTGCCATCACGCCCGACTCCATCGACGGTCTGCTCAATGCGCAGACTCTTGCGTCGACCTTGGCTCCTGGTATGTTCGCAGTGTCCGGTGTCTTCACCGACCCGCAGTTCCAGGTGGTGGTTCGTGCGCTGAGTCAGAAGAAGGGTGTGGACCTCATGAGCGCCCCGAGTGTGACGACCCGTTCCGGCCAACGTGCCACCGTGGAAGTCATTCGCGAATTCATCTACCCTACCGAGTTCGATCCGCCCCAGATTCCCCAGACGGTGGGTGCTACCACTGGCACGTCTTTGACGGGTGCCTCCGGTGCTTCCACCTTCCCGGTGACGCCGACCACCCCGACCGCGTTCGAAATGCGTCCGGTGGGTGTCCGCATGGAAGTCGACCCGGTGATTGGTCCTGATGGCTACACCATCGACCTCAACTTGGCTCCTGAAGTGACCGAGTTCGAAGGGTTCATCAACTACGGCAGCCCCATCAGCACCGCTTCGGTGGACGCTCTGGGCAACCCGACGACCCTCGTACTTACGGAAAACCGCATTGAGCAGCCCATCTTCTCCACCCGCAAGGTGACCACGGCCGTGACGGTCTGGGACGGCCAGACGGTAGCCATGGGCGGCCTCATCCGCGAAGACGTACAGGACGTGGAAGACAAGGTGCCGATCCTCGGTGACATCCCGATTCTGGGCCGTCTCTTCCAGTCCAAGGCGGAAGACCACTTCAAGCGCAACCTCATGGTGTTCGTCACGGCGAACCTGATCGACCCGTCCGGCGAGCGCATCCGCAAGCCTGTCGTGGAAGTGGAGCCTGAGATCGAAGCGACTCCGCTTCTGCCTCCGCCTCCTCCCACGACGCAGGCTCCGCCCCTTCCCATGAATCAGTAATTGGGAATGATGTTTTAACTCTGACTCGCAAAGGGCGGCCCGGTTACAACTGGGTCGCCCTTCGCATTTGAAATGAAAACCTGGATTGTTACCGGAGGAGCGGCCTCCGGAAAATCGACCTTCGCCCGACTGTTGGATGAGCAGGCAGACTCAGCCGTCCTTTTCAGCAGCGACGGGGTAGTGCATGAACTTCTTGGACGGCCCGAGGTGGTGGAAAAGCTGGCTGGCGCATTTGGTCCCGAAATTGTGGGGGCGAAAGGAGCGATCGATCGCGGCAAACTCCGAGAAATCGTCTTCAAGGACGGCAACGAGGAGCGGCGAAAGGCGTTGGAAGCGATTCTGCACCCGCTGGTGCGGGAAGAGCTGGGGAAGCTACGGGAGGATGCTGGGGCCAAAAAGGCACAACTTTTGATTGCGGAAGTCCCCTTGTTCTACGAATCTGCCTATGACTATCAGGCTGATCTGGTCATCGTGGTTGCTGTTGGCAACTCGGTACAGATGGAACGGCTGACAGGCCAGCGCGGCTTGGACAAGGCGACTGCCGAACGCATTTGCGCTGCCCAGTGGCCGCTCTCCCGTAAACTGGACGCAGCCGACAAAGTGATTTGGAACGAAGGTTCCGCCGAACTTCTAAAGCTTCAAGCCCAGTTACTTCTGCAACAACTCGATACCGAAAATGGTAAGTGAAGACATCAAGGATTCCCCTGAGGGAGCGCCCGCTGTGGCGGCAACCTCGCCGGAGGCGGTGACCGAAAATACCAGCCCCACCCCGACTGCGGCAGTCCCTGTACAGGAGGAGTCTCCGAATCCTGGAACAAAGCCCGCTTCGCCCCCCCAAGGACAGGGCCCCCAGGCCAATACTGCGGTGAAAGCTGAGCTTCCTTTCCCCGAGGAAGCATCCGTGAATGAGATGCAGGAGATGAGCATTGGGGCATTGCAGACCCTGGCTGCCAGCGTCGGTTGGAGGGTGAACGGCAGCCGTACAAAGCACCAGCTCATTGCCGAGCTCACCGCTTGGCTCCTGCAGCATGGGACCAAAGTCCAGGTCGAGGGCTTCCTTGAGATGCAGCAGGAGAGCTACGGCCTTCTGCGCTATCCGAAGCATAGCTTTACCCCGCTTCCGGAAGACATTTTTGTGCCCATTTTTGTGATCCGGAAGTTTGGCTTCCGTCCCGGACAGCTTCTGAAGGGCAATCTGAAGGTGCCCACCAGCAAGGAAAAATACCTGGCCATCGAGCGGATCACCGAGGTGGAGGGACGCAACATTGACGAGTGGCAGACGCCTGCAGATTTCGAGAAGCTCACGGCCACATTTCCTTCCGAGCGCATCATCCTGGAACAGGCAAAAAGTCCCAGTGTGAGCAGCCGGGTCGTGGATTTGATTGCCCCCTTGGGCAAGGGTCAACGCGCACTCATTGTGGCGTCGCCCCGTTCAGGCAAGACCATGCTTCTGAAGGACATTGCCAGGTCCATCAAGGCCAACCACTCCGAGATCTCCCTCATCATTCTGCTACTGGACGAGCGTCCGGAAGAAGTGACGGACTTCGAAGAGAGCGTGGACGCCGAGATTTTCAGCTCCACCTTTGACGAAGCGCCCAAGCGACATTCGCAGGTTGCTGAGCTGGTCCTGGAGCGTGCCAAGAGGCTCGTGGAATTGGGCCGGGATGTAGTCATCCTGCTGGATAGCATTACCCGCCTCGCGCGAGGCTACAACGCGATGCAAGGTGGCAAGGGCCGTACCATGTCCGGTGGTCTTGATGCCAAGGCGCTCATGAAGCCCAAGAAGTTCTTTGGTGCAGCACGCAAGGTGGATGAAGGCGGTTCGCTGACCATCGTCGCCACGGCGCTGACAGAGACTGAAAGCCGCATGGACGAGGTGATCTTTGAGGAATTCAAGGGCACCGGCAACATGGAAGTGAGCCTGGACCGCGAGATCTCCGAACGCCGCATCTTCCCTTCCATTCATGTGCTCAAGTCTGGTACACGTCGTGATGACCTGCTGTACCACCCAGATGAGTTCAAGCGCATCGCAATCATCCGCAAGCAGCTTGCGAGCGTGCCGGCGTATGAGGCGCTGGAACTGCTCATCAAAAACATCGAGCGCAGCAAGAGCAATGCGGAGCTGCTGCTTTCAGGTCTGCGTTGATGAAGAAGCCATCTTTGCTGCGGCGGTCGCTGGCAGCCCTTGCGAGCGCACCCGGCAAGACGCTGAAGCGCCTCCTTGGGCGGGGTGATGCTGTTGCTGCCAAAGGAGGGCGATCAGGCTCGGAAGCTGGCAAGTCATCGTCACCTTCGACGTCGATGGCAAAGGATGCCCAGTCGCGTGAGCGTCAGCGACGGGGGCCACAGAGGACGGGGAAAAAGCAAGGTTCCGGTAAAGCGGTGCAGCATTCTTCCCCGGCTCATCGTACTGCTACCTCTCCGAGCCCCATGGAACCTGCATCCATCCCGCCCGCAAGTTTTCGATGGATTGATACTGATGAAGACCTGGCAGCGTTGACCAGTACCCTGTCTGCAAAGCTGGACCGCGGTGAATTTACGCGCACTTTTTTGGATACGGAGGCGGATTCGCTCCATCACTACACGGAGAAACTCTGTCTGCTTCAGCTTGCGGCCGGTGGAGAGTATTTCCTGATTGATCCGCTGAAATGCGGGAATCTTCCGCTGCTCTTTGCAGTGCTGGACCGCTCGGAGCTCTGGCTCCATGGCGCGGACTACGACCTTACACTGTTGAAGCGGCAATGTGCCTGGACGCCCCACCGGGTGCATGATACGCAGATTGCCGCGCGCCTCACCGGTCACCGCGCTTTCGGTCTTGCCGCACTGGTGCAGCACTATTGCGACATCGCCCTCTGCAAGAGCTCACAGAAGGCCGACTGGTCACAGCGTCCGCTTCCTGAGAAGATGCAGGCCTATGCAGTCGATGATGTGAGGTATCTGGGCATTCTGGTAGAGCGTCTTCTCGCGGAGTTGGACACCGGCAAGCGGCTCCCCTGGTTTGAGCAGAGTTGCGAATCGCTCCGGCAGGATGTCCTGGGGCGTACGGAGAAAGATCGCACCGATGCGTGGAGAATCAGTGGCTCGGGGAACCTCAGGCCAAAGGGGCTCGCCATGCTCAAGGAACTATGGTGGTGGCGCGACACGACCGCGAGCGAGAAGGATGTACCCCCCTTCAAGGTGCTGAACAACCAACAGCTGATCAATCTGGCGCTGGAGTTTCAGGAGGAGGGGAAAACCACGCATCCTCCGCGCTGGCGCCCCAAGTGGCGCGAGACATTCACAGCGGCTGTGCACCGGGTACGTCAGTCTGATCCAGACACCTGGCCGCAGAGACTGAAACGGAATCAGCGACGCAGCACTGATGAAGAGCGTGCTCGCATAGAGCAGCTGTGCGCGTTGCGTGAGGCGAAGGCGGGCAAACTTGGGATCGAGCCATCGTTGCTTGGCTCCCGCGACACGCTCACGGACATGGTTCTGAAGGGAGGAACCAATGGCTCCGAGGCATTGATGCCCTGGCAGAAAGAAGTGCTGGGTCTCGAGTGAGTCCCAGCATTCGTCATGGCCAGACAATGACGCCTAGGTTGTCGTGCGGCGTTCGACATTGAGCTCCATCTTGCGATAGAGCGTGGCGATGCTGATGCCGAGCATGCTGGCAGTCTTCTCACGAGAGCCGTTGTTGAACTTCAGCGTCTCGTTGATGAAGAGCTTTTCTTGGGAACGAACGAAGTCGTCCAGCGTGCTGCCGATGGGAAGACGCGTGCGAGGTTCGGAGGAGACCGCGGTTGTCTCAGTCGTCGCTTCGATCTTTTGAGTGACCTTGGATGGCAGGTCGGCGGGCTTGATGGTGCTGCCTTCGGCCATGGCGATGGCACGTTCCACGGAGTTGCGCAGCTCGCTGATATTTCCCGGCCACGGATAGCGCTCAAGGAACTCTTGCGCGTAGTGCTCCATCTTCTTCATGGTGCCTCCCACACGCAGGGCGTGCTCCCGGAGGAAATGCTCCACCAGCAGGGGAATGTCCTCACGGCGCTCACGAAGCGGTGGCACGACGATCGGCACCACGGAGATCTTGTAGTAGAGATCCTCGCGGAATTTCCCTTCGCGAATGGCGTCCTCGAGATGGGCGGTGGTGGAGGTCACGAGCCTGCAGGGGAGACCGGAGCCGCCGTTCATGCCCGGCTGTGCGTGCTCCAAATACGCGTTCAATTGCGCCTGAATGCGCATGGGCAGGTGATCGATTTCGCCGAGGTGAATGGTCCCTCCCCGGGTGCGTGTGAAGATGCTGTTCTGCGGGCTGCCATGACCGAAGAGCTCTGCCTCCAGCAGATCGGGTGGAAGGGCACTGCATTGAATGGCCTTGAAAGGTCCTCCGTTGCGGCTGCTGGCCTCATGAAGCGCCCGGGCGAGCAGTTGTTTTCCAACCCCGAATTCACCCTCAAGGAGTACCGGGCTGTCGTTGTCGGCAACGCGATGGATGATGCCGAGGATCCGCTGGATGACGCCACTGCCTCCAATGATCTTGGAGCTTTGGGGGAGATTGGATGTTGCCGCGGTGACTGGAACCGTAATGCCCTTTCCGCCCAACGCCTGGTCCATGGTGCGCTTCAGGTCCGGCAGCTCGAAGGGCTTGGTCAGGTAGTCAAAGGCACCGAGGCGCATGGCCTCGACCGCGGTTTCCACGCTGCCGTGGCCCGTGATCATGATGATGGCGGTGCTGGGGGACTCGTGGCGGCACTGCTTGATCACGTCCATGCCGTCTGTTTCGCCGATCCGCAGATCCACGATTAGAAGCTCCGGCTTGTGTTCGCGAATGGCTGCCAGACCTTGTGAGCCGGTCTGGCAGGGGATGGCCTCATGTCCCTGACCACGGCAAAACTTGGTGATCAGATCAAGAATGGCCGCTTCGTCATCGGTGATTACCACTTTTGCCATGAGAGTAGAAGTTGAGAGGTGGAGCGTGAAATTTCAAGAGATGTTAACAATACCAAAGGGTTCCGTCAAAGCATATCTCTCGTTTTTGAGAATAGGTGCGGACAGAGGTTACGGTTTCACCAACGAATGCGGGTCTTTGTGAGAAATTTGCCGGGGACCTCCTTGCACGTGGCAAAGGAGATCGAACAAAAAAGCCGGGGGTTTACTGACCCCCGGCTTTGAACTTTCGACCTTTTTGTCTGGCTGGAAACAGGTCAGGGAGGCGGCGCGAGCTTACGAGCATACTCCTGAAGTGCGCTCCAGGCATGAAGGTAGTCACCGGTCTCGGCGAGCACTTCCGCCAGTTCCCAGAAGACCCCTGGAGGGACCTGTTTTAGAACGGACACCTCGCGTAGTGTAGCCTGGGCACCTTTGAAATCGCCCGCCGCCTTTTGAGCCCAGTAGAGTTCGAGACCGGCCAGGGGATCTTGGGGATTGAGCAAAAAGAGTCGTCGCAGAGTTTCCGTGGGTTGATCACCGCTCAAAGGTCGGAGCGACGGCTTGGGCAGGTGCACATGGGCAAGGGTGTAGGCACCCTCAAAGTCCCCCTGCTTCGCGCGATGCTCAGCCACCACAGGCCATCCATCACGCCGCCACTCGGCATTGTCTTCCAGGCGCTGGAGCACTTCCGCGGGGTCGCCACGCTCATACCAGAGTTGGAACAACCTGAGCCGGTCCGCCGGCTTCAACCCTTCAAGCGTAGGGTGCTTCACAAGAAACTCCTTCAATGCGGAGTCGAACTCGGTACCAGTAGAAGCAGACAAGTAGAGAAACTGCAGGCCCGGTGTAGTCGCGAGCGAACGCATGGCCTGACGAACCTCCGGATGGGTTGTCATCTGCGTAATTCCCCAATGATAAAACCCATATGCCCGGGTGGAGTCACGAAGTATGGCCTCACGGAGGGCTGGAATGCCGTAGGGAGGGTCATATAGGAACCAAAGTTCCGCCTCGCGCATGCACATGCGCCCGAAGGTCTGCTCCAGATAACGAGCGCGGGAGAAATCAGCAAGAGCTTCTTGGGAGGAATAGCCAAGCTCAAGTTTTAGCGAAGCTCGCTCGAAATAGAGATTCCACTGCAGGGGTTTGATTGAAGCTGCTTTATTCCATGTTTGGAGAGCGGCAGCGCGGTCGCCAGACCTCTTCAAAAAGGCGGCATCGTTGGCGAGTTGGTCAAACTTCTCTTGGGGAGTGATGGCCGAGCCGGTCAGACTCGCCACCAGCAGGGATGCGCCGAGGGCGCAGATTGCGATGCCCAGTCCGGGCCAGAGGGCGGATGTCTTTTTTGCGGTTGGCTCAACATCTGGAAGGCGGCGGTTGCCGGCAAGTCCAATGAGTAGTGCGGTGAAAGTCGCCGGGCCGATGCCGTGAAGCGGTGTATCCACCAGTGACTGCGCCGGGTAGATGAGCGCTGCCACACCTACAGTGACGCCCAAACGCCTGCCACGGCTCGACGCGATCCGGCGACTACCCCAAGGTCCATAGGCGAACGTCAATATGATGGCCGCGACCAGGGAAGATAGAATGCATGGGACACCCGCCTCAGATGCGAGCCAGAGCCAGTCGCTCTCGGGGTGGATGGCGCGGCTTTCCGTATCGATGGACTCTCGCGTCATGGAAAATACCGGGTCGAAGTTGCCAAGACCCACGCCTGCCCATGGCGACAGGTTAATCATCCGGAGCGTGTCCAGATAGATTCCAATCCGCCCCTCTGAGGAGATGATATTGGCGATGGAGCCGTCGCCAATGTGAAAACGATCCAGTATCCGGCTGCCGAAGATAATGAATCCAGATGCCAGGATCAGCAGGATGGAGAGGGCTACCGCAATCCAGGCTCTGGTGTATTTCTTAGAGTTTGCCAAGGCCATCCACAGGCCGAGTCCTGCAAAGAAGAGGAGGACACCCATGCGAGAAGTGTTGAGCAACATGGCCACAAACATGGGAACTACGCCCAGCGCGTACAGGCATCCCATGACGGGATTCTTCCTTTGGAATGCATCAAACGTGGCCGCAAAGCCCAGCACGGCGCCTATGGCAACGAGACCACCGAAGTGATTCCGATTGGGGAACGGGCCAAAGTAGGCAAACTGGGCCCACTCACCACGCCACAGCGGTATTTCCCTCTTGAACCAGAACAGGCCTATGGCGATGACCGCCAGAATGGCAATGACGAGCGCAAAGAACTGGATGGCGACACGAATCTCCTGGCGTTTGAAATTCTGGCCCAGACAGTAGATCAACCAGATGATACCCAACACGAGGGCTACCCAGCCTTCGAAAGTGATCCACGGCTGGGGTGTCACCAGTCCTCCCAGAGCGATGCCGTGTTCGGTCTCAAGGGCGGTGCGCCAGAAGGGCACGGACGTTTTGGAGAGAGGGAGGAATGCCAGCAGGGCCAGTAGTGGAACTGCGAACAGAAAGCCAAGCAACACGCGGTTGATGGAGCGAGAGGGCGGACGCAGCACATAACAGAGTGACATCAGCGCCACCACAAGTCCCATTGCCCAAGGCTCGCGTGACCCACAGAGGGCGATGGCGGTGGTAGGTACACTTAACACCAGCCAGAACCACGGCTGCAGAAAACCCGAGGCCGACGTGTCATCTCGAGGGATCGGAGCGGAGGCATCGGGAGCCACCTCCCAATGCTCAGTTTTGCGACGGGATCTTCGGGAATTTCTTTTTCGTTGCTGTTGTAGCACTGGATATGGGCCTCTTTAGCGGCAGGATTCTTGTTGGGTGGGAGACGCGGATTGGGGGGGCGCTGAAGCGGGACTTGCAAACACCAGCCCTTGTATGGCACCCCACCGCTCCGTAGCGCGATTGAGTGAAGGGATCAAATTTTCCGCCACCGCTGTCCAGCGCACCCGTGCTTGCGCGGATTTTGGCACATGAATCACGCACACCAGGCCAGTGACCAGGGAGAGGTTCACGCTTTCGAAATCGGCCTCGGCATGGCGTTTGAGGCCCAGCCGCTCGATGCAGAGGGCGAGAAGGGAAAGGAACTCTTCGGGATCCTTGCAACGCTCCGCTTCCCACTCCAGAACCCGGCCATAGGCTTGCGCGTAGAGCATGTCTCGTCTTCGTGAAAGAGCCTCGTTGAATTGCGCCCGCACGTCACGCCAGCTTCTCACGTAGCCAAGGTAGCGTGCGGCTGCCAGGGCCAAGATTGCCAGCGCGGCTCCGGCAATGGGCAGGGAAAGCCCCTTGCTCCAAAAAATGCTCATACCCACGATGCTCAGGACAAGGCACACTGAGTAAATGGCGATGAGCGCTCTGGCCTTGCTGAAACCCAGCAGGATAAGCCGGTGATGGATGTGCTCCGCATCTGCCCGGAACAACGGAACTCCCATCAACGCACGGCGGATGATGGCGAACAGCGTATCTAGAATCGGAACGCCCAGCGCCACAATCACCACCAACAAAGCGGCGATCACGGATCCCTTGCTGGAAGTGAATACTGTGACCGACGCGATAAAGAATCCCAAAAGATAGGCTCCGCCATCTCCAAGAAAGATGCGTGCCGGAGGAAAATTGAAGATGAGAAAGCCGGCCAATGCACCGCCCATGATCATTGAGACGGTCACGACTTCTGGCTTGCCGGAATAGTGGCCGACAAACGCGAGCGTGATGCAGAGGAATAGACCGAATCCTGTCGCCAGACCGTCCATGCCATCGATCAGGTTCACGATGTTGGGCACGGAGATGAACCAGACAAGTGTTACGGGGAAGCTCCACCATCCAAGGACGAAATGCCCCTCGCCGAAGGGATTGGAAAGTTCATCGATAGAAACTCCGAGGGCATAGAGGATGGTCCCGGTGCCGAGCTGCCCCAGCAATTTCAACCTCGCGCCCAGCGGGCGTATGTCGTCGGCAAAACCGATCGCGAAAATGATGCAGTTGGAGATGATGACTGGTGCCCAGCGTTCCAGAAAGCTCGGGAAACGGCATTCCATCACCAGAAAACCTGCCACGAGCGTGACGAAGATCCCAAGTCCGCCGAGTCTTGGAATGGGCTTCTCATGGAATTTTCGATTTTGATCGGGAGTATCGAGCCCCCAGCTTCCCCGATAGCGAACCAGCAACCACGTGCAAAATGCGCTGAGCAGGAGCGCTCCCAACAAGATGCCAACGTTAACAAGCGACGGGTAGCGGTACATGTCAGGCGGGCTCTTCGGAAAAAGTTGCCTTCAAGGGAGCCCCGTCAGGAGAATCAGGAAGAAGAAGCTGGACGAGATGGGACCACCACTTTTCCCCTTCTGCATGTGCAATGCCTAAACAGGCTGGCTTCAGAGTGGCAGGTGAGAAAGGGACCTCGGCTTCTTTCGCGAAGTCATTGATCCGCAGTGCCAGCCAGTCGGCGAGGGCGTGAAAATCGCCGACGGCAAACACTCCGTTTAGCGCGCTGTGGTTCCGCAGGTCCGTCGAGATGGCGCCCTCGTGCGGGCCTACCCAGACGAGGGGCCTCGGCAGCAATTTCAGAAGCGCCAGTTTTGACGGCCACAACAGGCCTCGCACCTCCTGGCGCTGGGTTGCAATCAATACATGAGCCTGGAGCAGGGAGGGGACAAGATTGTCTGAGGGGGCATAGTTTTCCCAGCGGCATTGCTGGAGCCCCAAGTCGGAAGCAAGTTGCCTCGCGGCAGTCCACGCGTTTCCTCCACCTTGAAAGACAAGCTCGAAGGGATGCCCGGCGTCTTCCAAGAGCTTCTGGGCGCGCAGAAGCGTTTCGTACTCATGAGCACGCCCGAGGTTTCCGGAATACATCCACTGGATGCGTTCACCACGCGGTGCGACACTGCCCTCTGAAAAGGCGATGTGAAGAGGCGGCCAGGGGGAGGAGATGAAGGCGCGCGGGTCATCCTTCATCCGTAGATACTCCAGCATGTCGCAATCCAGGCAGGCGATAAGCTGACAGGAGCGGTAACTGAATGACATGGCCGAGCTTGCTAGCCGGTGGACCAAGCCGCCGGGGCGAACTTCACCCAGGGCAACAGCAGTGTCCGGGTAGACATCCATAGCCCAGTGCACGAGCCTCGTGCCCTTTAATTTTGCCAGAATAGCGGCCACAAACAGGATGCCGGGAGGGTCGCTGAGGCAAAGAATGCAGTCGGGCCGCTTCGAGGTCAGTCCGGTCCAGAACAGGCGGAGGAGCAACTGGATTTCATGCAGCCAGCGGCGCCAGCCTTGAGGTCTGTTGTCGCGATAACCCTCTTCCGCGCCGAGGTGGGTGACCTCAGCCCCCTTCGCACGAAGGATCATGGCAAGATCTCCGATCAGGGCAGCGGTAGGCGCCGGCTCCGGTGGGACGTACTTGTTGATGACGAGAATTCGCATCAAGCCTGGTCAAATCCGCGACCCCGGATTTTAGCATAGAGCCAAGTTGCAAATATCCAGCCAAGGAGCGCATAGGAGAAAAGCAGAATCTCCTGCAGGGATCTCCAGCCCACGAACAGCATCATGGTCGTGTACCCGTAGAACATGGGACCGATGGTGCCGGAGGAGGCATCAAAGAGCGGGCTGTTCATTCGAGCCATGCGGCCGAACACCCAGCCTGTAATAAGGATAGCGTAGGGCCCCCATGACAGCCATGCTTCTCCAACAATGGATACCGACAAGGATGCGCCTTTGGCATCAAACTCCTGCAATTGAAATCCCCCGTCGATAGGCTTGTTCTCCCAAAACACACGGGGAATGGGGCGCACAAGCACGTAAAAGATGTACTTGCCGTAGACGTAAGGGTGGTGCTCAGGAACAATTGAGTGGATCTGCGCAAGTCTGTAAAAGTTGTCGTCAACGGCAAGACCCTTGGGTGCGCCGCCGGCGACGGAGTCTCCGCTCATGGACTTCCATGCAATGTAGGCGGCATTGGAAGCGCCGATCTCACCGACGCCCACGGTCCGGAATACCAACATCGTCTGCATGAGCCAGAGCACAAAGGCAACGGCGAACGCCGATGCGGACAACTGCCAGATACGAACGTGTTCGCGATCCAAGACCCAGTATGTCACTGCTGAACCCAAACACACGCCGATGATGCGGCGAGAACCCGAGTGCATTAGAAAGATAAGGAAAATCGCGGCGAAAAGGATGCCCACGACAGACGCGGGATGCATCAATCCTTTGCGGCGCACAAGCATCGTAGCCAAAGTGGGAAGCAGGTAGCCGAAGTAGATCAAGTGATCCACGAAGGCATTCCATCCTCCCAGCGCTTCGCGATTCCACGGGGCCGCAAACCGGTTGCCCAGCAAACTCTTGAGCATCAGATTGACGTCAAAGTTGCAGGGAATCGCATAGGCGAGCATCGACAGCACAAAGCAGATGCTCGTGATAGGCAAAATGATCGACACCTCGGGACGCAACGAGCAGCTCGCCATAAAGGCCTTGGGCAGCCGCCAGGGCTTCCTCATGGTGGCCAACCAGAACATGATCACAAAACAGCCTGAGGAAGCGAAAGACATCCTGACTGCGTCCCGGTTGACAGTGGGGAGGTCATAGACGGCAGTCACCAGGTCCATGAACAGCCAGTAGATCGCCGCCATGCCAATGATGTTTTCCGTGCGCAGGGCATTGCGTGGGTTCCGCAGAAATGCCAGAAAAGGCCCTATAGCCAAACCCAAGGCCATCAAGACGCCCGGGATGAACAGCACGCCCTCTTTTTGGGGATTGGATGGCACGGTTGCCATCGCCATAATCGTGCCGGTAAACGTCCCAATGACACCAAGCATTGGGTAGAAGCCAGGGTCAGACTGGTCAGGCTGACGTCCATCCATATGCACGCGCCGCTCAGGCTGCTTGAGATGACGCGGAGCAGCTTGTGGTGTTAGAGCGCGATGGGGTGAACGAAGCATTGGAGGGGAAGGGAACTCTATCAGACATTCCGGGAGGGGGGCAATCCCTGTTTGCGCGAGAGGGATGTCCCTTCGAGATGGGCCCCGGTACTGCCCTTCAGGTGGGCAAGCCACGAGGCCATACGCCTCCGGCGACGGACCTGCAGCACATCGCCGAGCATGCAAAGTGCATCGCGGAAAAGCCGCAGCTTCCCTCCCCGGACCTCATGCCAGTCGATGGGCATCTCTTCAATGATGGCGCCCGAGTCGGTCAGGGCAGCCATCAACTCAATGTCGAAGCCAAAGTCCTTTACCTCAAGGGTGGGAAAGACACGGGCATATGCGCTTCTCCGGATGAACTTGAGGCCGCATTGGCTGTCATGCACGGGGATGTCGAGAAGGATGGACACGATGGTGGCATAAATGCGGCCAATAATGTGCCTGTGCAGATGCCGTTGAATGCGATGCCCGAGCATCTGAATCCGGCTGGCGAAAATGGCATCTACTGAAGTCTGGCCCCCAATCAGCAGGCGGGCGAGCCGGACTGTTTCGGAGGCTGAGCAAGCGCCGTCTGCATCCACAAAGCCCAGCCATTCCTCGCTCTGATGCGCCAGCCAGCCAGCATACACAGCGCCACCCTTCCCCAAGTTGGAGGAGAGCAGCAGAGGTTCCCTGACGAACGGGTATTTCATCCGGGTCGCATTCACCAGTTCCCGAAGACGGTCTTGTTCCTCGGGGCTGGATCCGTCCTCTACCACCAGGATGGAGGTACTCCCCAAGGGCTCTGCGAGCGCGCAAAGTTCCGAAAGAAACGGCCCGATGCGTCCGCTCTCGTTGTAGCACGGGATGACCAGAAGAATCTTTGCGGTCACGCTATGTTCAGTCTGCGAATTTGTTGTAGCACGGCATTTTCAAACATGTCCCAGGACCATGTGGCCACCCGTTTACGTCCGGCCCGTCCCATCTCTTCCAATTCTCCGGGATGAGTGAGTGCCCAGTCAAGCGCCGTAAGCAAGGGTTCATCCTCCCCGGCATCGAAGAATCTTGCCTCATCGTCATTCAAGAAGCCCACGGCGCCGCTATTTCGGCTCGCCAGTACGGGAGCTCCGCAGCTTAGCGCTTCGAGAATCACCAGCGCGAAGCCTTCCGCCAGCGCAGGCAGGACAAGGCTGGATGCCCGCAGATAGTGAAGCGCCAGCTTGGACCTCGGCATCCGGGGAAGATGCTCGTATACCCCTTTGTAGTCTTGCAAGAAGTGACTGGACAGGTGCATCGGGCCGATGAATACCAGCCGGTTGGTCCGATGTGCCTTCAGCTTTTTCCAGGCGTGGAGAAGACGGTGCGCCCCTTTCCTCGCGGAAATGTTGCCAACCAACAGGAAGGAGCCGTCCGGCTGGGGGCGTGGCCTCATGAGCCACTCGCTTTCGCCGCCATAGGGGATGACCGAGATGCGATCTTCACTGAGGCCTGACTCTACGAGTGAGTTTTTTACAAATGCCGAGGGACACCAGATGTGATCTGAAAGCCGGAGTTCTTCCAGTTTGTTTTCAACACGTTCGGGGTCGAATTCCCTGGGATCGAACGTGGACTTGCAGATGTCCCCATAGACAGCACTCTCACGCTTCAGGATGGTGCGGACGGTTTCGTGGTGCGGCGTGGGCAGATGATAGATATTGGTCGCTCCAGCCTCCTTGGCGTGTGTGAATGACTTGAGGCTGCCCAGTTCGCGCCCGATGACCGCCGAGGTTTGCTCGGAGACCAATTTCGATGAAGCGGTATCGACCCGGCGAAACAGTTCGTCATGGCACGGAATGGGAGGATGTCCGGTCGCTAGCTTGTAGCTGCGGAGCATGTCCGGAACGAACTGGCGGACCAAGCGACGCTGGATCAATTGTAACGGAGCGCGGCGAGTGAACAAATTCTGACGACGAGCTCGTTGCAGAGCGACATGCTCCCACGCCTTGGGCAGCCAGCTTGTAACCAGAGAGCCGCGGACTCCGGCTGCATCAAGCGCGAACTCAATGTGCCTCTCATCCACGGGCATGACAGGGGACACATGTAAGATTTCTTTCATCTGGACAATGTCACTTTAGTAAAAGCGCCAGCCTCAACAACGCCCCTATAATCATTGGCGTGTCAGTTTGCTGACCACTCCATTCAGAGGTGCGTCGGAGTCCCTCCTCAACTTCCGCGTAATTTCCTATCCAGAATTTTCAGCGAAAGCATCAACTCGGCAAGCGTCCGTTGAAATACGTAATGCCAGCCGGCAAAGCCATCAAGCAGCAAGCCTTTCCACAGAAGGGTGTATAGAAAAACCAGGGGGGGAGCCACAAAGATGCGAAGTCTAAGGCGGTCTGCGAAATTCAGGCCGGACGCCGGCGGGCGGAGCAGATGCTCTGCCTCCTGTTCCGCGTACACAAGTTGAGACCCCAGCCACCGCTGCAGCGGCTTGCGGTCATCGTGGTAAATGATGCTGCTCAGCCAGTGCAGTTCTCCAGAGACCTTCACTCGATGTCCGTGACCGTCAGGCTCATAGCTGGCTCTAGCGGTCTGATACAATACCACTCTAGGCGGATACAACGTGCCGCGAAGGGCCTTGCCATAAATGCAGTAGCAGAAATTGGCCCGGTAGCCGGACACATTTTCATCAAGCTGGTCGACTTCAGCTTCGAAGCCATCTCCGACGAGATAGTCGGCGTCCAGGGAAAGGACCCATGGGGTCCTGATTTGGGTCAGGCCGAAGTTACATTGCGATGCAAATGAGTCGAACTTCCGGGTGAGGACGCGCGCTTGAGGGTGCCCTGCCACCAACTCCAGAGTTTTGTCCGTGCTGCCGCTGTCGATAATGACGATGTCTTTGGCCCACGTGAGCTTCGCCAGTACCCGGCCTATATTGGCTTCCTCATTGTAAGTGATGATGAGCGGGGTGATTTGGGAAAGGTCCATGTTTCTCCGCTGGTGTGCAGCAACGTGACTGGAGGAAGTTTCGTACGTGTTCCTCTCTCAGGATACGGCGTTTGAAATTCGGACGAGCGGTTCTCCCTTGGCTGCGACGATGTTCGTGTACTGCCTGCTGGGAAGGTTGGCAATGAGCTTCGAAAAACCCTCGACAGGAAGCGGGGACAGGCCACGGCTTGCCAGAGTGAATAGTGCGAGGCCAAGTGAGGAGAGTTGGTGCAAATACTCCAGGGCATCCCGGCCTGCCGACTTGATCCCTTCGGGCCAGAACTCCGAGACAATCAGCACGTCCGGAGAACGACGGATCGTTTCAAGGCCACCCGCGATGACCATGGGCTCGCAACCTTGCACGTCTATTTTCACCAGGTTCACCTCATGGATTCCCAAATCACTGAGAATAGAGTCCAGCGGTCTGACCGTGATTGGAATTTCCGTGGAGGAAAGGGAGGAGGCGTAGAGCCTGTTGTCTCCTTTGTTTCCAAGGTTGAGGTGCAAACTGGCACTGCCTTCGCGGTCAGACGCAGCGCATGAGCAGATGTGACTCCTTTTTCTGCTGGTATCTGTCCCGTCCACATTGCAGGCGATGGTCTGCTCGAGAAATGCACGGCTGTGTGGATTGGGCTCGATGCTGACTACTGTGCCTGCGGGGGAGGTAAGCTGGAGGGCCAGCGCCGTGTAGATGCCAACATTGGCACCGATATCCACGACTACCATCCCTGGCAGGCAGTGTTCTTGAAAAAACTTCAACTCATCCCTTTCATAGACCCCAAAAGTCACGGCTCCCGAGATGACAGGATCCGCGGGATCCAGACAGATCTCCGCGGAACCGATTTTGACCCGCTTGGGGATGATTTTCAGCAGCAACCAATTCGCTGCCTGCTTCAGGGGGCGCGGAGCCAGAATCACGGTGTAGACGAATTCCGCGAAAGTCATGAGTGCAAAGAGGATGAAGGGCTATCGCGACAGCGCCGCCTTCAGGGAACGGAGATCGTGGCGAAGCTCTTTACGGAGCATATACCGGCAGACCGCCGTCACGATGGTTGCTATGGTGAAGATCTTTATGGGCGTCGGAGCACGGAGTTCAGCCAGCAGCCACCACAACGTGAGATTCCCTACGAGAAGCTCTGCGAAGATCATGCCTATGAAACCCACCCAGGGATGGGTCACAGTCTCAGGCACGCCTTCCGTGTTGAGATACCGCCAGTGCAGGAGAGCATGTACTCCGTGACTAAAGAGCAACGCGATGGAAAAGGATATGTGCGGAGGCCACCCCAAAGCCGTTAGGCCCAGGAAGAGGGGCAGGGCCATCGACCACGTCAACGCAAATGCGGCCACGAATTTGGCAATTGGAGAGAATCGCGGAAACTTGAAGTCATACAAGCGACTGAGGTGCTCAAGATAGCGAAACTGCTGCTTGAGCGAAAGCTTGGACTGTCCCTCCTCCCGCAGGCCGAAGTGAATCGGGATCTCGCGCACGCGAAGGCCCGGGCATTTGCAGAGAAACTCAAGACCTATCTTGTACCCAAGTGGAGCGAGTTGGGCAGAGCTATTCCAGACATGGCGCTTCAATCCGAAAAACCCACTCATGGTATCCTTGACATCTCCACAAAGTGGTCTGGCAAGCAGCCGTGCCACGGCTGAGTTGAGTTTTCTGAACGTGCCCCAGGTAACATCCGTGGAAGCTCCTGTAACATGCCGTGAGCCGACTACAAAATCGGCCTCGTCTTTCTCCAGAGACTCTATCAGGTGAGGCAAGGCCTCGGGGGGATGCTGGAAGTCAGCATCCATCACGACTGCAATATCGCCCCTTGCTGCAGCCAGACCTTTCAATACCGCACCGCTCAGGCCGTCGGGCTGCATGCGCTCAATCAGCCGTAAAGGATATCGATTGGCCAGTTCCAAGGCCGTCTGTGGCGTGCCGTCGGAGCTTTTGTCATCCACAATGATGATCTCAAACCGCCGGCCGGTGAGCACGGTTGCGATTGCAGGCACAAGCCTGGGCAGATTCCCCGCTTCATTGAGCGTGGGAATCACGATGGATATTTCTGGAGTCTGATTTTCTGGGATCACAGGAGGGGGCTCATGCACAGAATCTGTCCTTCGCAGTCAGACGCCAGAGTCGGATGGCCAGGTAGACATAAGATCCGAGGAGAATCACATCCACGAAAGCCACGCTAAAGTATGCCCATGAGGGAAGTGGGATCGCGGCGTCTTTGTCCCAGAAGGCAGCAAGTTCCTGATTCGAGAGCAGCCGGTACCAGATGCTCGGCTCGCAAGCGGCCAGGCCGCCAATGGCGGTGAGAGCGACACGTTCGCCGTTCGATGGGAATGTGGCGCCAATCAGGCACAGGGGAAAGAGGGCACACTCGAGATAGGATGCGAACGACTTCTTGCTGATGATGAGAACGATGATCATCAGGAGTGGCAGAAAGATGAGCGCCTGGTAGGGGGTTACGACTCTCTTCTTCCACATGGCGGTGAGAAAGAGACCACTCAAAAGCCCGAGTCCAATATAGTTGGCCGCCGAACGCAAGTGCGGAAGCGAAAAGTCCAGCCCGGCCATCCCAAGCAGAAATGGAAGGTTGCCAGAGGATCCGTGCTGTGAGTGAAAGCTCATCAGCTTGGTGATGTCCGCCCCTTGCAGGAAGTACCACCCGTATCCCGGAATCACCACGCAAAAGAAGCCTGCTGCACAAGCCCAGCGATTCTTCGATGCCCACGTGAATGGGGGGATGAAAATGAGGGATAGAAGCTTAACGGCAAGGATGGAGGCTCCCACGGTCGCGCCGCACAGAAAGCTCTGATGCCGGATGAGCAGGAGCATGCCCCCTGCGATGAAAGGTGCGAACCAGATGTGGTTTTGCCCGGTGATGGGCACATTGAGCAGACTCAAGGGCGAACAAACATACAACAACAGTCCCAGATTGGAGATTCGCGGATTGAACAAACGGTCTCCAACCTTCAGCCAAAGAGGCAGTGAGATGAATTCAAAAACAATCGCGATGAAGACCAGCCAAACAGGTGAGTCGAAAATCTTGATGAGCAGGGCGCAGGCCACGGAAAACCAGGGGCCGTAAATGGGCATGAAGTCCCGGAGAGGAAGCAATCCGCCTTCCACAGCTTTGGCATCGTTGTAGTACCAGTTGATGTCTGATTGCGCTCCCATTCTCAACACGAAAAAGACCATGACGAAAGTGCCGACTCTCGTCAGGATAAATCCCGCCAGGCAATACCGGCGAAATGAAGGGGTGGCAGCGGCAGAATGTTCCCAAAGGGGCTTCAGTCTCCATGCCAGCACGATGCAAACCAAGGAGACGATGAGCTTTATCAGCAGTATCATGTAATGTGTAAATATGCGGATGCCTAAACCGATGGCGTGGTAGCCACAGACTGGACCGCAAGAGTGAGGTACGCAGCCTTGAGCGCGTGCCCCATCGCTTCAAGGGAATATTTCCCGGTCGCAAATTCTCTGCCTGCCATTCCCAGTCTGCCGCGCAACTCTGCGGAGTCGAGTAACCTGCCAACGGCCGCTGCAAGAGAGTCAGCTTCATAATCGGCTGGTTGAACAGCGCCGACGGCGGAGGCCTCTGCTCCCAAGGCTACGCCCAGGGTTGTGACACAGGGCACACCCGCAGCCATGGCCTCAAGCAGAGCGATCCCAAAGCTCTCGGATTTCGAAGGGAGCACGAAGATCTCTGCTGAGCCGAGGGCAATCCGCTTTTCCTCATGACCCAGAAACCCAGTCCATAGAATCTTTGATGCTATTCCCAGTTCTTCTGCTTTGGCTTTCAAAGAGGAGGTATATTCCACTGTGCCGGAGCCGGCGATCACCAAAAGCGCATTTGGATGTGAAGGCGCCAGTTGTCTCCACGCTTGAAGCAGTACCTCGATGCCCTTCTTGGGGTCAATGCGCGACAGGAACAAGACAATCTGGCGGTTTTGTGCCTCGGGAAACCGCGCCTCAAAAAGCTGGCGGTCGGGAAGGTTCACGTATGCCGACATGTCAATACCCAGGGGGATTACCAAGGGTCTGGCCGTGAGATTGAGCAATGAGGCCTCTTGCTGTTCAGCGTCACTGGTGTAGTGAATGGCCGAAGCTGCATTAAGCAGAGGCCGTTCGATCAGGCGAAAGGAGAGGGCTTTGATGTGCTTGCGCCGGTGAATCATTCCCCATTGGTTCAGGAGCCCGTGTGGGGAAACGATGTACGGCCTTCCTGCATGCAAAGCGGCTTTCCAGGCAGCAATGGGAGCAAAAGAAAATACTGCGTGGATGTGTACCAGATCGTACTCCGCCATGTGTTGCCAAAGCCACTTCAGCAAGCTCAGGGAAGGCTTGTAAAAGCGTCCGTGGCGCGGGAAGAAGTAGCAAGTCCACGCATCGAGGTGGACTGGGGTGCCAAACTGTATGTTCCGCCTGGCGGCCTCGTCCCGATCGATGGTGGTAGCTACTGAGACCTCCACGCCCTCAGCAGCGACTGACGCAGCCATCTGAGCAAGGGCGATGGTTGGTCCGCCATCTTCGGTATCCAGTGAAGGAGTGACGTGAAGTATCCGCAAGGAAGTCTATGATTGCGTGATTGATTTGGTCGGATGCAGATGCGCTAGCAGCCGGACCGTCGGTGTTGAAACTTCCAATGGGACAACTCCTCTGGGTCCGGCCTTGTTTGGCTACATTGGGAAATTCTCGACCGGGCTTCCTTTGGGTTGAATGGTCCTGCCTGGCATCGCAGCGATTGCAGATTCAATCAACTTTGCGGCGCCACGCTGAAGGGAGTGCTGCGCCACTGAAATACGGGCTCTATGAGACATGTCGTGCCACTGCTCATCCGTGAGAGTAGCGGCCAAACGCATGGACCGGTACAGACCTTCGCCTTCGCCCGGAGGATGAAGCCAGCCATTGTGACCGGGTTTGATGAACTCCACGGCCGCGCCTGTTTGAATCGTGCTGACGACTGGCAGCCCTGCAGCAAGTCCTTCCGGCACCACCAGGCCCCAGCCGTCATGGCGTGAGGGGACACACAGAATGTCACCTTTCGCATACTCCAGATGGAGACGATCCCAAGGGCAGAACCCGGTGAAATCAACGCGATCTGACAACGAGGAAAGTTGCTCTTTCATCTCGGCCTCCATGGGGCCGTAGCCGACCACTCGCAGGCGCACATGGTTGAACTCTGCAGCCAGCCGGGCAAACGCATGGGCAAGAAGGTCCGTGCCCTTCCGATGACAAAGCATCCCAGAAAACAAGAACACACGCTCCTTCGACAGGGGGCTCCGGGGGACACTTCCAAACTTCTCCAGGTTTGAAAAATAGGGAATATTCACATACTCATGACCTGAGCCAAACTCGCGGCGATAGGCAGTGACTGCCATGGAGCCAATGCCCCAGATGGGAGCGTGTGTCAGGTGAATCGCACGAAGGCGCCACATGCGGAAGAGTCCGCTGAGTGGCGAGAGAGAATGGAGTAAAGGACGTTCTCCCCAGAAACACATGGGCTTTCGAATGCGCTTCCGACGCTGGAGTACGTGCTTTACGAAAGGATGTTTGTAATAGTTCAACACCAGAAGGTCTGCTTCATCAGTGCTGCGTGCGACGGCATTGACGTCCACGTTTGGGTCCGTCAGGAGAATGCTGTCGTGGAAAGGTTTGGTCGTCTGCCAGAGACGCTGCTTGTCCCTGGCATGGAGATAAATGACGCTCAATTGGAGACTTCCCATTCTCGCGGCCTCATCGAATAACTCCACCTGATAGGGTGACGGCGAGTGGGTCACCACGGTCACACGAGGGAGCTGGATATTGAAGTCTTCGGACTTCACATTATTGAGGCGGCTGATTGTTCGTGGAATCACTCGAGCCTGCAGCGTTATCGACGAAGTGCAGTCGGTCACAGGCTGGTGAACTCCACCCGGTGAAAAACGCCGGGTTCAATCGGAGGAGGCCCGTTTCTGACCAAGCACAATATCCCGGAAAACGGGCCCCAAGGTACGGGGTAAGAGTGCTTCACGTGCACGCTCAACTGCGGCGTGCTGTTCTGCAGGGATGACTGGCGGATTCACCATGCACATCTCTTTGACGCGCTGAACCAGAGCTGGCCATGAGTCGCAATTATATCCGATTGCTCCGTAGCGCCGGAAGTAGCAGTCCACCATCGAGTTGCGAACAAAAAGTGTCGGCTTGCCGCAGGCAATCAGGTCCGGAATCGTACCGCTCGTACGGTATTGATAGGGATTGGGATCGTGTACGGAAAACCACATGGTATATGACGCTGCGGCGAGGCGCCGAAAGTATTCAGGAATGGAAAGCGGCGAGCCGGGTGTGTCCGTCAAATGAGCTGTGGCAGAGGCGTCCTCATTCCCTGAGACAAAGCCTGCAACCGAGAAGTTGGCTTGAGGCTGAACAGCGTGAACTTCCCGGGCCAATTCTGCGAACGTTGCCAGTCCCTTGTCCGGCACACCAGGAAACACAAAGTGGTGGGCGTCCACAGGTTGCGTGCAGGCATATTCCACGTCCAGCAGGGGGATGGGCAAAAGTCGGATGTCGTGCTGGCGCAAGAGGGATGGAAAATTCCGCGCCAGTGCTGTGGTGATGTGTTCTTCGAGAACGACGAGGCGCAGATTGGGGAGGTGTGGACCACGGAGCCCCGGCAGTCTCTCTGGTAACGGCCTTGAATTCCACCCCAAGGGCTCAAAGAGTGCGTGGGCAATGACAACCACTGGCGTGGTCACACGTCCCAAACGCATCAGGTATCTCAGGAAGGTGAGCGCAGAGCCTCCCATATCCGCGAATACCCAGCATGCCACGTCCGGCCGGCGCATGGCTTGGACCATTTTGAACAGGAGCTTGAAGCGCTGGAGGGAGCCGTGTGCTGTGCGAGGAGCTCCGAGGTCATGACCCACGACTTCGATGGAGTTTCCTGGCTTCGAACGGCTGAGTGATAGCGCATCTCTGAGAAATGGCACATGGGACTGCTCCACATGGAAAGTAGCCGGATGGGTCGGAAACGCATGAGACACAACATGGGCAAGTCCAGCGTTGAAGGTTCCGTGCCGGAATTCGCGCTGCCAGCTGCAGAGTCCGATCATTCTTTGGAGCTCAACGGGGTGTTGATTTTTTTGACGTGTGGTAAGCACCTGGGTGCACCGCCGTCAGCCAGGCATTGCCTCATGGTTGCACCGTGCACGGAACTCCTGAAACTTGTGCTCAAGAAGGCTCAGAAGACGTTGCTGATAGGCGTCAAGTGAGAGGCCTTGCGAGTGCTCACTCGCTGCGGCACTCATCTGTTTCAAGAGTAAGCGATCCTTGTGGAGTTGGCGCAAACGTGCCGCCATGATTTCGACATCCCTTACGGGGGCTATGTATCCTGTTTTGCCATCCACGACGGTACTGCCCGCATTCGGGGTGGTGACTACGGGAAGTCCGCAGGTGAGGGCCTCATATGTCACTGTTGCGGACCCTTCGCAGATGGACGGGAGAAAAAACACGTCGGCCCATTCATAGTGAGCTCGCACATCTGTTCGGGGCACGGCACCGGTCAGATGCACTGCCTGTGATACCTCTGCCATGGCCTTTGCAGAAAGGGAGGTGGGCCCCACCCATCGAAACTCGGCATCGCTGCCAAGTGCGCGGGCCACTTCCAAGCAGGTGGACGCACCCTTGCGCAATCCGAGTTCCCCCACCGTGAGGACTCTTAGCGGCCCAGATTCGTGGTGTGCGGGTGAGGCGGCAAAGTGTGCATCTACACCGTAGGGAACAACCGCGCATCGATCCACCGGGCCGCCGCACTGAGCGATTCCATCACGAACGAATTCACTGCCACATACAATGAGGTCTGCGAGAGCCCATTCTTCAGCCTCACGACGCGCCGTCATCTCGGCGGCGGAGCCGAACTTCTTATCTGGTTCCCACCCAGGGTGGCGTGCATGCTCTGTTTTCAGAAGGGTGTCCTCCACCGCGCGGGGCACGATGGTTTGTTCCACGACAGTGAAGAGTCCCTGAGAGCGTGCAGCTTTCAAGATTTCGAATCCGGCAGTGTTGAAGGTATAGATGGCGGTGGCATTGCCGAAGCCCTGGCTGACGACGCGATCACCAAAGGCCCTGCCTGCCCACAGGTGGACAGCACTCATCTTGTTCGTATCGCGCGCGGTCCGTCGCCGAAGGTAGTACAGTGCACCAAAGACCGATTGCGGATAGACCTGTTTCTGGGGCAGGCCAGAAGCTATGCGTCCCGTGAGCCGACGTATGCCTGAGCTCTGCCATGCCTTCGGAAGCCTTCGAAAAACGCTGCCCCAATCCATTCCACCATACAAGTCCGTATAGAAGCGCTCCAGTTTGCCGGCTTGGGCCAGCATCCTTGGCACTGCATAGTGCATGCGGGCTCCAAGCTGGCACACCACCCAACTTTCCCTGGAAGGGGAGGGGGGTGAGCCTGCGCTCACATGACCACGATCATCCAGCACAGTTTTTGCACACGCTGTCATTTTGCCGCTCTTTCGTAGAAAGGACTCTGGGACACATCAACCAGGTTGGCTGGAGCGAAACGTGGCCGACATGAGATTTAATCAGTCAGCGCTCGGTCCCCACACCGGCTTGACCCAGCTTCAAGTGACAGCAGCCTGCTCATTCTCCTTCTCAGCGTCTTTTGAAATGGGGCGCTGGCAGGGCTTGAATGCCTCCAGCACGGCAGCATTGTCCTTTCTCAAGTAGAGGGAGAGGTGATTGTAGTGCGTGCAGGACTTGCACAGATTCTTGATCTTGGACGTGGTGAATTCCTCGCGCAGGCGTTTGAGTTCCGGTCCGAACCAGATATCCGCGAGGTGCTGGTTGCGCACGTTTCCGACGACCAATTCGCTCGCGTCCACGTCGCGGCAGTTGCATCCTCCCACCTTGCCGTCCCAGTAAACCATCGGCCCCATGAACAGTTCAGTGCAGGGGCTCCAACGAGGCCGTAGATTCCGGCGGAGCTTCATATTGCCCGTCAGTTCTTCCTGCGTGATCTTCCCGCCCCAAGAATCGTAGCGGAATTTCACACCAATATTCTCAACCCCTACGACTGCTGCCACCTTGTGGTAGTCGGGATAGGAAAGCACTTCGTGAAGGGGGCGATCCACTCGCATGTCCACCGTAAAGTTCACCGGCCTGCCGAGCCGATTGTTCACCTCGGCGAATTCAATGACGTTCTCAAGCATCCGCTCATACATGGTCGTGCGGTACACCCGAAGGTACATCTCCCGGTCGAAGCCCGAGGTTGAGACTGTGAGTGCACTCAGCCCTGAAGTAGCCAGCGCTTCGGCTCCCAGCTTGTGAAGGCTGAGCATGTTCGAAAACATCGAGATGCTCTTGATCTCGGGATGGCGGCGCGCGTAGCGAATGCGCTCAATGATGTGTTTATCCACGAGCGGTTCGCCCACGGTAGGCGTGAAGCCCAGATTCCCGCCACCGCATTCCACGAACTCCTTGATGATCTTGCGGAAAAGGCCCATGTCCATAACCCCTGTGGCCCGCGTCTGGTACTGGTAGGCGCAAAAAACACACTTGGCGTTGCAGATGTTGGTCGTCTCAATGTTGACATTGCACATCGCCTGCGAAAGGCGGTCTATCAGCTCCTTCTTTCGGAAGGGGTAGACGAGCGCCGCACGCAGACCTGCCAGCTCGAACTTGGCTTTTCGAGTGAGCAGTGTGACCAGATTGGAGAGATTCATGGATTCGAGCCTCTGGCAGATATATTACCGCTTAAATCGGTATCCGGGAATTGTTTTGGTTGAGGGCCGCTGCCTGAGCCCTGCCACTCTCCCATGGGGCCAAGTTCCTGGCATACCTCGTTAAGGGACAGAACTTTGTTACGGTTCAAGCGCCGAGCGAGACGATAAATCTTGCTGGAAATTGGATGCCGCAGGTGCCTTGTCCGCCATACGAGGGGGATGGCGCGGAAGTACCCACTGATAGTCTGGGGGAGACAGTCGTGCGTCAGACCAAACCGCAATCCATTGAGGATGGTCCCCGGCAGATGGTAGAGCAGGTCGGGAAAGGGGACGTTCCATATTGCATGACACACATCGTTTCGCCGCTGCCACATCCGATTCCGTCCGGCATCGCGGACAGGTGACATGTAGTGCAAGATGACATCTGCCGAGCCGAGCAGCGTGACATATCCGAAGTTCAGGAAGTGTACGCAAAGTTCGCGTTCTTCAGTTTCGCGGAAGAGCAGTTCTTGATATCCGCCCATTCGGAGAAACAGATCGCGCCGAAAAGCACATGCCGTGCCCACGAACGACGCGACCACCCAATCCCCCGGCTCGGGTGGCGTGGGAGACTTTAACTCAGGGCTGATTCGGATGTCCTTGTAGGGAATCCACACGGCCGCAACACGCGGGTGTCTGAAGTCAGCCAGGGTCTGCCTTACAATGTGCGGGGTGGAAAATTCTGCGTCATCATCAATCGACACGATGATTTCACCCTTGGCGAGGAGGGCACCTCGATTGCGTTGCGCACACACTCCAAGAGGTTGCTGCGCTTCAACTAACGACACCGAGGGAAACTCGCTCCGCATCATGGCCACCGTGGCGTCGGTAGAGGCATCGTCCAGGACCAGGATTTCGCACTCGATATCCTGGCTCAGGGCGGATTGCACTGCCCGACGGAGATCGTCCATCCGATTTCGCGTGATGAACAGAATCGTTACACTAGGCGTTTGTCCGGCCATAAGTCGTAAAAAGTCTCGCGATAGGCAGCGGGAAACGCGTTGGCATCATTTTAGGGGTTTCCGGCCCTCCAGGATCATGGTCTCGAAAATGTTCCAACGCGCGCTTCCGGAAGCGTCGCCATGATGTTCCAAGTTGCGAAGTCCCTCGTGACTACTTTGTCCGACCGTGCACCATTCCAGGGCTTCAAACCCTGCTTCGCGGAATGATGATTCGAGGTTGGCCCGATCATAAATGAAACGGTGTCCCCAACTGTAGAAGAAACAATTGATGACAGCGGCCGATCCCTTGCCGCCAAATTCATGGAGATGCCGCCCAGTGAACCATTGCACATATTCTCCGCCTTCCGAGTTTGGCTCCACTGAGTGGAGGCCCAGGATGACCTGCAGATCGGGAGTTGCGATGCGGATATGCGCGCCCGGTTTGAGCACGCGAAAACTCTCCCGCAACAGGTGCATGCCTTGAGCATGAGGTACATGCTCAATCATATGTTCGCTGAATACATAGTCCAGTGAGCTGTCCGGCAGCGGGAATGGCTTGGTGGCATCGAGAAACACCGAGCCCGAATGCGCAACAGTCAGCTCGGTATTGAGCCACTCTGGAATCACATTCGCTCCACAGCCCAAGTGCAGGCCCCGTTTTTGATGGCTCTCCAGATAGCGATTGATGACAGCGCGACGGGTTATTTTGGATATCAGTGTCCTGCACAAGTATACCAAATCCAAAAAGGCCAGGGCAGGTGAGCGAAGGGCTGGATGCTCTCTAACCAGTGTTCTAAGCCGTTCTTTGATCATACTTGACGTGCTTGGAGGAGGAGTCGTGAACGAAGTGTCGAGATGTCGTGTCTGGCGGGAGGTTCACTCCAACGCGAGATTCTGTGCCCTTTCATACAAGAGCCGGTGCAGAGGACCTTCGCGCGCTGCGGACGGCTTTCAGTGGGAAGCCGAGCAAAAATTTCCATCTGCTGGTGGCCAAGTGCCATCGTAGCGTGGCCCGATACATCCGCCACGCCTCGGCTCGCTTGTCTCCAGTCTGCAGGCAGGTCAGCAGGATGGGACGCACATGGTAGCTGATGATGCGCCAGCGCTCCCTGGCACGTTCTGCGCCGCCTGGATAACCACCTGCATTTTCAGTGTTGATGATGTACCAAAGACCGGTGAGGGTCTTTTCCAAGACCATGGTGATATTGGCAGCATGTTCGCGATAAGCGAGTGTCGCAGGTCCTCCGACTTGCACGAATCCCGGCGCCGTGCCGAGTTTGAGGGCCAGGTCGGCATCTTCAGCGTTCATGTTCTTTTGGGCAAAGCCGCCGCAGCCGAGAGCCGCATCCCGCCTCACCACGAAAGCAGAAGCACCCAACCAGCGCCACTCATGGTTCGTGGCAAGATAGTCCCTAAATTGGAGGATCGTCGTGGGCTGCGCCGACGCTTGGGCCAGCTCTGCCTCGGAGCGAAAGAGCAGTGGTTTACCTGCGATGAACGCAGGCTTGGATGCTGTCCGGATGACTTCAGCATAGGTCTCAAGGGTCCAGGGGAACCAGAGATCGTCGCTGTCGAGAAACGCCAGATATTCGCCTGTGGCATGCTGCATTCCCAGATTGCGCGCGGCCCCGGGGCCTGCATTTGACTGCTGGATCAGGGTGAGCTTCCCCTTTAATGAAGAGAGATAGGCGACCGTGCCATCCGTGGATCCATCATCGACGACGATGATTTCGAAGTCATTGAATGTCTGCTGCAGGACGGAGGCCAGAGTATCCCGGAGATATTGTTCCCGGTTGTAAGTGGGTATGATGACCGAGAAGAGCATGAACTGCGTTGGAACTGTGGCCGTTTCGTGCACGGAGAGGCTCAGGATATTCCCAAGCCTGTCTTTCGAAACAGTTCCTCAAAGCGTCGCGCCCACGTGTGGTCCCGCCTGGCGCGTTGCCAGCCGGCCTCCCGCAGGCGTTCGGCTGCCTCTGGATTTTCCAAGTAGTACCTTGTTTTCTCCACCAGCTCGGCTTCGGAGGAATAAGTATCAATTTCCCTGCCTACCTCGTAGAATTCGGTGATTTCATCTGTGTATCCGGTGAGGTAGCAGGTGCGACACATCGGGGCCTCGAAGTCGCGAAGTCGAACGTGAGGGATGAGCTCGGAACCTGGCTGGTCATCTGCCCATACATTGCTGAAATTCAAGATGACCTCGTGCTCGGAGAATACCTCGCAAACTTTATCAAACGGGATGCTTCCTTTCGCATACGGCGTGAAGAGAGGAAGCACCTGCCGGTCTTCCTCGCGTTGTGCGTACTGTTTCCAGATTCTGCTCAGCCCCCCGACGATGCCGTAGCGCTGCATGTGCTTCGTCACTAATGTCAGATAACTGGAGAGCTGCCGTGGTTTGACGTGGTGCCGTTTTTTTGGGGCTTCACCGTCCTGAGGGGGTGGTGGCGATTGCTGTGCAACGGGGGCGCCCCACCCAGGGCCATATATCTCCACCGGAATTTCCGCGCGTATCAGGGCGGCCATCCATCGGTGACGGTCAGCGTATCGCATCCCTACGAAACATGCGTCCGCCTTGCGGGAGACGTCGGTGACGGGGCGGTAGACTTCAGGATCTGCACCCATCTGCACCCAGATGGGGGTGGCACCGACCCGCTGATACAATGCTTTTGCGTTCTTTTCTGCGTGCCAGGCAAAGTCTGCCTTTGCTGCGACATCTGCTACAAGATCGAATTGACAGATGCTATTGCAGTAGAAATTCACCGAAGGAATTCCCATGCGACGGATCTCCGCAAAGCCTGCAGGGTCGAAGTGCGAGTTGTAAAAATAACTCAGAAAAAGATCGATGGGCGCTGCAGCATGTGCGCGGCGCAGATCATCGAGAATCTGTTGCGTGATGTTCGCACGGATTTCGGTCTCCTCGCGGTCCAGCTTGCGAGAGGCGCCCATGAATTGGCTGGCAGGAAGCAGATCCACGGAGGATTCAATGACTTCATGACCGAGCTGTCGGAGAGCGGGGTGGAAGTTGCCGGTCCAGAGTGAGCCATAGAACAAGCTTGGATCCGAGGAATGGCGGACTGCGGAATAAATTCTCATTGGGACGGTTGTCGCAAAAAGGTGCATCCGTTTGCACCAGCGCTTGTACGATGTGCGTGCCATGGTCCAAAGCATGGAGGCGGTATCCATGCTCTGTGAGAAAAGCGGACTACTATTCAAACCGGCACTGACCCGAATGGAAATCACCAAAGCTCACTTCTGCGCGCGCCGCGTGTGCATGCTTCAGACAGTCAGGCGCACCTCGCAGTGCATGAAGCTCATATCCCTGCACATCCTGCGTACGCGTCGCCATCTTGTTGCCTGCTGTCCAAGGCGCTCCAGCTGAAGCAGAGGGTTGTAGAAAAGTTCAGCTCGCATGGCGTTCAATTGACATGGGTTGATCCATTGTGTGCGCCAAGCAAGGCATCTTGAAACTTGTGCTGCGCAGCTGCTGCGGAAAATTGCCTCGCTCCAACCTCGGCCGCGGTGCGTCCCAGCTTCATGCGTAGCTCCGGATCGCTTGCGAGCGTTTTCACTGCTTCCAGGATTAACTCTGGCACGTTGCGAGTCACTGTCAGCGCCACCCCAGGATGTTCGTCCGCCCACTGCACAGCGGAGGTGGCTGGCGGTCCCACGACGAGGATTGGCAGACCGGTTGCCGAGCAGTCTGTCAGTTTGCTGGGGAAATTCAGACGCATGGGTTCCAATTCTTCCGGGTCGAAAGACATGGGAACCACCAGAGCGTCGCATTCTTCACGCAACATGTGCACGATTGCTTTTGATGGAATGAGCCCGCGAATGGCAACGTTGGCACGATTGAGCCCCATCAGGGTTGCGTCTTCAGTGGAGAAAGGGCCATAGAGATGCAGTCGTCCTCCGATTTCCTCCAGCGCGCCCGCCAGGAGTCGGAGTGTCTTCACATACGACGGGGATACAAGTGAACCCGCGTAGCCGACACAAAAGGGGCGTTTGCCTGGTGGTGGCGGTGGTGGAGGCGAATCGAACGAAATGAGGTCCGAAGCCCGCGATGGATAGAGCACAGCTCCTGGTACTCCATAGCGACGCATGTATTCTGACTCCATGGTCGGGGAGACGCAGAGTCTTGATGCCGCCTGACCATAGATCTGGCCAAAGCGGCGATGAAGCATGGGGCGAATGGCGGGAAGTACTGGCGTCGCGGAGGGCCAGTCGTCATGGACGATCAAATGCAGATGGAGGCCGCGCTGTCGGGCAAAGTGGGCCGCTGCCAACCACGCGTAGTCGTGAGCCACGGTAAGGACGGCATCTGGCTTGAAACTCCCAAGTTGGGATGTTGCCCTTCTGACGAGCCGACCCTGTGTGTAAATCAAGTACATCCCAGCCCAGCGATGCAGTCGGCTGTGCCTCAATCGGGTGACGAGGGGTCCCGCTGGGAGATGTTCATAAGTGGCGTCAGGGAGCCTGCGCCCGGGAACTGATGGTGCGGGGGCGCATTCCAGAAGCATCAGCCGGTCGCGAGGGTAGTCCTCAAGGAGTCGATATAGCAATGCCGATCCATGATAGGAAGACTCCACAGGCACATCACCAAAATACAGAAGCTTGGGAAATTGGGAGCTCATCCCCTGGAGTGTTCCCTGCCTCAGTGCCGGCAAGATGGCAGTGTGTATTTCGGTGTGCGGCATCCTAGCTGTGCTTGGGAAAGTGGAACCTCGTTCCGAAGTAGATGTAGGATCCTGAGATCCCGGGGCCGCATCCGTATAGCCAGCACTTGATTTGTCCACGCCGCATTGTGATTCAAGGCTTCAGGGATTGCCGGTTTGAGTGAGCATGGCTTGGAAAGGCATTTCCACGTAGCCCCGCTCCGATGCAGGAAGTGGGATGAAGTCGCTGCTCAGAGATCTCCCTGACACATGGAAAGAGGTCAAATCCAGATAGTTTCCATAGTATTGGTCAGTGGCGAGCCACATGCCGACACGATAGTCACCCTCTATCAGGGGTACCGTGGCGATGCTGCCTTCAACCGCGAGGGTTCCTTCGGTGACTGGCAGGTTCTCTACTCCGACGGATCGCAAATCGAGCATGGCGACACGAGTCCCGGCTTCACAAAAAATGAGCAATGCGGATTGCTGAATCGTCATCGGACGCAGAACCTGCAGAACAATCCGGAACGAAGTGCCTTCTCCGGAAACAACACCTCCTTCAGCGATCGTGAGGTCCCGAATTTTCAGCCCCGGACCCAAGTTCATGCTGTCGCCGCTGGATCCAGCCCCGTTATTCTGAATGTTGGCCATGTAGACCTTGAGCACGTCTCCGATGGGTCCGGTCTGCCTGATGACTCCTCTGTCCAGATAAATGGCTCTCGTGCATAGGGATTGGATTGCCGCCATATTGTGGCTCACGAACAGCACGGTCTTTCCTCCCTGCGCCACGGCCGACATCCTCCCGAGGCATTTTTTCTGAAACTGGGCGTCTCCAACGGCCAGAACTTCGTCCACGACCAGAATTTCCGGCTCCAGATGCGCGGCCACGGCAAACGCCAGACGCACGTACATGCCACTGCTGTATCGCTTGACTGGCGTGTCGAGAAACTTCTCCACGGCAGCGAACTCGACGATTTCATCAAACTTGCTGCGTATCTCCGCCTTGGTCATGCCCAGTATCGCACCATTGAGAAAGATGTTTTCCCGGCCGGTCAACTCAGGATGAAACCCAGTTCCTACTTCCAGCAAGCTCGCCACGCGGCCACCGAGTGTGATGCGTCCTTCGGTGGGCGCAGTGATCCGGCTCAGAATCTTGAGGAGGGTGGACTTGCCCGCTCCGTTCCTTCCAATGATCCCGACAACATCTCCCTGGTTTACCTGGAAAGAAACATCCTTGAGTGCCCAAAAATCTTCGCTTGTGGAGTTCTGGTGTCCACTGGTTGCGCTTGAAAAAAGGTTCTTCACCTTTCTTGCCAGCACATCTCTCAACGCCGTATATCGCTCACCAGACTGGTGTTTGATTTGGTATCTCTTGCTGAGATTTTCTACCTGGATAATGGGTTCAGACATCTTTAGGGGAAGCTTTGGGAATGCCCGCCATCTTTCTGAATCCAGACATCCCCGCTGCCAAACCAAGGACGAGAGACGGCACAAGAGCTGCCATGGAAAACCAGATGATCTCCAGTACGCTGTCCGGCCGCAAAGCGAAATAGGCTCCTGCTTGAGCCAGAACGGTGAAAGGAGGATTGAGCCGCGCGAGATGCACCCATCCGCGGGATGTATTGAACCACCACAGAATGACGGTGAAAGAATAGAGTCCCAGATGAGCGATCATCCAGGGTACTTCCTTTGCGAGATGCGTATACGCTGAGCCAAAAAGCCAGAGTATCCAATCGGCGGCAAGCCACCCTATCACCGTGAAGGCGGCGAGGGCTGCAACATACGCCGCGGCGGAGAGTGCCAATCTGCCAGCGAGAATGCGAGGAGTCTGGCTGCGCGAGAGAGTAGGGATGACCAACTGGTAATACAACAGTGCCAATGCAGCGAACACCGAGCCGAGCCGGCTCAGCGCGCCGAAGTCGGCCACGGCCGCGACGTTGGCCGTGATGCTCAGCAGCCACACACCCACCTGCCCCTGGATGAACTGGAACAGGTTGTAGAATCGCATGGCGCCCACCTGCTGGAGAAGCAGCGCCTGATCGTCGGGTGAAGGTTGAGGCTGTCCCTCGCGCCATTCTGTGGAAGCATGCCTTAGAATCAGATACTGCCACGTCACGCCGACGACGGCTGCCAGCGTTGCCGTGATGGCATCCAGCCAGAACAAGGCTGCAGCTCCCACCAGGAGCAACCTTGCGATGACGCCGACGAAGTCTGAAAGCAGCGCCTGCCGAAAGCGGCCTTGTAGCTTGAGTGCGGCACTGAGCGAACTGTTGGTGAGAACGGCGAAGAACCCAAGAATGTTCGCTCCCAGAATGGCAACAGCGATGGAGAGCGGTGCTTCGTTCTCCAGCAGCAACCAGAAGGGAATTGGCAGCGCCAGCAGTGCCGACACCCAGCCCAGCCGCCAGCGCAGGCTCAGCACTGATGCGAGAGCCTGCCGGAACCGCGCAGTCTCCCCAACTGCCCTCCCGCCTACGGACTGCATGCCAAGCCCGGTGCCCGGGTCCACCAAGGTGGTGAAGACCGCCGTGCTCGAGTTGCCCAAAGTGTACCACGCGAACTCTGTTTTGGTGAGCCACCGGACTAGAAGGAACCCGGTTCCAATGCTGATGGCCTGAATCCCTCCTTGCAGAAGGGTCAGCAGTCCGAACCGCTTCCATCGCGAGAGGGCCTGTTCTTTGGTCGATGTTGTCTGTCCGGCATTTGAAGCCTCACTGGAGGGTGTGTGCTGCAAGCGGAGCGGGACGATTAAATGACATCAGCAAAGGTGCGTTCTGTCTTTCGAAAATAGCTGACGCCCCACACAAGCATGATGAAGCTCAAAGCGGTGGAGATGCAGAAACTGGGCAGATGCACTGGCGCAGACTGGCACACTGCCCAGCGGAAACCATCGATGACACCTACCATCGGATTCAGCGAATAGACCATCTGCCATCCGGCCCCGAACTTCTCGCCGATGACAGAGCTTGAGAAACCTACAGGCGACACATAGAGGCCGAATTGCATGACGAAGGGAATGACGTACCTGAAATCGCGGTACTTCACATTCAACGCAGTCACCAGCAGGCCCGGTCCCAGAGCTGCGATCAGTGCCAGAAGAATGAAGATGGGAAGGGTGATGAGCCGCCACGTGGGCCAGTATCCGTACGCCGCCATGAAGACTGGCAGAATGCCGAGGCAAATGAGGCAGTCGATGAGCGCTACGATCACCGCGCTCGCAGGCAGGATCATGCGTGGAAAGTAGATCTTCGAGATGAGATTCGAATTTCCAATCAGGCTCTGGCTCGACTCCCCCAGCGAGCTGGCAAAGAAAACCCAGGGGATATTTCCAGCGAGCACGAGGATGGGATAGGGCACACCATTGGAGGGGAGCCCGGCAATCTTCCCGAAGGCGAAGACCAGAATCAGCGTGGTGAGCAGGGGGCGCAGCACCGCCCAGGCGATGCCCACGACGGTCTGCTTGTAGCGCACCAGCACATCGCGCCACGCCAGGAAACCAAAGAGTTCGCGATAGCGCCACAGGTCGCGCCAGTAGTGGGCTTCCGTGCGGCCGGCTTCTATTACCAGTGATTCGTGGCGCATGCCTGGAGAATGAACTTTTGGGTCAATGCCGCCAGTGGGGCGATGCTCCAGACCATGCGCTGGAGTGCGGTGGCAATCTTTTCTGACGCCGTGCCGTCACCGAAGGGGTTCTTGCGATTGGCCATGGTGGCGTAGGCATCGGCGTCTTCAAGGAGTCGGTTTGCCTCAGCGACGATGCGTGCCTCGTCCGTGCCCACGAGCATCGCGCACCCGGCATCGATCACTTCGGGGCGTTCCGTGGTGTCGCGCAGGACGAGCAATGGTTTGCCGAAGCTGGGTGCCTCTTCCTGAATGCCGCCGCTGTCACTCAAGATGAGCGTGGAGTGTTCCATCAACCACAGCAGGGTGGGGTAGCTCACCGGTTCCAGCAGATGGACGCGGGGGTGGTCCTTTAGGATGGTGAAGACCTGCTGCCGCACATTGGGATTGAGGTGCACCGGATAGACAATCACCGCGTCCTCATGCCGATCCGCCAGGGCACGCAGGGCACGGCACATGGAGGCCATGCCTTCTCCGAACGATTCGCGACGATGTCCCGTGACCAGCAACAGGCGTTTCACCTGGAGATCCGCTGCCACGTGCGCGGGCACCTCCGCAGGAGCCTCCTTGGGAAGTCCGGCTCGCACCCACTGCAGCGCGTCCACGACAGTATTTCCCGTGAGATGAATCTGACTCTCTGACACACCTTCACGGCGGAGATTTTCCGCGGACCTCTCGGTGGGCACGAAGTGCAGGGAAGCTACTTTGGTAATGATGCTGCGGTTCACCTCTTCGGGGAACGGCGAATAGATTTGCCCCGTGCGCAGGCCGGCTTCCACATGGCCGACCACGATGCGGCGGTAGAACCCGCACATGGCGCCGCACATGGCAGTGGTGGTGTCGCCTTGCACGAGGATGGCATCAGGTTTGACCTCCTCGAGCACGCGGTCAATCGCAGCAAATGCGAGACTGCTGATGCCTGCCAGCG
Organism: Roseimicrobium gellanilyticum; assembly: GCF_003315205.1. Lineage (NCBI taxonomy): Bacteria > Pseudomonadati > Verrucomicrobiota > Verrucomicrobiia > Verrucomicrobiales > Verrucomicrobiaceae > Roseimicrobium > Roseimicrobium gellanilyticum. The sequence continues at coordinate 415,719 of NZ_QNRR01000003.1, read as the reverse complement.
TTTGCCCCGGTGTCATCAATCCCAGATCAATATCTGTTTTCAGGCCGAAGGCATTCATGGCCTGGTCGAGCATCTCGCGGTGCTGTCCCGTCGAGCACACCACCGTTTCGAAGTCCGCTTCGCGCTTGCGCAGGGCCATGATGACCGGGGCCAGCTTGATGGCTTCAGGACGGGTGCCGAGGAGAACGAGGATACGTCGCTTCATGAATTGCTTGCGGAGTACTTGGTTGCTGGTGGGGTGGTTGTATACAACTCAGCACCAGTACATCCATCTTTATGCGGAGAAAACAAGCGGGTGCTTTTTTGGATGAAACATCGTGGGTTTCAATTTCCTTGCAGATTGCATTCCGCGCGGGCCAGTTCCTTTTCGCGTTGCGTGAGGGACTCCATGGGGGGCATGTCAACCAGTTGGAGAATCCGTTTCCAGCGCTGGCTCCAGTCATGACGGCGCAACGTGTTCGAAATGCTGTTCCGCCGCGCAGCCGCGAGGCGTTCCGGCTGCCAGCGGAGATCTTTGATGAACTCCAGCGGGTGGGTGCAATCGTAGGGCATGGGAATCACGGCATCTTCCCAGTCGAAATACTCCCGAAAGGTATCGCAATCTGGCGCCATGCCGATTTGGATCGCCCCCCCTGCGGCTCCTTCGAACAACCGGGCGCCCACCGCTTCAACTCCTCCTGTGAGGGACTCAAGTGAAACGTTGTGCTTGAAGCTGACGAAGAATTCGCTGCGCTTGATGTTGTTTGCGATCAATTCGCGGTGTTCCCGCCAGTTCATCACATCGAAGCCCGCCGCTGTGTCATAGAGATAGAATACTCTGCCGGCTTCTGCATCGCGCATGAGTGCCTGGTGAATTGCGGGGGAACGGCGACCCATGCTGAAAACTTCAATGGGTCTCGGCGCATTGAGGGAGCGAGGACAAAAGCGCAGCGCGTCAATGCCCACTGGAAGGTGATGGCACGGACGCCCGGTCAGCGATTCGAGCTGCCCCACCTGGGGGCAATGGCAGATGATGAAGTCGAACTGGCCAAGCAACTCAAAACACGCTCGTTTCTGCGGTTTTGAAAACTCATGCGGCCAGTGCTCACCCAGGTAGCAGACAGTCTTGCGGCAATTCTTTTTCCAGTTCGCGATGGATCGGATGGTGGGAATTTCAGAGGCGTACTCAAAGATGGCGAACCCGAGCTCATAGGTGCCCGGAAGATGGCTCTCTTCGACCTGGGTCGTTGGCGGAGAGGGCAGCCCGAGTCGGAACTTGATCTTATCCGCCATTCTCGATGCCAGGTAGGATGCAGACCTTGCTCGTAGCATCGCTGGAGCGTGATAGTCCACGTCGTCAACAGTCCCAATGACATTCTCAAATTCGTAAAATGCTGACCGGTAGACCTTCTGGGAGAACCTCCTTCTCGAAAAGATGACCACACGTCCCTCGCCACGGGGAGGGGGCACATGCGGATCAAACTCCGAAGCTTCGTGCATGGTCCTATCCACGTCGCTGCAGCATCTGGTTTCCCAGCACCAGCACATCCATCTTCGTGCGGAGAAAGCAATCGAGGGCTTCCTTGGGATGGCACACGACAGGTTCGTTTTCGTTGAAACTCGTGTTCAGCACCATGGGCACCCCGGTGAGATCGCGGAAGTGCTCAATGACCCGATGATACATTGGGTTGGTCTCGCGATACACCGTCTGCAAGCGGCCGCTGCCATCCACGTGCGTCACTGCCGGGATTTTTGAGCGACGCTCTTCGCGGACCTGGTACACCTGCATCATGAAGGGCACGTCGTCGTCTGTCTCGAACCACTCTCCGACGGCCTCACGCAGCACACTCGGCGCAAAGGGACGGAAAGATTCGCGGCGCTTGATCTTCGCGTTCAGAATGTCCTTCATGTCCGCGCGACGGGGATCGCCGAGGATGCTGCGATTTCCCAGCGCACGCGGACCCCACTCCAGGCGTCCTTGAAACCAGCCAATGACTTTGCCTTCGCTGATGGCCTGCGCAGTGGAGGCGCAGAGCTTTTCTGTCTCATCTGCTGTGTAGGCAGTCACCTCGCAGCCGGCATCGCGAATGCGGGCCTGCTCGGCGTTCAGGAGCGACCTGTAGTCTTCCTCGCTGAATTGCGGACCCCAGTACGCGTGCAGGCAGTGATGGCGCGGAACGCTGGCGCCCCCGAGTTGCTGCGCCACGACCATTCCCGCACCGATGGCGCCTCCGGCATCACCCGCGGCACTCTGGATGTAGAGCTTCTTGAAGGGGCTGCGGGAAAAGACCTTGCCGTTCGCGACGGAGTTCATTGCGCAGCCACCGCTGAGCGTCAGGGCATCACACTGGTACTTCTTGTGGAGCGACGCCAGCATGGCGAAGAACGCCTCTTCGTACATCGCCTGCACACTGCGTGCGATGTCCTTGTGCCGCTGGTCCAGGGGTTCCTCCTTCTTGCGCGCCGGACCGAGCAGTTCCTCAAGGGCAGGAGTGTAGAGCGTTCCCACCTCAGGGGAGCCTTTGTCCCAGGTGTACGGCACTGCCTCGCGATGATGGCGGAAGTACCGCAGGTCGAGCTCGAAGGTCCCGTCCGCCTGTACGCGCACAATCTGGCGCATCAGATCCAGGTGTTCGGGCTTGCCGTAGGGGGCCAGGCCCATGATCTTGTACTCGTCACCGTAGTGGGGGAAGCCCAGCCACTGGGTCATGACGGAGTAGAAGATACCCAGCGAGTGCGGGAAGTATACGCGCCCCTCCACGCTGAGAGACTGGCCTCTGCCCATGCCCCAGGCGGCGCTGGCAAAGTCGCCCATGCCGTCCACGGAAAGGTTCACGGCTTCGTCGAAGGGGCTGCACAGGTAGGAGGACGCCAGGTGGGCCAGATGGTGCTCGATGTGGTGCACCTCGGCGCGCATCTTCTCCTGAGGAAAGGCGTCCGCGATCTTCTCGCCCACGCTTTTCGCCTTGCTGCGCTTCCGCAGGCGCTCCATCACCAGCCCGAGGTCGGGCCGATGCCGGATGAGGTGAAGCAACCGGCGGAGGTTGTTGACGCGCGGGTTGAGATTGATGGCGATGTGTTCGAGATCGCCAAACTGCGCGCCCGCCTCCTTCAGGCAGTACTTCATGGACTCGACCGGCAGACCTGCCCAGTGCTTGATGCGCAGGAAACGCTCCTCTTCGACAGCGGCGATCAATTTCCCATCCTTGATGATGGCGGCGGACGAGTCGCCGTGCCAGGCGTTGATTCCTAAGACTAGAGCCACAATTTAGTAGGAAACAGGAATTTTGCCCTTACTCGGGCACGCTGCCGCCATTGGTCGACGACCCGAGAAATGGCGATTATCGTTGAGGCTCAAGGCTTTACGCATGAGCGGCCCAGACTAAACACTGCGCCGCATTCATTTGAAAGACAAAACTCGTGTCATTGTGCTCACGTACAGAGCCCTTGATCAAGGCTTCACTACGACGCGGCCATTTTCGAAGTCCAGGCAACGTTCGCGGAGCCCGTGCTGCACATTCTTGGGAATGTGGACGATGATGCGGCCCATGCGGTAGCAGCGGTACTCTGGGACGGTTTCCTGAGGCACCCACAGCACCTGCCACCAGGCACGCCCCTTCATGGGACCAGACGCGCAGCGGATGTAGTCCAGCGTCATGACCCGGCGGGGATGGGCCTCGGCGTGCTTCAGGTACACTCCGGCGAGGTACTCGGCAAAGACCTCAGTGTAGATGACGCCGCAGGGCAGTTTGGCTAGCGTGCAGGGCATGAGTGCGGTGCTGCCCATGCATCGCCTGTGGAGGGGGCCTGTGCAACCGGCTCTTTGCTGGAAAATCGCCACATTCCGCGCCGTATGGGCTGCATGACCGCAAGCATCCTTCGCGCTGCCCTTCTTGTCTCCGCGCTCACCGGTTCTCTGTTGCAGGGGGCGCCTCCGCCGTCGAACTGGCAATCGTGGGCGCCACGTGAAGAGATCTCGCCGCACTTCGCCCATCAAGAGAAAGGGGGCATCGATGGCAAAGGATCGTTTGTCATTGAGTCTGACAAGCGTGAGGGACAGCAGGGGGCATGGAAGGGCGAGTTTCCCGTGCAGGGAGGCAGGCCGCATCGCTTCTCAGTCTGGTACAAGGCGACCGGCGTAGAAAATGCCGACCACAGCATCATCACCCGCATCCTCTGGCGCGATGCGCAGGACAAGCCGGTGAAGCACGCTGAGCCCACCTTCACCGCCTATCGCAAAGGCGAGCCGCCCAAGTCAGAGCCCGAGTACCCGAGGCGGAAAGCAGTGGCCAAGAATGGCTGGACGGAAATGAGCGACACCTACCTCGTGCCACCGGGAGCGACGAAGGGCATGGTGGAACTGTATCTACAGTGGCAGCCAGGTGCCCGCGTGGAGTGGAGCGGTGCTGGTCTTGCCGAGGTGGCTGAGATGCCCTCACGCAAGGTGCGTCTGGCAACGGTTCACTTCCAGCCTCGCGAGGGAAAGACGCTGCTGGAAAAAGCCCGCCTCTTTGAACCCCTGCTCGCCGAGGCTGCGAAGCAGAAAGCCGACTTTGTGGTGCTGCCGGAGACGCTCACCTATTACGGCAGTGGCAAACCCATGGTCGAGTGTGCAGAGACAGTGCCGGGCAGTGTGACGGATTACTTCGGCACACTGGCGAAACAGCACAACAACTACATCGTCGCCGGTCTCATTGAGCGTGATGGCGCCCTGGTGTACAACGTGGCGGTGCTGATTGGGCCGGACGGGAAAGTGGCGGGCAAGTATCGCAAGTGTTCCCTGCCGCGTAGCGAAGTCGAGGCGGGCGTGACTCCGGGGCACGAGTACCCAGTCTTTACCACCCGCTTTGGCAAGGTGGGCATGATGGTGTGTTATGACGGATTCTTCCCCGAGGTGGCGCGCCAGCTCACCATCAATGGCGCCGAGGTGATTGCATGGCCCGTTTGGGGGTGCAATCCGATGCTCGCCCAAGCCCGCGCGTGCGAAAACCATGTGTATGTGGTGAGTAGCACGTACGAAAAGCCTGAGACCGGCTGGATGCTCTCCGCCATCTACGGACACGACGGCACGGTGCTGAGCTATGCCAAAGAGTGGAGCACCGTGGTGGTGCAGGAGGTGGATCTGGAGAAGCGCGAGCATTGGCACAGCCTGGGCGACTTCAAGGCCCAGATCCCCAGCCACCGTCCTCCTTGGGTGGTAAATGCCAGATAGCCGGCGCTATTGCTCCATCAGCCAGTCAAAGAACCCCAGTGATTCCAGCTCGCTCTGGAGCACCTTCTTCTGGGAGTGATCGAGGGCGGTGTTGGGCAGACGGGGCGGCCCCACGGGCACGTTGAGCATTTCCATGGTCGCCTTTGCGGCGGCCATGTATCCGTGCCGGGCAAGCGTGCTGATGATTTGGGTGCTGCGAAGCTGCTCGCGGCGGGCGGTGTCCAGATCATTCTTCGCAAACGCCGCCATCAGCCGCTGATACACTGGGGCCGCAAAGTTGAAGCTGCTGCCCACTGCGCCACGTGCTCCAGTGGCCAGAGCACCAAGCATCCACTCGTCCATGCCCCAGGGTATGTCCCAGTAGCCAGGATCCATTTGCAGACACTGCAGGTAGGCCATGAGATCGGGATTGGTGAACTTCAGTCCCGCCAGGGTCGGGATGTGTTCTGCAGCCTTTGAGAGGAACTCGGGCATCGAAAAGGACACCCCTGTCATAGACGGGATGTCGTAGTGGTAGAAGGGTGTGTCCGGCGCTGCGGCCGCGATCTGGGCTGCGCAGGAGATGAGCGCGTCCAAATTGCGTGGCTTGAAATACGAAGGCGCGAGGGCGGAGATGGCTGCCGCACCGTGTTCCTGGGCGTGAGAGGCGAGAGCTGCGGCGTCTTCAAGGCAGTTGGAACCGACGTGGACAATCACCCGCATGGGCGTGCCTTTCACGACGCTCATCCAGCGCTCCGTAAGGGCAAGGCGCTCGCGAAGGGTGAGAGAGTGGCTTTCACCGGTGCTGCCGCCGATGAAGACGGAACCGATCTTCCACTTCAACAAATGGGCCGCGAGGGGGGCGACAGCGTCCAGGTGGAGTGCACCATCAGGATGGAACGGCGTGTGGGTGGCAGGGGTGAGGCCAATGAGGCGCTGGGACTCGGGCAGGTTCATGAAGGCTGGAACGGGGAGGCGAAAGCGGCCAGCCTAGGCAAGGAAGAAGCATCGTCGCGGGGAGAATGCTGGTCTGGCGAGCAGACCAGTGGAGTGCAGCGGGACGATTCGGATTCAACATCGCCTTAAAGTCTTGTTTGCCTGATGGGCGCAATTTGCTTTGATGGCCGTTTTCCGACCACAGCATGTCCGCGCCCCAGAGCACTTCTCAGCCTCCCAGCAAGGGGAAGGTGTTTGTCATTCGATTGGGCAGCACGCTCGCACTCTGGGCGTTCATCACGGTGGGCTTGCTCACGGGGCTGGACTGGCTGTTGCTGCTGATGATTGCGCTGGCAGGCATCGGCACTTCCGCGGAGTACTTCCGCCTGGAGGCCCGGGACACGAAGGCCAGAGCCTACCGCTGGGTCGGTTTCGGCCTGTGCGTCGTCTTTTGGGCAGTCATGGCCTGGCAATCCATTCCGCAAAGCGTGGAGCCCCCCTGGTGGCTGGAGGCGGCCTTCCTCGCCGCGACCGTTCAGGCGGCCTTCCTGCCGGCATTGGCTCATTCGTTGGAGGGCCGTGATACGCTGGTGCGCATCTATTTCACCATCTTCGGCGTCATTTACACGGCGCTCATGATGGGATTCCTGGCGCGCATTCTCTTCATGGAGCAGGCCGCGAGCGGGTCCCACCTGCTCCTCATGGCCATCATGGTCACGAAGTTCAGTGACATGGGCGCATATGCTTTTGGTTCCTGGTTTGGGAAGCACAAGATGATCCCCCACATCAGTCCGGCAAAGACTTGGGAGGGACTGAGTGGTGCCTTCACGGGGGCCTACGTCGCCATGTGCAGCATGATGTTCATTGTGCCGGACAAGCTCGCACCGCTCAACTGGACCTCGGCGCTCATCCTGGCGCCCATTCTCTGCATTGCGGCCGTGATTGGTGACCTTGCGGAGTCCGTGCTGAAGCGCTGCCACAGCATCAAGGACTCTGGTCACAAGCTGCCCGGTATTGGGGGGATCCTCGACCTCACGGACAGCCTGCTCTTCACCGCGCCTGTTTGCTACTTCTACCTGCGCGTGATTGGCCAGGCGTAGTCTGCCGGCTGGGCTGGCACAGGTCGGGGCCATGGCCGTGCCTCGTGGCGTGGGCAGGGGACGCTTCGCGGGTCAATTTCCACCCCAGGTGCCATCGCCTTGGAATCCGGCACGCGCAGCGCTTTCCGCTTGCGGGCGTGCCGTCGCAATCGAAGGGTTGCCACTGCTTCAAACCGCATGGCAGACATCTCACACCGAATGACCTCCCAGCCCCAGCAGGCGTGGGATAAGAATGCATCCTCAAGTGCACCGGTTCGTCGGCGCAAGGTCCTGGTGCTGGGGTCCACCGGTTCGATTGGCACCAGCGCCATGAAGGTGGCGCGCGATATTCCGGATCGCATGGAGATCGTCGGCCTCGCTGCGCAACGCAGTGTAGATACCCTCGTGGCCCAGGTTGCGGAGACCGGAGTGAAGCAGGTCTGTGTGACCGACGAAGACGCCGCCAGGCGCGCGCGGGAATTGCTGCCGCAGGACGTGCGGGTCTTCGCAGGAAATGGCGGCCTCGTGGAAATTGTGCGGGAATCTGATGCAGACATGGTGCTGGTGGCCATCGTCGGTGTGGCAGGTCTTGCACCTTCTTTGGAGGCCATCGAGCGGGGCATGGATCTCGCGGTGGCCAGCAAGGAGATTCTCGTCATGGCTGGCGAAGCGGTGATGTCTTCCGCGGCACGGAAAAAGGTGAGCGTGCTCCCCGTGGACAGTGAGCACAACGCGATCTTCCAATGCCTGGAGCAACGCGATCCTTCGCACACCCGCCGACTCCTGCTCACGGCGAGCGGTGGACCGTTTCGCAAGGCGGCGGCCGCGGATCTGGAGCACGTGACGGTGGCCCAGGCACTGAAGCATCCTACCTGGAATATGGGACGGAAGATCACCATCGACTCCGCCACCTTGTTCAACAAGGGGCTGGAGATGATCGAGGCACACTGGCTCTTTGGCGTGCCCATGAGTCGTGTGGATGTGGTGGTGCATCCCCAGAGCATTGTGCACAGCATGGTCGAGTTCGTGGACAATTCCGTGCTCGCCCAGCTCAGTCATAGTGACATGTGTTTTCCTATCCAGTATGCCGTCACCTGGCCGGCTCGCGTGCCGAACAATCTCCCGCCGCTGGATTTTGCAAAGCTTGCGACGCTGCATTTTGAAGCGCCGCGTGAAGACGTCTTCCCCGCACTGCGGCTCGCACGTGAGGCGGGGGATGCCGGCGGTACCCTGCCTGCAGTGATGAACGCTGCGAATGAAGTCGCGGTGGAGGCCTTCCTGGCCAGCCGCATCAAATTCACGGCCATCTGGGAAACCGTGGAGCGTGTGATGCAGGAGCACACCAATGTGGCACACCCGGTCTTGGACCAACTCGTGGAAGCGGACGCATGGGCGCGTCGTGCCACCACCCGTCATCTTGCGTGATGAACTCTGCAGCCTTCAGCCATCGTGATCCACCCGGGTTCGTGATGGGCACGGCGGCATCGGGGCATACATTTGCCTTCTCAGTAACTCCGGCCCGTGAGGAGTCTGCTGGCGTTTTGGCACGCCGGGCGAAGCTTCGCGAAGTCGACCTTTGCGTGACGGTCCTGTCTGATTCCTGCAACCTGCAGGGATGGTTCGTGCCCCCCCGGGATACGGAGATCTTTGGGATCCGCGCGGTCCATGGGCAGTCCATTTTGGTGGCCAAGCGCAAACAGTTTCGTCCTGAGGCCCTGATGCAGCATCCTGGCAGACCGGAGGCGCTCTATTCTGGTTTCTCGATCGAGTTGAAGTTGCAATCCGGGTGGACCCGCTTTGAGCTGCAGTACAAGTCTGAGCAGCGGAAGTGGGTGCCGTTTGCAAAGTGTGATGTGCGTCTGCCCTGGGCCTGGAGGCTCATGAAGCGCTTCGTCCGTCGCGCGGCTGCCAACAGCTATGAACGCTGGCTGCGGAGCCACGGCGATCCGGATGCGATGGAATTGGAAGCCATGCGGAATGCCCTAGGGCGCATGCCCGGCCAGCCGCTGTTGTCCGTATTGATGCCGGTCTATGATTCGCCGGAACGCTGGCTGCTCCGTGCCATCCAATCCGTGCAGCACCAGGTGTATCCCAATTGGGAGTTGTGCATCGCGGATGATTGCTCTCCATCTCCCCAGACCCGTGAGTTTCTACAGAAGCAGGCAGCGCTGGATCCTCGCATCAAGCTGTGCCTGCGTTCGGAAAATGGCCACATCTGCAAAGCCTCGAACTCGGCGCTTGAGTTGTGCACGGGCGAGTTCACCGTGCTGCTGGATCATGACGATGAACTCCCGCCACATGCGCTGTTCCACATCGCTTGGGAGGCGGCTCATCACCCTGAGGCGGGCATCATCTTCAGTGATGAAGACAAGATCGATGCCAGCGGCGTGCGAACCGGCCCCTATTTCAAGCCCGGTTGGAATTACGATCTGCTGCTCGGGCAGAATTGTGTGAGCCATCTCGGATCTTTTCGCACCAGCCTGCTTCGCGAGGTGGGAGGATTCCGGCCTGGCTACGAAGGCAGCCAGGATTGGGATATCACGCTGCGTGCCCTGACCCACTGCGGGCGAGACAAGGTGCGGCACATTCCCCGGGTGCTCTATCACTGGCGCACTCTTCCTACTTCGACTGCCTCCACGAATGATGCCAAACCCTATGCGGCGTCCGCAGGGTACCGTGCGGTGGAGGACCACCTGCGTGTCACGGGGACTGGTGCCGTATTGCAGCCGCTGGACGGAGGAAAGTGGCAGGTGATCTGGCCTCTGCCCGACCCACCGCCTCGCGTCTCCATCATCATCCCCACCAGGGATCGGCATGCGCTCCTTCGTGATGCCATGGAGTCCCATGCGAGCATCACTGAATACCCGGATGTGGAATTGATTGTCGTAGACAACGATTCCACCTGTGTGGAAACGCTCGGCTATTTGCGGAAGCTGGAGGCGGCTGGTCTCAATGCCAAAGTCATCCGGCACACCGGAGCCTTCAACTGGTCGGCTCTTAATAATTTGGGCGCCAGTGTGGCTACAGGCTCGGTGCTCGTCTTCCTGAACAACGACGTGCGCATCACCAATCCGGACTGGCTCTGCGAACTGGTGCGCCAGGCCTGTCGCAAGGAAGTGGGAGCCGTGGGTGCCCGCCTTCTGTACGAGCGGGGCCTCATCCAGCATGCCGGTGTGGTGCTCAGCATGGTGGGAATTGCCGGACATGTATTCCGTAATTCGCCACCAGATGCTCCGTCGATAGGTGGGCCACCGGATCTCGTGCGGGAAGTTTCTGCAGTTACCGGCGCTTGTCTGGCGGTGCGTCGTGATGTCTTCGAGCGGGCAGGCAGATTTGATGAAGTGACGTTCCCCATCGCCTACAACGACGTGGAGTTTTGCCTGCGTCTTCGGGACATGGGGTTGACCAACATCTACACTCCATTCGCCACCCTGGTGCACCATGAATCCCAAAGCCGCCGGACGCTAGAAGCCACCTCTGAACGCAAGGCTGCGATCGCCCTTGAAGCGCACGAACTGATGCGCCGGTGGCCGCTGCTGGTCCATCGCGACCCGTGCTACAACATCAATCTGTCCCTGGATGCCGAGCTTCCCATCATGGCAAGGCCCCGGCGTGAGTGGCCCTGGCTGCAAGCCCAGGGGCCGTGCACGGCGTTCCAATCCCAGTCTCCATCCCGAAGTCTATGAAGTTTCCGTTTGTCCGAAGGAAGAAGCACGAGGCCGCACTGCTCCATGAAAAGGCCCGTCGTGTGAAAGCCAGGGAAGCCGGCGAGCATTCCAAGAAAGTGGCGGAACGTGCCAAGAGGATGGCTGGGGATGCCAAGGCCGCCGCCGAGCTTGCAAGGGCGCAAGTGCCGCCGCTGGAGCAGCGGATTTCAGACCTGCTCGCGGAGCAGCAATTCTTGAAGGAGCGATTGCAGGCTGCCGAACGCGCGCGGTCCGAGATTGTCGCGCAGGTGCAGGGGCACGTGGATTTGCGCTCCCTGCTTGCACTCAAGCTTTCCGGAGAAGGCATCGAGATCGGCGCGCTGCATTTCCCTTTGCAGGTGCCTCCTGGAGTGAAGGTCCGCTATGTGGACAAGCGCACGAAGGCTGAAAACGAGGCGACGTTCCCTGAACTCGCGGCAAAGGGCATCGTGGAGACCGACTGGGTTGGCGATGGCCAGTGGCTCGAAGGCATGGCGGATGAAAGCCAGGATTTCGTCATCGCGAACCACATGCTGGAGCACTGCGTGAACCCGCTGAAGACGCTGGAGCACTTCCTTCGTGTTCTCAGGACAGGCGGGCGACTCTTCATCGCCCTTCCCGACAAGCGATTCACCTTTGATGTGAAGCGTCCCATCACTCCGTTTGAACATGTGCTACGTGACTACCGCATCAACCGTGAGGTGGAGGAACGCGAAATGTATGAAGAGTATCGCGACTTCGTGGATGCGTCGTTCGATGTGGACAAGGCCTTGCGGACCAGGGCGGACATCCATCACCACGTGTGGACTCAGGCGGAAGTGCTGGAGTTCTTCACGGAAGCGAGACGCAGGCTGGGATGGCCCTTGGAAATCGAGTTTTTCGGCAAGCAGGGTATTGAGGTCGTTCTGGTGCTGCAGAAGATCGATCCTGTGCATGAAGATCATGCCAAGCGATATGCGCCCGCTGCCCCAACCGAGCCCTGAACTCGGTGCAGTTCCAGTATTCTCTTGAGAAGCACTGTTCAGCCGCCCGCGGTGATCTGCACCAGCTCGAGCACGTCGCCTTCTGCTACTGGCGTGGAGGCCAGCTCACGTGGGAAAAGTGCGCGTTGATTGAGTTCCACCACCACCGGCTTCCCGGTCATCCCTAGCTGATCCAGCAGTGTAGCCACGGTGGGCGTGGGGCTGGGGAAATCCGTGGGAGTGCCGTTGACGGTAACTTGCATGAAGTGGGGATGAAGGTAGTTGCGCAAGATTCAGGAGAAGGTGTCTGAACGCAACGCAAGACTATCCCCGGGGCGCTTCTTTTGGATTGTAGCCCACGGCCAGGACGGTGAGGTCATCCGAGGCCTCGTGGCCCATGGCATGATGTTGCACGTCCGCGATGACGGTTTGCGTGAGCATCTCCACGGGGACATCCATGCTTCTTTCCAGCAGCGCTTCCAGACGGGCCGTGCTGTAGAGCTCGTTCTTCTGATTGAAGGCTTCAGTCACTCCGTCCGTGTAGAAGAAAACGCGGTCTTCGGGGTCGAGCTGTGTGGTGGCGGTTTTGAATTGGATGTCTTTCACCAGGCCCAGTGCCGGATTGCGTGCGCTTTCGATCTGCGTCGGCGGCTTCCCATGAGCGAGTCGGAAAGGAGGCAGGTGGCCCGCATTGCACATTTCCAACGTGCCGGTCTGCACATCGAGCATGGCGTACAGCAGCGTGACGAACATGCCGGTGTGCGTTTCCGCACAGAGTGCGTTGTTCACCCGTGCCATCACATCGGTCACCGTGCGTGTGGCATCCGCATGCGCCTGGAAGAGCGTCTGCGTCATCGCCATGAAGAGCGCAGCAGGCACACCCTTGCCCGAGACGTCGCCGATCAAAATGGAGAGCCTCCGGTCATCCAGAAACCGGTAGTCGTAGAAGTCGCCACCGACCTCGCGAGCCGGCTGGATGATGGCGTGCAAGGCCACTCGTGCGTGACCTTCCCACCCTGCTTTGTCCCGCCACTCACGCGGCAGCATGCTCATCTGGATGCTGCGGGCGGCATTGAGTTCCCCTGCCATGCGTTCCTTCAGCGTGGTGGTGTAGCGCAGCTCCTCCATGCGCATGCGGAGGTCCCGCGTCATCTTGTCGAAAGCTGAGGCCAGCTCCCGTACTTCGTCGATGTTGGAGCGCGCCTCAAGACGCTGGACCAGGTCGCCATCGGCAATTTTGCGGGCAGCACTGGCCAGCTCCGCCACAGGCTCGCTCACCGAGCGGGCCACGAGCCAGAGCACGGTGAAGAGGAACAGCAGACCCAGCACACCGATGATGAGCAGGTAGTTCAGCAGCCGGTGCGCATTCGCAAAAACCTCGCGCTCGGGGTAGACTAGGGCCAGCATGAAGTTGGCTGCGGGCACCGGAGAGTAGGCCACGCGTACAGGCCGCTTCTGCAAAGGATCGGTGGCGGCGATGAATCCCTCACTGCCAGGCATGAGCGCGGCTGCGAGCTCAGGATTGAGCTGCTCCAGCTTGGTGTTCATGATCTTGGCCCGGTCCGGACAGCCAAGAATGCGGCCCTCGGGACTGAGCAGAATGGCGTAGCCGGTCTCCGCGACCGTCAAAGCATTCAAATCTCCGAGCAGAGCCTCCAGGGAAATGTCGATCGTGGCCACACCCCAGAACTCGCCGGATGCGCCATCCGCGCTTGGCTTGCGAAAGGGGACACTGCGCGTGGTCATGATGACATTGCCGCCACCCGTATCGAAGTAGGGCTCTGTCCAGATCGCATGCCCGAGGCGTTTGGGATCATTGTACCAGGGCCAGTCGAAGTGATTGTAGCCAGGCGGGATCAGATTCTCGAATGTGGCCTGCCCATCCTTCCAGTAGGCGTAGGGACAGTAGTTCGTGACACCGGGGATGAACGTGTTGGGTTCAAAGGCCAGGCAGCTTCCGTAGATGCCCGGCGTCTTGGCCAGAGACTCGGTGATGTATTTCTGAACGGTCGCCTGATCCTTCATGGCACCGCTTTCGAAGAGGCGCGCGTGCATGTGAGGCACTTGGGCGGCCGTGGCCAGTACCTGGTCCAGCTTCGCGGCATGAATGCGCGCCATGCCCAGCGCCTCTGCCGTCGTGGACTGGATCGAATTGCTGAAGGTCAGGTACGTCACCAGCCCGAAGGCAAGGACGAGGAATGCCGCAGCTGGAATGCCAATCAGGCGGGTGAACCGCGACCTCAGCGAGCCTTTGAGCAGATTGGCAAACACCGTCGCGAGGGAGGATTAGGCAGCCGCTTGTGAGAGCGGCTGCATCTGGGCAAGAGCAGCGGCTCGTGACTCATACACCGTGAGGATGCGATCAAAGCCGATGGTCTCGAAAACCAGACGCACATTGGTCGTCAGTCCACAAAAAGCACACTTGCCACCAGTGGCTTCCTTGCGCTTCGCAACAAGGAGGAACACGCGCAGGCCGGCGCTGTTGATGTACTCCAGTGTGGTGCAGTCCACGAGGAGTTGGTTTTCGCCCGTGTCCGCAAGAGCCACGAGAGTGTTCTCCAATTCTCCGGCGTTCAGCGTGTCCACATGGCCACCAAGGCAGGCGATGGAAAGTCCAGGCTGGGTTTCAATGTTGAAGGTCATGGCAGGAGCGGGTGGGAGAATTCAGGCGACTTTTTTTGAGATCGTCAGGCGATTGCGTGTGCCAACGCGCTGGTAGTTCACAGAGTCCATCAGACTCCGGACCAGGTGAATGCCGAGCCCCCCGGGGTCGCGTTCATGGAGCGGCGCATCCACATCCGGGACAGGCATGGTCAGAGGGTTGAAGGCGCATCCGTCATCCTCCACCTCGGCGCGCACCTCGTCCTTCACGGTGCTGAGGCGCAGCACGATTTCCTTGGGGGGAGGGGGCTGCTTTTGGGAGTGGGTCACAATGTTCGTGACCAGTTCGTCCAGCGAAAGATTCACCACAAAGAGCGCATCTTCCGGAATGCCATGCCACTGGCCAAACTCACGCACAATCTTCCCGACGAGGACAGTCTCGCCAAGGTTCACATTGAGCCGGGTGCTGAGATTTCCGGGACGCATGGACAAGTAATAAACTCCCGTTGAATGATTCGCGCAAGCCTCTGTTTTTTGGCGGGAAGAATTGCTCAGAATTGCCCTCAGCCTTGAATGCCTTTCGGCCGACTGGGAATTCGAATATGGGTTGAGCAAATATTTACAACGGTGAACGCCAAACTTCCTTGTCGGAATTCGGGTTTCCTGATAGCACCGTAAAATTGCCATCGAAAAATTGGGAATCGGACCTTGCTGAAGTGTTCCTTCGCCTCGGCGGGCGCTTATCCAGAACTCAGTCACATCTAGCCCATATGACGAGCCATACCCCTCGCTCCCGTCCTCTCTTGGCCGCCTGTCGCCACCCGTGGACGGGTTGGCTCCAACTGGTAGCCTGGACCTTCCTGGTGCTCGCCCCGCTTCCTTCCACACTGGCCAGTTGGTCGGATACGGACACGGATGGCTACAATGACCTCTGGGTCGACCCAAACACCAACCAATACACCTACTTGGCAGACCTGAATAATCAGGGCACCGACGCCGACAACGATGGCGCCACGAATAATGAAGAAGCGACTGAAGGCACAGATCCCTTCAACATCGACACGGACTATGATGGCATCACGGATGGTGATGAGCTCCACCTCGTAAAGCCCATTCTGGGCGTATCCCTGACCAACTGGGACAGCGACGGGGACACCATCAGCGACTACGACGAGTGGTACAGTTTCTCAGGAGTCACCTATCCGGGTGGGCAGCTTCCTAGTCATCCCGGTGCCAGCTATTCAGACTATGATGGTGATGGATTCAAAAATCCCGTGGATCCCTATCCGACAGACCCTGCCAACTACTCACCAAACAATGGGGTTTACTGGTACGGAGATGTCTTCGGCGATGCGGACGGAGATATCATCCCGAACTGGGAGGATTACTATCCATATAACTCCAGCAATTTTCCAGATGCTGACAGTGACGGCATTGCTGACTCCTTTGATCCATTTCCATCGGACAGCAGCAATTACAGCTGGTACAACAGCACGTATTGGTACGGCGACGTTCTGAATGACTCTGATGTGGATGGCATACAGAACTGGCAGGACTACTACCCGACGGATCCGTACAACGGGGGGCCTGGTCCTGATTCCGACGGAGACGGATTTAGTGACAGCAACGATCCGTTTCCCAATGACAGCTCCAACTACAGCTATATCAACAGCATCAGTTGGTATGGCAGCATTCTTCAGGATGCTGACTATGACGGGACTTACAACTGGCAGGATCCCGAGCCCTATGGCCCCGATGTGGACGGGGATGGGATCCTCAATAGCCAGGACCCCTATCCAAACGACTACGGTAACTACAGCATATATAATGGGGTCTACTGGTACGGCTCTGTGTTGGGTGATTCGGACAATGACGGAATACCAAACTGGTCCGACCCGGAACCTTACTCGGTAGTATATAACTACGACTATGATGGTGACGGATTGCTCGATTCGGTTGACCCCTTCCCGTACGATTCAACGAACTACAGTTGGGTGAACTGGACTTCCTGGTACGGATACGTTCTCGATGACTGGGACTCCGACGGCATTGTAAACTGGAGTGATTCCTGGCCCTCCGACCCATACAACGGGGTGCCTCCTGATCCAGACAGCGATGGCGATGGTCTGACGTTGAGCCAGGAGAGCTTCTACGGCACGTATGACCACGACACCGACTGTGATGATGACGGGTTGACGGACTACGAGGAATTGATCGTCTACTCGACCGGTCCCACCAATGCCTATTCCATCAGTCAGGGACGAGGTTGGGGGGACCTCTACAATGACTATCAACTTGTCGATGCCACGGACTCAGATGCGGACGGCATCCCTGATCGCATTGAGGTCCACTATGGCATGCTGCCGTACGACGCTGCTGACGCAGCCGGCGACCTTGACGGCAACGGCGTCACCAACCTTGCGCAGTATAACGCAGGCCTGGCACTGAACGTCGACATGGCACTGTACGACGCTGATGGTGATGGAATGACTGACATTTTCGAAGACTACTACTGGCTGGCTAAAAACAACTTCGCTGATGCCGTCGAAGATGCCGACGGCGACGGAGTATTGAACTTTGAGGAGTGCAAACTGCTTCTTTCGCCTCAAGATGCAGATACCTTCAACGGCGGCCACAGTCTTGGGGATCTGGCCATCCTGATGGAGGCCATGCTCTACCCGGAGGGAGGGGCACCCACGACCGATGCCAACAGCAATGGCATCTATGACTGGATGGACGCGGCTCTGGTGGGGGCGAGCCCGAGGTTCACGCGCGTGGCGGTCGCAGATCTGGACGGAGATGGCATGCCTGATACGTGGGAACATCAGTACGGACGCTGGAGGTATCCCTCGGTGGGCCTGTACGTCCGGCATGATGATGCTACAGCTGACCCGGATGAGGATGATGTGAACAACCTGGCGGAGTATCAGCTCGGAACCCATCCCTTGATTGCGGACAGCGATCTGGATGGAGTGAGCGATGGCGATGAGGATGCTGATGGCGACGGTCTGACAAACAGCGAGGAATCCCAGCACGGAACCAACCCGCACCTCGCGGACACCGATGGCGACGGAATCTCGGACATTCAAGAGATCGAAGAGGGCTCTGATCCGACTGACGCTGAATCCAACAACCGCCTCTTGGGGCTTCGTATCTACACGCGTCTTGAATAACGCCCATGCTAAATGGGCGAATGCCATGACCTGGAACACCACCATGAAAAACGAGATGGGTAAATTCCAAACAATCGGATCCAAAAAAATAGGCGCACCGCGGCTTCTGCTGTGGTGTCTCGTTGTGTTCTCTGTCTTTGTGTGCAGTGCGCACAACCTGGCAGCGCAGTGCACTTGCGAGAGTATTCTCATCCAAGGGACGATATTCGAGGGTTCAGGCCAAGCCAACTTCGGTGGGCTCACCATCGCTTCTGGCGTAGAGATGCCCCCTAGTGAGACGCCTGGAACTCGATACGAGGCTTATCAGGTGAAGCGCGGGAAATACTCTCTTTCCCTGAGTGTCTCGGATGGCAGTGGTAGCGGCCCTTGTGAAGGAACCAGTGCCAGCGTGAGTCTGCATTCATGCCCGAACGTATTGCTGTTGAGCAAGCGCAGCACAGATCAGTTCTGGCAACCAGGTGTTTCTCTAAGTGCTTGGGCAAACTCCGACTACAACTCGGAGGCTTGTCCAGACACTCCCGGGGACCCTGGGCAGGAACCCACTTATGAGAAGCGGTATTACTACCTTGAGTACTACCGTTTCGGGATCCGCCAGGTGACCTTGAATGTCACAGAAGAGAACTACCAGAGTCAGGCTGACGAATTGCGCGCATCTCAGGACTACTTGGGGGAGGATATTCCGTCGGGCGACAGCCATACATTTCATCTGATCGACCGCAATGTTGAAGAAGCGGTGGCATATGACACTCGCGAGCCACACGATCCCCCGGGTCCTGAGCTTGATCCACGATTTAGTCGCTGGGGCCAACAGCATGAGGAAGATGTAATGACCAGCCCAGGCTATCCCCCCACCGATCCCCAGCCTCATTCCAGTAGTGCGTCGCCGCGAAGTGATTCCCTGGAGATGGTGGTTTGGATTCCTGATGCGTCAGACGACCATGATCCGGGCAATGGATCGCCGTCAGGGCCTGGCGACAGTGGTGGTGGTGGCGGCGGTGGCGGCGGTGGCGGCGGTGGTCCTCCCGAAGTCCCGGTGAATATTGCGTTTGGCGTAGGGCGCAATGAGACGGGCTACGCCAAGGGGATGTTCTCGTTTTCGGGTCGCTTGGATGATCCAAATTTGCTCGCCTCGGGCAATTTCGTGTTGAGCATGCCGTTTGACGTGTTCGGACAGCCTCCCTCCTTCACGGACATGGCAAATCCCGTGCCAGGCATTTCGCGACGCATTTCCGGGAATGGCATTGTGGTGGAAGAGCAGCGCAGTGGCGGTAGTCAGGTGATCATCACTGTCAAGAGCTCTACAGGGTTAGCTGGAGATCCACCCTTAGGTGTGCATGTGCTGCAGCAGGTGGCGGAGACCGGAACAATGCCGCCGGGCATCATCTATACCCAAACATACAATGGTGTCACGAGGACGTGGGAGTTTTACGGAAAAGCAGGTGGCGATGGAAGTCGCGTTTGGCGGGAAGTTGCTCCGGATGGAACCATCTCCACCGGAGTGGAAAGTCCATGGGACGGCGGCATTCGCAGTGTGCAACGCGAAAAACTCAAGCGTGAGGAGAATGAGGAAGTGCTGCTGTCTAGCGAAACGCTGACCTACCGCATGTATTCTTGGGGCCAAGGTCTGATCCAGACTTCGGTCAAAGCAGATGCGCAAACAACACTGACCAGTTCCACCGAATACTTCGACACGGGTAGCCCGACCACTATTGGGAAGGTGAAGTGGAGAATTCAGGCAGATGGGTCTTGGATTGCCTACGAGTATCATCCTGAAACCGGGAATCTCCTTCGGACTTTGCACCCTTGGATGAATGAAGTTCTCCACCCATCAGAAGCAAACTACGGGAACAGCCGAGCGGTAACTTATCAGCGTATCAGTGCCACGGAGGCTTGGGAGATGGAAAGTATCAAGGCGATTGTCGTTTCACGCCAATGGAGGCGCGAATGGAACGACCAGATTGATCCCCTTGCGCACGCTACGCGATGGGCTTCTGACCGGAGACGTTCCGCTAATCCCGACACCTATGTGTACGAAATATTTGATCTATACAACCTTGGACCTTGGCGACAGGCAACACTCAGCCAGCAGATCCCATTCCTAACTGGTGATCAAGCTCCGCCGGGATGCGAAATGGCCGTAAGTTATGTGGATCCGGAAAATCCAGAAAATACATACAAGCAATCTTTGACCTCTTTTGGCGGGAGCTTTGGCCAGGCGCTCGCTGCGCTCATGGGTGCCGCCGGCGGTGCCCACCTTGATTATTCCAGCAATACGTGGCGTATGCGCAGCCATCAAATGCCCCCAGGATTCAATGTGGAGTATCGTTCGGACATACCGGGCCAGCCAGCACGCGTACATATCGAGTGCGGTCAGGCGGGAGAGGGGGACACTCTGACCTTGGCGGTAAATGGCACTGCCTATACCATCACCGTTGGGATCCAGACCGGAGCCGGCCTTTATCCAGCGGACTTGGCAACGGCGGTGTGTGACGCTCTCGTGACGGATCCCAACAGTCCCTATACTAATACAGGCGTGCTTTATGCATACCCGTCAGGCACCCAGGTGGTTTTGTACACGGCTGCGACGGGAGTTAATCAGGCGATTGATGTCTCGTACACGGGTATTTCCTTCAGCCTCAACTCCCAAAGCCAAGGTTCTGACTTCGTGGAAGGCACTTGGGAGACAATCGCTACCGGGACATGGAGCGACGTGCCCAACTCCACCCCGCCTTCACCGAACGATCCCCCTCACACTCCGCCGAACCTCGACCTGTTCAATGGTGTCTTCAAAATCACCATGAATCAACGGTTCACGGCGGATTACAGCAGGTGGGATGGAACCATGAACCTGCATGATGCCAGCCAGGCTCATTTTGGTCTGGGAGATCTGCGTCGCACGGTGGATGCCACGGGAAAAGTTACCGCCTACAGCTATGACCGGGGCACTTGGGATGAAACGGCCAAAACGTTCGATTGGAGTCCTCCTGCTGCAGGCCATCTTCCAGGGAATGCCCGTCGGATAACTGAACGGCACTACGCAGCGGACCCGGTTTCGTTTGAACTCTTGGATACGTCCCCAACTGTGCGGGTAACAGAGATGGACTACCAGGGACTAATCCGAAATGAGCGCGTCATGCACGGGGCCACTCCAATCTCCACGACCGTGCATGACTATCATTCAGAAAGCCGGGACAGGCTGAGCAGCATGCAAGATGGGGTCGCGATTTATCGGGCCACACAAGTCGATGCGACGACCTTGGATGAGACGGATGAGATGGGGATCACTACTCGCACGGTGTCAGATGCAGTGACGGGTGAAGTGTTGAGTACCGCAAAACTGGGACACAACGGAGCTCCCGACATTCTACAGACTGAGGTAGAGAGTGGGTTAACGCATACGAGCACCGTGACGGCAGGCCCTCTAAAGCGTATTCGCACCTCGGTTTCTGACCTTGCCGGACGCCTCGTGTCAATGATGAACGATGGAGCGCCAACTTCGACAATATCATACGAATTGGGCGGGCGTCGAATCATTGAAACCTATCCGGATGGCAGCTCACGAATCACTGAGAAGTATCTGGACGGACGAGTGAAGAGCATTACGGGTTCATCAGGAGTGGCGGAATACCACGCCTTTGCGATCAATGGAGATGGATCGGTCACGGAAACCATTCGCTACGGTTCTGTGGACAGCCCGAGATGGAGAAGTGCTACCAGCAATGGCTTGGGTTGGTTGCTGAATGAGCGACGGCCCAGCCCTGCAGGCGGAGGCGCGATCCTGCTTACCACTCACCACTACAACACGAAGGGACAGCGGATACGCACCGAAATATCCGGGCAAGCGCCGCAGCTTTTTGTTTATGACGCTTTCGGGAGGTTGTCGGCCAATGGTATGGACTTCAACGGCAATGGTGTTTTGGAAGCTAATCTCGCCGAGCCGATCACTGCGACACAAGTAACCTATGAGGAGGAGCAAGGGACGTGGTGGGAGGTCACTACCACCATACAGACGCTGAACGAGGCAAACCGAAGCAACTTTGTTTCACGAGTTCTGCGAAGAAAGATCACGGGTGCTACTTCGACGATGTTGCAGGAAATCTCCTCCGACGGAACGGTCACAGCTACAGCCACTGTAGTTATTCCGGACAGCAAAATACAGACCACGGCTGTTTCTACGAACCGCTCAAACCGGACTGCCTTGAGCACCACGGTGAATGGGTTGCTAGTGTCCAGTACGTCCATGGAAGGTACAGGTGCCACTACCTACAAGTATGACGGTCTTGAGCGCCTTATTGAAGTTGTCGAGCCTGCAGGCGTCAAAGTTACGCGCGAATTCGATAATCTGGTGGATGGCACGGCTCGTGACCGAGTGAAGGCGGTGAGAATTCAGCCTTCAGGTGCTTCTGGATATACGACAGTCGAAGCCTACGAGTATTATCCAGATGGCCATGCCAATGCACGTCGCCTGAAGCAAGTCACTGATCGTGGTGGAAGTACAACGACCTACGAGTATGATCAAGCAGGCAGAGTGTTGCTACAGGCGGGCAACGCAACATATCCCATCCGCTTCGAGTATGACCAGTTCGGGGATTTGTGGAAGATGCGCACCTACCGGGGTGGTGATCCTCAGGGAGTCCCAGATGTAACGACTTGGCAGCGTGACTCTGCGACTGGCGTGCTGACTGGGAGAGTTGATGCGAAGAATAAGTCGGTAAACTACACTTATGGCGTTGGTGGCCGTCTACAGGAGCGCCTTTGGGCCCGCGAGATCTCGCCAGGGCAGAGAGTCAAGACCACCTATGCTTATGATGCCGCCGGGCGACTGACGCAGACCAGCTACAATGACGGCACGCCCTCAACGCTAAAGGCATATTACTCAGACGGTCAGTTGCGCTCACTTACTGATGCGAGCGGATTGCGGACCTTTGCATATGCGGGACCCGGAGGCATTGCCAGTGGCGAAAGCATCAGTGGTGGGCTGCTGGACGGAGCGGTATTGAGTCAACAGTTTGATGGCTTGAGCCGCCGCCGGGCTTTTTCCTGGAGTTTTAGCGGTAGAAACAGACAGATTGCCTACGGTTACAATGCCTCTGGACAGGCGGAGACAGTGGGAGCCTTTGGGCGGGAGGTGACATATGCCATCGACTCAGTAACAGGACACCCTACGACAGTCTCCTACGGGAGCAGTTCCTTGAACGGCATGACCCTCTATGACGATGAGGAACGGCTTGAATCCATCATATGGAGGTGGGGAACTGCAGGACCCGTGGTGAGCCAGCATTCATATAGTCATGACAGCTCCGGCAGGCGGAGTGCGGCGGCTCGAGAAACCGGGGAGGTTTGGGGTTACGTCTATAACTCCCGGGGAGAAGTTACGGGAAGTTCAAAAGCCGTCAATGGAACACCCAAACCCGGATATGTCTTTGGCTATAGCTACAACGGAATTGGTGGCCGTACGGTGGTGACAGAAGACACCCCTGCCGGGGTGGTCAGCCTCGTTTGGAACTCGGACGCCAGCAACGCTCTGGTAAACCGAGAGCATCCAGCGAGCAAGTGGGTGCTTGGCAGAACAAATCCTCAAGCCTCCGTGAAAGTCAATGGCTTACTCGCTGACCAGAATACCAGTACCGGGGACTTCCACGCCGGAATCACGGCAGAGACAGCCCCCTCTGCGGCTTTCATTCCCATAGAGGTGGAGGCGGTACTTGGGGGTGCCGGAAGAAATGGAAGTGATCTGAAACAGAAACGCCAAGGGCACCTGTGGTTTGCTGCGACTCCTGAAGCCTACATATATGACGCAGATGGCAACTTGGCCAGGGATGGACGCTGGCGCTATGAGTGGGACGCTGAGAATCGTCTGGCGGTGATGGAGACTATCCCTGAGGCGGCAGCCGCAGGAGTGCCTTCCCAACGTCTGGAGTTTGCGTATGACGCAGAGGGGCGCCGCATCCGCAAGCGCGTGCTTGGCTTGCAGACGGCGAGTTGGGTGGAGCAGGCCGACTGGAGATATTTGTATGATGGCTGGAACTTGGTGGCGGAGATCAATATGTCAGCCGGATCCGGTTCCATGCGCTGTTATGCATGGGGCGTTGACGTGAGCGGCAGCGGGCAGCAGGCTGGCGGTGTGGGAGGCCTGCTCATGGTGGAACAGGTGCCAAGTGAAGGCATCCAGGGCGCAGTGTGGTTCCCCTGCTATGATGGAAACGGGAATGTGGCAGCATATGTGGATGCTGTTTCGGGGCACATTGCCGAGCATCGTGACTACGACCCGTTCGGAAACGAGATAGTGGGCGATCTGGGCCGTGGCAACGGGTTGACTTGTCCGTTTGGATTTTCGACGAAGTACACGGACGTAGAAACCCAGTTGATATACTACGGCTACCGGTACTATGCACCAGCGCTCGCGTCGTGGATCAGCCGCGACCCGATCGGTGAGGGCGGCGGTGCAAACCTCTATGCGATGGTGTCCAACGATGCTCTCAACCGGATTGACTTGTTCGGCCTGGTTGAAAAGGAAAAGTGGAGCAGCGCTACAGCCGTGAAGTGCATTGAGGAATTCATGAAAAACACCGAGAGGAGGATCGGGGAGTGGAGCACAGAAGCTTCGCTCGATCCCAAAAAGCCCAACACGTCGTGTTGTGGTTTCGTTGCGGACGTCATTGCTTGCACCTACAAGAGGGAAAACGGTGCGGACAGCAAAGTGGCCGCGGCTGTGTGGAAAGCTCGAGGAAACGGTGGCGAAATTGCCAAAGTTCTCAAGGAACAGGATTGGATTGCAGTGTATTACAATCGGGACATCAATCATCCTACATTGACGGGTTCCGACGTGCCCCTCGACCAAAGGGAGGCGTATGATCGCGGGCGACGTCGAACCATTATTGACAACGTGGACAACGTCATGAATGGCAATTACTATCTGGAAGGGCAAAAGAAGTTCACCGTGAATAAGAACAATTGGATTATCAATTACGATCCGGTGCCCGAGGCGATCTACGCGCCCTTGAAGGACAATTGGTCAAAACGATACAGTAATTGGAATCCCGGACCCACGCCTCGAGATGGGAGTGGGCTCGCAAAGCTTGCAGGACTTGAGTTTGGCTTCATCATGACCGCGTTTACGCATCACAATGCCATGGTTTCGAGAGGCACAGTGTACGAAGTACATGTCGGTGAGGGCGATCCTGACAAGGTTTATGACAAGGGGCCGTTTGAATCATGGTACCCGACGGGTTCCGGGCGGCAGGGGTTGATCTTTGTGCCGCCAGACAATGGTATTTGGAAATGAACCCGAACTGTTCATGTCATGAGTTACCGTCTTCTTTTGCTTGCTGTCGTGTGTTCTCTAAATGTCCAGGCGGCAGATGCCTTGCCCAAAGGGGAAGCCACTGCCAAATCGCCGCGGGAAAGAGACGTCCTGGAACTTCGCGCCGCTGACAATGCGACCCTCGTGGTGGCGCTTGTTACCGAGGACAAGATTCGTCGGGTTGTACTGTTCGATCCCTTTGGTGAGGCCACCAAATCTAGAAACGTGGGAGAGAACTTCCTGAATCTAGGTGACCTTATATCACCAGACGGCAAATTCATTGTGATGCCGCGTGGTCACGCTGAGCCCATAGAAGTTTACAAGCTCGATTCGTCGATTTTCGAGGCCATCGAGAAGGACAAGCCTCACTGGAGATTTCAGGTCGTAACAAAGTTACAGCGCGCTTCGACGGTTCAGAACTACATCGGATGGAATGGGATGGTGTTCTCCATCAATGCCGAGTATGGGGCGACCACTTCAACGGTGGTTTGTGATGTGGAATCGAAGGCCATCAAGAGCAGTGCTCCGTTGGTGGCGGAGGAGAAATGACAGTCGGTCATCTTGCTGTCTGTCGAGACTGTGAATAGAAGCAAACGGACTGTATTCGTTCTTGAAGGCGAGTGCGAGCTGTCGGAAAGCCAATTTCAGCGATGAATCGGCTGCCGCCGAATGAAAGCAAACTTGGGGGGGCTACTCCAAGCTGAAGACCTCCGCTACAGCCAATCGCGGACTTGCCAAAACTCTCCCAACTCTGCGCCTTGACGGTGCGAGACCTGCTCCTATGCTCGCGGCTCTCGTTCTTTCCGTTCCCTTTCCGCTGACACTTTCCCTTCCATGAACATCCACGAATACCAGGCCAAGGAGCTTTTTGAAAAATTCGGCGTCGCCACTCCCAAAGGAAAGGTCGCCAGCACGGCGGCGGAAGCGGGTGCTGCTGCGCGCGAGCTTGGCGGTGAGGGACTTGTGGTGAAGGCACAGATCCATGCCGGTGGACGTGGCAAGGGTACTTTCAAGAATGGATTCAAGGGCGGCGTGCATGTCATCAACACCGCTGCGGAGGCGGAGGACATTGCAGGCAAGATGCTGGGCCAGACCCTCGTGACCCATCAGACCGGCCCCGACGGCAAGCTGGTGAGCAAGGTGCTCGTGGCGAAGTCCGTGGATATTGCCAAGGAATACTACTTTGCCATCCTGCTGGACCGCGCGAACAGCCGCCACTCCATCATCGCCAGCACTGAAGGCGGCGTGAACATCGAAGAGGTTGCCGAAAAGACTCCTGAAAAGATCATCAAGGAGGGCATCCACCCCACCCTTGGCCTGCAGGCCTACCAGTGCCGGAAGGTGGCAGCGGCTCTCGGATTGCGTGGTGCGCTCATGAACCAGGCGGTGAAGCTCTTCACCGCGCTCTACAATCTCTTCATCAAGGTCGACTGCTCCATGGTCGAGGTGAACCCGCTGGCCATCACCACGGACAACCAGCTCGTGGCCCTTGATGCGAAGTTCAACTTCGATGACAACGCGCTCTACCGTCAGAAGGACGTGGTGGCCATGCGCGACAAGACGGAGGAAGACCCCCGTGAGGTCGCCGCAAGCGAGTACAACCTGAACTACATCGGTCTGGATGGAAACATCGCCTGCCTGGTGAACGGCGCAGGTCTGGCCATGGCCACCATGGATATCATCAAGTTCTCCGGTGGCGATCCTGCCAACTTCCTCGACGTGGGTGGCGGCGCTTCCAAGGAGCAGGTGACGGCTGCCTTCAAGATCATTCTCGGAGACCCGAATGTGAAGGGCATCCTCGTGAACATCTTCGGCGGCATCATGGACTGCAACATCATTGCCACCGGCATCATCGCCGCTGCGCAGGAGACCAGCCTTTCCATCCCGCTCGTTGTGCGCCTTGAAGGCAACAACGTGGTCGCCGGCAAGAAGACGCTGGCAGACAGCGGCCTTGCCATCACGAGCGCGGATGACCTCGCTGATGCCGCGAAGAAGATCGTCGCGGCGGTTGCGGCAGCTTAACTCCCAATTTCCACCCGGTTCCAGCCATGCTCAAGGTCACCGAGTTCGCATTCACTGGCTATCCTGTCACGGATATGGCGCGCTCGCGGGCTTTCTATGAGGGCGTGCTGAATCTGACCCCGGCTTCCGTGTTCGATCACGATGGCAAAAGCTGGGTGGAGTACGAAGTGGGCCCGCATGTGCTGGCCCTCTCCAATATGGCGCCGGATTGGAAGCCCGGCACGGAGGGTGGTGGCGTGGCTCTCGAGGTCGAGGATTTTGATGCTGCCATCAAATGGCTGAAGGAAAAGAACGTGACCTTCTTCTTTGATGTCGCGGAGTCGCCCGTGTGCCACATGGCATTGATCTCCGATCCAGACGGCAACTCCATCTGCATTCACAAGCGCAAGCCGGGTCATCACTAACCTCGCCCAGCCATGAAGTTCACCGAAATCGCCTACTCCTGCTACGCCGTCAGCGACATCGCGAAGGCGCGCGCTTTCTACGAAGGCGTGCTCGGACTGAAGGTGACGATGGAGTCCGACATGGGCGACGTCGACCATTGGGTCGAGTACGACATCGGTTCCGGCACGCTGGCTATCGGCCGGACGGCAGGATGGAAACCGAGCGCCGACGGTTGCAGTGTGGCTCTCGAGGCAGTGGACCTGGATGAGACCATCGCTGAACTCAAGGGTGCCAATGTTCCCTTCAAAATGGAAGTCATTGAGACACCGGTCTGCCACATGGCCATCGTCTTGGATCCCGATGGCAATCCTCTCATCATCCACAAGCGGAAACCCGGTCATCATTGATTTGAGTACAAGCATTTTCTACGACATCACTCTCACAGACATTCCCCATGGCCATTCTTGTTGATTCAGACACGCGCATTCTCGTCCAAGGCATCACTGGTGACTTTGGCTCCCGCCACGCCAAGGCATCCCTCGACTACGGCACCAAGCTGGTGGCTGGTGTTACTCCCGGAAAGGGCGGCCAGAGCTTTGACCACGGCTCGCACAAGGTGCCCGTGTACGACACGGTTGCCGAGGCGGTGAAGGAAAGTGGGGCCACCGTGAGTGTGATCTTCGTGCCGCCACCCTTCGCGGCGGATGCCATCCTGGAAGGTGTGGACGCGGGCCTCGACCTCGTGGTGGCCATCACGGAAGGCATTCCGATCAATGACATGGTGAAGGTGAAAGCTGGCATGGCAGGCTCCAAGACCCGTCTTATTGGCCCCAACTGCCCCGGCCTCGTGACTCCTGGTACGGGCAAGGATTCCCACGGCGGCTGCCGCATCGGCATCGCCCCTGGTTACATCCACAAGCGTGGCAACATCGGTGTGGTGTCCCGCTCTGGCACCCTCACCTATGAAGCGGTGTGGCAGCTCACGACGCGCGGTTACGGCCAGAGCACCTGCGTGGGCATCGGCGGTGACCCGGTGAATGGCACCAGTCACCTTGATGTGCTGAAGCTCTTCAATGAGGACCCTGAGACCGAGGCGATCATCATGATTGGCGAAATCGGCGGAAACGCGGAAACGGAAGCTGCCCGCTGGGCCAAGGACAACTGCAAGAAGCCCATCGCAGGATTCATTGCAGGCGCCACGGCTCCTCCCGGACGCCGCATGGGCCATGCCGGTGCCATCGTCGGTGGCGCGGATGACACCGCCCAAGCCAAGAAGCGGATCCTCGCCGAGTGCGGCATTGCCGTCTCCGAGACGCCTGCGGACATGGCGCTCACCCTGTTGCGTGCCATGGGCAAGGCCTGAGGATGGTGACGAGCGCGGACATTCAGCCGCGCTTGCCGTCCTCCCCTTCATCCTCATCAAATTCATCATCCAGAAACCCCGGTCCGTTCTCGGTCCGGGGATTCTTTTTTAGGTACTCAATCGTGGCGGGATGGGTGTCATCCCACCACGGATAGGGAGCCCAGTCGATCGGCGAGCCGTCGCATCCCGGCGTGCCGCACTCCAGCCAGAGCCGTCCGTCATCATCCTTCCACACACGTGTAGCGAGGCCCGTGAAGCTCTGGCTGCAGTGGAGGCACCATTTGCTCTGCTCCAGATTCTCCCAGTCGCCATCGTGCTCGTTCAGCAGGTTCAGCTTCTTGTTGTGGGGCAGGTCGACGTAGTTCATGCCGTGGAGGAGGAAATGGTGGGGGGAGTGGACCCTGCAAGGCTGGAGAAGAATGAGGCAAGGGCAAGTGGCGGCCTTGTAACGTTTGCTCCAGAGAGCTTATGATTTGGCAATGGCCTCGAATCACGACGCTGCACAAAAACCACCCCGGCATGAAACGCTCTTCCTAACCACGCGATGGTCCGTGGTGCTGGCCGCGCGCGAGGTGGAGAACGACCAGGCGCTGCACGCCATGGAAGTGCTGTGCAGGACCTACTGGCAGCCCCTGTATATTTATGCCCGGAGGCGTGGGCACACCGCTCAAGATGCCGAAGATGCCACACAGGGCTTTTTCGCCAGGCTGCTGGAGAAGGGATTCCTTCAATCAGTGCAGCAAGAGAGGGGGCGATTCCGCCAGTTCATGCTGATGGCCTTTCAGCGGCACCTGGCAAATGAGTGGGACCGCTCGCGTAGATTGAAGCGTGGCGGCGGACAGCATGCGGTGCCGCTGGATACCGTCCTGGGGGAAAAGCTCTACCGTGAGGAGACACCACCCCATGCTTCTGCGGATGACGCATATGACCGCCGCTGGGCATTGACCCTCCTGGAGCAGACCTTGGGGAGGCTCCGTGCGGAATACGAGCGTGCGGGGCGGGAGCAAGATTTTGTTGTGATGAAGCCGCAACTCGTGGCTTCCAGGGGAGAGGCGTCCTATGCATCGCTGGCCTCACAGCTGGACTGCACGGAGGGGGCTGCGCGCGTGGCGGTGCATCGTCTGCGGAAGCGGTTTCGCGAGATCTTCCGCGAGGAGATTGCGCAGACCGTGGCGAATGAGGCGGATTTGGAAGATGAAATCCGGCATTTGATAGCTGTGCTCGCCCAAGGAACACCGAGCGCCTCATGATGCGCTCGCAAAAAGCTGCTGCATCCCGCAATTCGTGTAACGTTTGAACGTCGGCACTTAGGAAACGAACATGAGCGATACGCCCTCCCACTCATGTCCCAAATGCGGAGCTCCTTTGCCTGCCTCCGCTCCTGAAGGGCTGTGCCCGCGCTGCTTGATGGCGTTGAATCTGGAAGAGCCCACGTTGCTCACGGGAGAGGCTGAAACACAACCCGTGGCGCCGCCGGCCGCAGCACCTGCGCCGGAGGAACTGGCGCCACATTTTCCGCAGCTCGATATTCTGGAGTGCTTGGGTCGGGGAGGCATGGGGGTGGTGTACAAGGCACGGCAAAAGTCGCTCAAACGTTTTGTCGCATTGAAGCTGCTGGCTCCTGAAAGGGTGCAGGATCCTGCTTTCGCTGCGCGCTTCGCCCGGGAGGCTGAGGCATTGGCCGCACTCAACCATCCGCATATCGTCACAGTGCATGATTTCGGACAGGCGGGGACATTTTTCTACCTGCTGATGGAGTACGTCGATGGCGTGAATTTGCGACAGGCCATGCGTGGGGGGAAGTTCACTCCTGAGCAGGCTCTCGCAGTCGTGCCGCCCATTTGCGAGGCTCTGCAATATGCGCATGAGCACGGCATCGTACACCGCGATATCAAGCCGGAGAACCTCCTGCTGGATAAAAGCGGACGCGTGAAAATCGCGGACTTCGGCATCGCCAAGATGCTTGATACTCCTGCTGATGAAGTGCTGCCGGGCGACTCCCAGCCCGCGGGCACACCGCAGTACATGTCTCCTGAGCAGCGGGAACAGCCCCAGCGTGCGGACCATCGGGCGGATATCTATTCCTTGGGCGTGGTGCTGTATGAGATGCTCACGGGAGAGCTTCCATCCAGGGGGATTGAGCCGCCTTCGCGCAAGGTGCAGGTGGATGTGCGACTGGATGAGATCGTGCTGCGCGCGCTGGACCGCTCTCCGGAGTTGCGCTGGCAGACGGCAGAGGATTTGCGCACGCAAATCATGACCTTGGGAAAGGGGAACCCGCAGCCCGCGCCTGCTCCTGGCGTGGCAGGCGCCGTCGCAGCCGGTGTTGCTTCCATCCCGCCGACTGTCCCTCCGATGCCTCGGCAGCAGCAGACTGTGCCATTGCAGCGATCAACGTATCCGCGTGTCGGTGCTGCCCTGGTGCTCGCGAGTTTGTTAGTGCCGTTTCTGCTGATGATAAGCCTCGTTACCGTGCGCACGGTTTCCTTCCAGTCTTCTGAGGCAACCTTTCACATCAGTGGCAGCACCGACCACAGCCACAGTGGTTTCCACGTCACGCCTCCAGAGGCAAGGATGGGCGACCGGGTCTCCAGTGCGCCCTGGGTTGTTCTCATGTTTCCGCTTTTGGGAGTTGGTTTCTTGTTTGAAGTGGGCTCCATCATCACGGGTACATTGCTCGGGTGGTCTCACCTTGCTGTGCAACGCCGGCGAGGCCCACCCTTCGAGCGGATGGTATCCGGCAAGTTTGCCGCTCTCGTGTGGCCGTGTCTGATGGGCGCTGTCGTGGCCATCTTCGCAGCCCTTCTTGTGGGTGCTGTGATTGGCACAAGAGCTGGCACGCTACTGTTGGCTTTGGCCGCGTCGATTGCCACCGTGTGGTGGATCTTGCACACGACCAACCGGTGGTTGCATTCGGGAACCCCCACGGTGCGGCCACCCTCACTACCGGGAGCCGGCTCTGCCTCCATCACAGAATCACGCAGGAGCTGGAAGCTGGATCTTTTGCTGCCCGTCCTGGCTGGCCTGCTCACACTGGCGTTTGCGGCGTTGTGGCTCTTCCTGGTGAAGTACTACATTGATTTCCATGTCAAGCCTGTGGGGTACGGCCTTGGCCGCAGTTTTGTGGACGGTGCCCCTGGGATCATAGTGGCACTTACTCTGATTTCAGGAGGAGTGATTGTTCTGCTGCTGCGACTCAAGATGCGAGCCTCCGCCGGGCCCGCAGAACGTACGAGCATACTTGGCTACGTGACCTGGGCTGTTGTCGTAGTGGTTTGTTTTTTTGGACTCACTGGACTCGTTCGCACCTATGCGCAATTTCCCACCTTGGTGGAGGTGAATCCGGTGCCACTTCGCCAGACCGGGAATGTTATTTTCATGCAGGTGCGCACGGATACCATCCGCCAGCCACTGGAGATCCGCGCGGTTCTGAGTGGTCAAGAGGTGACAGGATCTGCGGTGAGCTCTGCGGAGCGACAGATCACGGAGCTCTATCACGGAAAATACAACGGGCTGCGTGTATTCCCACGCGTGACACCGGGAAATCATCCCACCCATGTCCTTTCCAGTGGTCCTCAAACCATGGAGTTGGCTTTTGTCCTGCCGTCGATCGAAGTGGCCGAGGCGGTGATGCGCAACTTGCCCACGCCGCGAGTGGAAGTGGGACCGGAAATCAACAGTGCGGAATGCAGACTCTTCTCCGTGAAGGCTACCGATGGTGTGGAGTACACGGCAACGTTGTACATCACACCGCTGCTCACTGGAAGCGATCCGAGATGGGTCTTGATCGATCGTGATCTGAATAAAGCAGACTCAGATTCCCTGGAGACGACATGGAACGTCTTCGTTGGGAAGACTGGAGTGGCCCGATTGCAGGTGGGCGGAGACCAGTCCCAAGCAACCACGCAGCGCAATACGGATGTTCCCGGTCAGCAGAACATCCAGGTCAGTGCCAGGTTGAAACGAGTCAATGAGAAGCAGGTGGAAGCCACGATTACGGTGGGAGGTGCCGGAGGCAGCAGCCGTATGAACGCGGATTTCACCCAGCTGGCAGCGGAGTTCCGCGCAACCTCCATCGACTCGGCAAGGCCTGGCCGTGGGCGCGCGACGCAACTCTTCCGTCTCGGTGGTCAGCCAGTGGTGCTCACAATCGCTGACCGTTTCGATGGCCCTGATACAGTGATTGCGAAGCCCCCTGGAGTGACCACTCCTGCCGCGAACAATATTCCAGGGCTCGAAAAGCCCCGGGGTGTCATGGATGCTGCGACAGCCTCGCAGTTGAAGGTGGAGGTAGCGGCGGGCCCTCAGACGACTTCGAAATTCATCACTGACATCCTGGAGGTCATGAAGAAGGCAGGCGTGTGGAATGTTGCGGTGTCCAGTCGCGACACCCCGGGGCTGCAGGTGAAGTTGCGTTCTTCGGAGGCCCTGCCTGAGGGGGCGCTGGATTCCTTGATGAAGGAGCTGCGCAAGATTGGCGCCATGGAGTTGGTGACGGTTTCACCTGAACAGGCTCAGGGGGGAACCAGAAGTGACCCGGGCGTCCATGAACATGATGCCGGCAAAAATCAGACTCTGCGGGAAGAGGGTGAGTATGCGCTCAATGACCGGCTCACGCTCACCATTCGCCCGCTCGACAAGAGTGTGGCAGGTCAGCCGGGGCAGCGAGGGGTGACTGTTTCCTTGAGGAATCCGAACGGCACGAAAGCGGATCGTGGCTACTCTCCCATCGCCAGTGAAGGTGAGCCGTACGTGGTCTTTTGGAACGCCGAAACCCAGTGCCTGTGGCTCGGGTCACCGAGCTATTTGGGATGGCAGGAGCTAAAGGATAACATCGATGACAATCACAAGGGGTGGGTGGTGCCAGATGACATTCCCAGAGAGATCAGTGGCGTGATGCCGGAGCCTTTCCGTGAAGAGGTCTCGAAATGGTACCCAAGAAAGAGGACTCCACCCCTCCCAACTGCTCCGAAGTGACAGCCACACGCGACTGTGCGAGCATCTCGCATGACTCCCAGACAAGTGCTTCAGCAATGGATCGAGGCCTTCAATGCAGCCTACGCAGATCAACTTGCGGCGCTCTACCATGAAAATGCTGTGAACCACCAGGTGGCGAATGCTCCGGTGGAAGGCAGGGAGGCGATTCGAGAAATGTTTCGTGGCGAGTTCTCGCGGGCAAAGATGGTGTGCATACCCGACAACATCTTGTGCGATGGCGAGTGGGCCGTGCTGGAGTGGAAGGATCCGCTGGGGTTACGTGGGTGCGGCTTTTTCCATGTGGTGGAGGAGCGCATCAAGTTTCAGCGTGGGTATTGGGACAAGCTGTCGTTTCTTCGAATGCATGGGCTGCCGATTCCGTCGGAGTCCTAGCCAGGAAGTTTCGGCGGTAATTTCGTAACAATTCACCCCGGATGCTTCTGTAGAGATTTGGCTGGTCTTTGTTCGAAATCACAAAGACCCGGCCTTTTCGTGCGTTGTGCCCATGGAGTCCAGGAACCGAACGTTGAGCCACATGTTCTCATGAAACCGCTGCTTGCCCTCATTGCCACCGTCGCCTTGCCCATCGTGGCCGGAGCCCGCACCTGGACCTCGACTGACGGCCGCAAGCTGGAAGCGGACCTGGTCAGCGCCACTGCCACAGCGGTGACCGTGAAAAACGCTGCAGGCCAGACCTTCGCCATTCCCCTGGAGCGGCTCTCTGAGGAGGATCGGAAATGGGTGCAGTCCAACTCCACTGCAAAACCGGGAGCGGCCCCAGGTCCGGGCACGTCTGCATCCCCGACTTCCAATGCACCGCACAAACCGATTGAAGGGCCCTATGCAGCGCTCATCACAGGCGACTGGGCTCTCTCCAAGCATGAGGACCTTCCCTTTGCCCTGTATGCCTCCAAGGAGCTGAGCGCAGCCCAGAAATATCCCTTGGTGCTGGCCCTGCACGGCAAGAGCCAGAATGATGAAAACGGCAAGCAGGTGGGTGGATGGATGAAGACCTTCGCCAAGACAGAAAACTACGCAGCGCGGCCCTGCATCATCGTGGCGCCGCTATGTTATCAACCTTTCGGCGGTACCGGAGGCGGGTGGTATGACAAGCCGGGCACGGAGGCAATCGACCTCGTGAAGAAGCTCATGAAGTCCCTGCCCATCGATGAAAAGCGTGTGTATGTCATCGGCTACTCCATGGGAGGATTCGGCACCTGTCATTTGATGAATTCCGAACCGCGTCTCTTCACGGCCGGAGTGGCAGTGGCAGGCTGCACCGGCGTGGATACCGCAAACACTTTCAAGAAGCGTCCCCTTTGGCTTTTCCACGCCAAGGATGATGAGGTGGTGAAAGTTGAGGGCTCACAGGCACTCGCGAAAGCGCTGGAACGCGCGGACAAGACTTTCAAGTACACCGAGTTTCCCACCGGAGGTCACGGAATCATCGGGAAAGTCTTTGATGACCCCGAGGTGCACAAGTGGCTCTTCAGCCAGGCGGAGAAGTAACAAGTGCGTTGGTTGCTGAACCACGTGCTGTTTAAGTAAAAACTTTCTCGACGCCGTGTCGCCGTTCGTGCAGGCTGGGCCGCATGTTTGTCCGGCTGGGTTCTGCGTATCATCCGCACCGCGCCCATCTCGTGCGCGGTGTCTTGGAGGCTCACGGCATTCCTGTGGAAGTCTGGCACGAGGAATCTTGTCACCTGTATTCCCCGGGGTGGCAACCATGCTCAGTAATGATTCCCGAGGAGGAAGTGGACGCAGCCATCGAGGTGATGAATGCAACGCCAGAAGAACTGCCTGAGGAAGGCGGAGCAGACGTGCCACCGCCGCTTCTCAAGTATCCAACGTTTCTGGATTGGGCTGTCACAGGTGCGGCATTGCTCTTGTTCTTTGGTATCGCAGTGGTTCTGGCCACCATGCTGGAGGAGTTGGGACAATCGCGGTACGGCGGGTACTATGAATCGGGACAGTTGGAACCACGGGACATGCTGTTGTATCTGGTGGTGGTGGTGCCTGTCGGAGCGCTTGCCGTAGCGGTGCTGCTCAAGGTTTTCATGGCACCTTTGGTGATCTGGGATGGGGACAGGTGGATGGGGATGATCGCATACCTGTGGGTACGGTGGATCTTGTTTGTGGTGGTGCCCATCGCACTGGCGGTTGCCTTTGGAGCACTGCGCCCTGAGGAAGGCTGATCCAGCGGCTGCGCGGGTATTTTCCGCTTCACCCTCGCGTTTGACTTGCCCCTCTGAATCGTGACACTGGGGCACTATGACGCTTCACGGACAGTCCATCATCGCAGGCAAGACGGTCGATTCCACAGGGGAGGCCTTTACGGCCACCAACCCCGCCACGGGCAAGTCGCTGGAGCCGGTGTTCCACGAGTCTCCGGTCGATCAGGCGGATGCCGCGCTGAAGGCGGCCGATGCGGCGTTCGACGAATTCCGTGCGAAGTCGCCCGAGGAGCGCGCCAGTTTTCTGGAAGCCATCGCAGATGGCATTGATGCCCTGGGTGATGCCCTGCTGAAGCGCGCCAATGAAGAGACCGGCCTGCCCATGGTGCGTGTGACGGGCGAGCGCGGTCGCACGACCAGTCAGGCCCGCCTTTTTGCCAAACTCGTCCGTGAAGGCACGTGGCTGGAGGCTCGCATCGACAAGGCCATCCCCGACCGCGCGCCTCTGCCGAAGCCGGACGTGCGCCGCATGATGGTGCCGGTGGGTCCGGTGGTGGTGTTCGGCGCGAGCAATTTCCCCCTCGCCATTTCCGTCGCTGGTACGGATACGGTGAGCGCTCTTGGCGCAGGTTGCCCGGTGGTGGTGAAGGCGCATCCCGGACATCCGGGCACCAGTGAAATGATTGGTCGCGTCATCACCGAAGCAGCGGAGAAAACGGGCATGCCTGCAGGTGTGTTCTCCATGGTGCAGGGGAAAGGGAGCGAGATCGGCATGGCGCTCGTGAAGCACCCCCTGACCGCGGCAGTGGCCTTCACCGGATCGCTCAAAGGTGGCCGCGCACTTTTTGATGCGGCGGCGTCACGCCCGAATCCCATTTCCTTCTACGGTGAACTCGGCAGTGTGAATCCCGTCTTCCTTCTGCCTGGCGCCTTGCAGCAGCGCGCGCCACAGATTGCGGAAGCGTTTGTCACCTCACTCACCATGGGTGTGGGACAGTTCTGCACCAATCCCGGTCTCGTCTTCGGCGTACAAAGCGATGAACTGAAGCAATTCATGGAGAAGACCTCCTCCCTCATAAAGGGATGGCAGCCTGCCTCCATGCTGCATGCGGGCATCTCGAACTCCTTCGATACTGGCGTGGCCCGCGTGATTGCCACCCCTGGTGTGGATCTCGTGGCCCGCTCGCAGACACCCGCCAGCAAGGAGGCCTCCCAAGCCACGGCCGCGCTCTTCAGCACGGACACAGCGGGTTTTGAGAGCCAGGCATCCCTGCGTGAGGAAATCTTCGGCCCTAGCAGCGTGGTGACTCACGTGGGCAGCAAGGAGGAGTTGGAGCGCATCGCCGAGAGCTTCGATGGCCAGCTCACCGCCTCCATCCATGGCACGGAGGACGACCTGCGCGAGCACGCCCGCCTCGTGCGCATCCTCGAACGCAAGGCAGGCCGCATCATCTTCAATGGCTTCGGCACCGGCATCGAGGTGTGTCCCTCCATGCACCATGGCGGTCCGTATCCATCATCCACGCACAGCCACTTTACCAGCATCGGCACCGCAGCCATCTACCGCTTCGTCCGCCCTGTGTGCTACCAGGGCTTCCCGGATGATTGCCTGCCCGCTGCCATCCAGAACAAGAACGTTACCGGTGCGTGGCGCATGGTAGACGGGGAGATGACGAAGGGGGATGCTTGAAGGGAGCTGTGAGTCAGTAGTCAGTAGTCAGTAGTCAGTAGTCAGTAGTCAGTAACTACAGGTGGGAGCAACTCACAAGCCAGGCCTGTGTTCATTGCTTCTCTCTACTTACCACTCACTACTTACTCCTTACTGTGCACTGAATACTGACTTACTGATTACTCCGCTACTCCACCTTCCCCGCAGGGCGCACGCCCGTACCCGTGCGTCCCTGCAAGGAGTCTCCCAGGTCTGCGCGCATCGTTTCTGCGAGTGCGCTCAGGCGGGCAACGACTTCGGGATTCTGTTCAGCGACGTTCTTCACCTCTCCGGGATCCTCAGAGAGATTGTACAGGGACAACGGAAGCTTCTCGACGCGATACCCATGGCGTGAGGCAATGCCTTCCACACCGGACTTGGTGATGGAGTCCGGCTTGAGATTCGCCCAGTTGGAAGGCTTGCCATTGCGCCCCGGCTCGGCGGCCACGGTGAGGTAGGGGTGGGGGAAGTGCAGCTTCCATGGTCCACTGACCACTGCGTGCAACTCCGTCCCACTGTAGATGAAGAGAGCCTCGTGGGGTGACTTGGCGCCAGGTTGGTTGGTGAGAACTGGCAGGATGTTCTTGCCGTCAATCTTCACAGACGGCAGGGGCTGGTCCAAAAGGGTGGCGATGGTCGGCACAAGGTCCATGGCAGAGAGCATGTCCTCACACACCCGCCCGGCGGGAATCTTGCCTGGCCAGCGCAAGATGCAGGGAGTGCGTACGCCACCCTCAAACGCCGTAAGTTTCCCTTCGCGATAAGGCCGTGCGTTACCCGCGTGGGAGCCGTAGCTGAGAAAGGGACCGTTGTCTGAGAAGAAGATCACCAGCGTGTTCTCCTCCAGGCCCTGTTCCTTCAGGGTTGCGAGCACTTCGCCGATTCCGGCATCGAGTTCCAGTAGAACGTCGGTGTAGAGTCCGCCGCCCGACTTTCCCTTGAATCTGTCCGAAGCGAAGATGGGTACGTGTGGCATGACATGGGGCAGGTAGAGGAAGAACGGTTTCTCCTTGTTCTTCTTGATGAAGCCGATCGCTCGATCCGTAAACTGCCGGGTGAATTGCGACTGGTCGGGATCGGTGGCGATCACCCGCTCTCCCTCGATCAGCGGTAGAGGAGGCATGTTCTTGATCGTGGGGTGAAACGGACCATTGTCGTTCGAGTAGGGCAGGCCGAAGAATTCGTCGAACCCGTGATGCACCGCGCCAAGACTGCCCATGCCGAGATGCCATTTGCCGTAGCACCCCGTGGCGTAACCGCGTGCCTTGCAGAGTTCGGCAAGAGTGGTCTCGCTCGGATTGAGGCCATTCTTGCTCGTATGGTTGAGCGCGCCCTGGAGCCCCACACGGTTGGCGTAACACCCCGTCAGAAAGGAAGAACGCGAGGCAGTGCAGACGGCTTGTGAAACGTAGAAGTTCGTGAAGCGTGTGCCTTCGCTCGCGAGTTTGTCGAGCTGGGCAGTCTGATAGGTGCGCTCCTCTCCTGCGAGCCCGAAGCACGTCGGGTCCGCATAACCCATGTCATCCGCCACAATGAGCACGATGTTGGGCGGTGGCTCGGCGGCCATGGATGGCGCCGCCACAAAAGTGGCGAGACAAGCGACAATCGTGGGAAGGAAACGGGAAAGCATCGCGGGAGGAAACGTGAAGATGCGGTGCACGCTTGCATGAACTGAAAGTCCCCATCATGCTCGTGCCCACATCTCATCTTATGTTCTCCCTTTCTGGCAAGACAGCAATCATCACGGGTGCAGGCAGCGGCATTGGCAAGGCCATCGCGGTGGCCTTTGCAAAACAGGGTGCGCATGTGGAGGTGCTGGATCTCAATGAATCCACAGCTGCTGAAGTGGTCTCTGAAATCAAGAGCACCGGAGGCAGCGCCGCCGCCAGTGCCTGTGATGTGGCAGACGCTTCATCCGTGGAGGCCGCGTTCGAAGCCGCCTGGAAACGCCAGCAGCACCTCGATATCCTCGTCAACAACGCTGGCATCGCCCACGTGGGGAATGTACTCAACACCTCCGAGGCCGATCTCGATCGCATCTACAACGTGAATGTGAAGGGCGTGGCGCACTGCCTGAAAGCCG
Source organism: Roseimicrobium gellanilyticum (assembly GCF_003315205.1). Lineage (NCBI taxonomy): Bacteria > Pseudomonadati > Verrucomicrobiota > Verrucomicrobiia > Verrucomicrobiales > Verrucomicrobiaceae > Roseimicrobium > Roseimicrobium gellanilyticum. The sequence goes on along the minus strand of NZ_QNRR01000003.1, from coordinate 376,098 downwards.
GAGTGCAGCGCATGCTGACCAGCGGAGGCGGCGTGGTGCTGAACCTCTGTTCCATCGCCGCGCTCATGGGCATCGGCGATCGCTTTGCCTACAGCATGAGCAAGGGCGCCGTCCTCGCCATGACCTACAATGTGGCGCAGGATTACATGAAGCAGAACATCCGCTGCAACGCCCTCTGCCCCGGCCGCATCCACACACCATTTGTGGATGGGTTCATCAAGAAGAACTATCCGGATCGAGTCGACGAGATGTTCGAAAAACTCTCCAAGACCCAGCCCATCGGTCGCATGGGGACACCAGAGGAGGTTGCTGCTGCGGCTGTGTTTCTATGTAGTGACGAGGCAAGCTTTATCACCGGCGTGGCTTATCCGGTGGATGGGGGCACGTTGTACCTTCGGTAGCAGGCACAAAGGCAACAGGCACAGAGGCACAAAGTGTGAGCATCCAGTGCGCGCACCGTCCCTGGGCTATGAGCGTGGCTTGGATTTCAGCTTGGCAATCAGGGACGAGAGCATTCGTTCCACCTCAAGGATGCGGGCGTCGACCGAATCGGCGTTGTCGAGGTCCGTAAGATAGCCAAGCCGTCTTGCTATCTCCATATGGGTCTGAAGTTCGTAAAGCGAACCGCGAGCGATTAGGAGGAATCGAATGTAGTCTTGTGTGGATTGTCTCCCGTACCCCTCGGCAATGTTCGCCGGAATGGAAACTGCCGCTCGCCGAGCTTGGTCTGTAAGCCCATAAGTTTCAGCCTTTGGAAACTGACCAGTCGCGGCGTAGACGGACGTCACGACCTCGATTCCTTTCTGCCACACCAATAGCTCACGGAAGCTCTTCATATCACTTTGTGCCTCTGTGCCTGTTGCCTTTGTGCCTTGTCTCAGTATGTGGCACGGCCCCCAGTCAAATCAAACACCGCTCCAGTACTAAACGAGCAGTCCGCCGAGCACAGCCAGCCCACGAGCGACGCTGCCTCTTCCACCTTCCCGAAGCGGTTCATCGGAATCTTCGAGCGCATGTAGTCGATGTGCTGCTGGGTCAGCTGCTTGAGGATATCCGTCTCAATCACCGCCGGCGTCACGCAGTTCACACAGATGTTGGAGGTCGCCAACTCCTTGCCGAGCGACTTGGTCAGGCCAATCACACCTGCCTTCGCAGCACTGTAGTGCGCCGCATTGGGATTGCCTTCCTTGCCGGCAACGCTGGCGATGTTCACCACCCGGCCATATCCATTCTTCAGAAGATACGGAATGGTGGCGCGGCACACAAGGAAGACGCCGGTGAGGTCGATATCTACGACGCGCCGCCAGTCCGTGACATCCAGTTCCCACGTCTTGGCATTGGTTCCCGCGATACCAGCGTTGTTCACGACGACCGAGATGTAACCAAAATGCGCTGCCGTGGCGTCCGCCGCCGCTTGAGTGGAACTCTCCGAGGTGACATCGACCTTCGCCGTATGCACATCACCCAGGGAGGTGAGCTTGGCCTTCGCGCTTTGCAGCGCAGCATCATCCACGTCCCACAGAGAGACAGAGGCTCCGGACTGGAGCAGTCGCTGGGCAATGGCGTACCCGATGCCACGGGCGCCTCCGGTGATGACGGCAGTTTGATTGGTAAGGTCGAGATTGTTCATGTGCGAAACGAGCTAACGGAGCAGCGGGCAGCGGTTTGCATGCGCAGGTTGCCTGCATTCCTACTTTTGAGACGAGGTGAAGCGCCTCATGAAGCCAGTCATCTCAATGATTGTCCCTCGGCACCGCCGCGCCCACATTCCGGTAGCACGTCGCAAAATCCAGACACATGCCGGTGCTGAGCTGGCCGCTGCATTTGCGGTGGATTTCCTGCCAGGGGGTCTGGTTCTCCAGCACAGGCGGCTTCCAGGCGGCGCGGCGGGCGTTCCATTCCTCCTCGGGCACCAGCGCATCGCAGCGGCACGTGTTCAGGTCAATCACCATACGGTCGCCCGTCTGTAGCAAAGCAAGCCCACCACCGATCGCGGATTCTGGCGACGCATTGAGCACGCTGGGGCTGGCACTGGTGCCGCTCTGGCGTCCATCGCCGACGCAAGGCAGCTCGGTGATACCGCGCTTCACGAGGTAGTCGGGGGGCGTCATGTTCACCACTTCAGGAGCGCCGGGATAGCCGATGCTGCCGCTGCCACGCACGACGAGAAAGCAGTTCTCATCGATATCGAGTGCCGGGTCATTGATGCGCTCGTGATAGTCCTCCGTGCCTTCGAATACAATCGCGCGGCCTTCGAAGCGATTCTCACTGCCGGGCTTGGAGAGATAGCGACGCCGGAAATCCTCGCCAATGACGCTGGTCTTGATGAGGGCACAGTCGAAGAGATTGCCACTCAGCACCAGAAAGCCTGCCTTCTCACGCAACGGGGTGGCGTAGGGGCGGATGACATCGGTATTCACGACTTCCACCTTCGAACAGTTCTCACCGATGCTCTTGCCGTTCACCGTGATGGCACCCTCGTGGATGCGGCCTGCGCGGATGAGCTCGCCGAGTACTGCAGGCACACCGCCTGCGCGGTGGAAGGCTTCTCCGAGCCACTTGCCCGCAGGCATGCAGTTCACCAGCAGAGGCACATCATAGCCCACCTTTTGCCAGTCGGTGGTATCGAGCTCCACACCCATGTGGCGGGCGATTGCGACAAGGTGTGGCGGGCAATTCGTGCTGCCGCCGATGGCGGAGTTCACGACAATGGCATTCTCAAACGCCTCGCGCGTCAGCACTTTCTGCGGAGTGAGATCTTCGCGCACCATCTGCACAATCCGGAGGCCGGTTTCATAAGCGATCTGACCACGCTCGCGATAGGGCGCAGGAATGCTCGCGCATCCGGGCAGGCTCATCCCGAGCGCCTCGGCGAGGCTGTTCATGGAGAGCGCAGTACCCATCGTGTTGCAGTGGCCTGCGCTGGGCACACTGGCACAGGAGCGATCCATGAACTCTTCGTAGTCGATCTTCCCGGCGGCGTAGAGTTTCCTCGACTCCCACACAATGGTGCCGCTACCCGCGAGGTTGCCCTTGTGCCAGCCATCGAGCATGGGGCCGCCACTGAGGATGATGCTGGGAAGATTCACCGTGGCAGCCGTCATCAGCGCTGCGGGCGTGGTTTTGTCACAACCCGTGGTGAAGATGACGCCATCAAAAGGATTGCCGTGAATCACCTCCACCATGCCCAGGTAGGAGAGATTGCGATCCAGAGCCGCCGTGGGACGGCGTACCGTCTCCTGAATGGGATGCACGGGGAACACAAAGGGAATGCCGCCCGCGTCGCGCACGCCAGCCTTGGCACGTTCCACCGTTTCAAGGTGGATGCGATTGCATGGTGCGATGTCGCCGCCGGTCTGCGAGATGCCAATCACCGGGCGGCCACTCTGCAGTTCCTTGCGCGTGATGCCATAGTTCACCAGCCGCTCCACGTAGAGCGCGGTCATGCCGGGGTTGTCCGGATTGTTGAGCCAGAGTTCGCTGCGAAGACCGTGAGGGGTGGGGTGAGCCATGAGGAAAGAGTCAACGGTCCCAAGGTCACCGGTCAAGCACCAATGAGCTGGCAATCCCAACAGCTCAGAGCTTCAGTGCCCGGGTTGCCGCGTAGCAGGACATCTTCGCGGATAGGGGGTGTTTCTCTGGCGCCCAGGCATCTTCATAGAAGCCGGTGATCGAGAATCCGGCGGCGATCTGGCCGCCGATTTGGTCCTCCAATGTGTGTCCGAATCCCAACGGCTCACCCGCATCCGTGTAGCGTTTGCGCTCCTCTTCGGTGAGTTCCAGGTCGGAGTACGGCGTGCGGTACTTGATCTGGAGCACGCCTTTGGCTTCCAGCTCCGGATCAAGTATCCAGGTGATGGGGTTGCAGAAGCCGGAAAGCATCACGCCGCCCTTCTTCAACACGCGATAGGCTTCACGCCACACGGGCTTGATGTCTGGCACAAAGCAGTTCGAGCAGGGATGGACAATGAGGTCGAAGGTTTCGTTCTCGAAGACCGAAAGGTCCGCCATGTCGCCCTGCACGGTGCGGAGGGTGAGCCCTTCGCGTTTCGCCACCAGATCATCCTGGGCAAGCTGGGAGGGTGAGTTGTCGAAGACGGTCACGTCACCGCCAGCCGCAGACAGAGTAGGACCCTGCTGCCCGCCACCAGCGGCGAGACCGAGCACCTTCTTCCCTCCGAAAGGTGGGAACCAGTCGGCTGGTACGGGCTTGAGTGGCGTTAGCACAATGCTCCAGTCGCCCTGACGTGCCTTGGCAATCGCTTCTGGGGAGACAGGAATCGTCCATTCGTCGCCTTGGGCCACACGCCGATTCCAGGCTTCACGATTGTAGGCAAGAATGTCGATCGACATGCGCTGAGGCTAACCACACTTCCGTGTGTGAACCATCGAATTCGACTGTGCAAAGCCAAAACTGCAGGCGCTCACTTGCCTGCGGCCCACTTCACCGCACTTGCCACGAAGGCATCCATGCCCGGCGTTTGCTCCGGATGCGGGCTGGAAACGATCACACGTCCCTTGCCAAAAATGCCACGTGCCCACGCGGGACTGTCGACCATAATGCCCTTTGGCGAGTTGTTTTCCGCGAGTTCAGTGCGGAAGGAGGCGAGCGTTTCGTAGTCGGGAATGTCATCACGGCCCGCGGGCTTGATGATGGGACCATTTGCATAGCGCACCGATTGTTCTCCAGTGGTAATGCCGGTCACCGCCGGTGCGATGTCATGCACCTGGATCTTCACGTCGCCGATGCCGCGCTTCCATTTGTTGGAAACGGTCATGGCATCGAGGACGCCGAGGCTCCAGTCGAAGCCCGAGCACGCGAGATAGGCTCCTGCGCAGATGCCTACATAGCCTCCTCCATTCTCTACGAACTTCCGGACTTCGACCTTGCCTGCTTCGCCGAGACCCGCAGCCTGCTTGCTGCCGCTGCCCCCGGTGAAAATGACCACGTCGTGGTCTTTGAGCGCTCCTGAGGCAATGTCGGCGCCCTTTAGGACGGTGAGTTTGAATGACGTGTCCTTCCCGAGGAGTTCGGTCACACGCGGCACGCCCTTGCCAGTGGAGCCGGCATCATCGTAGAGGGCGACGCGGATGGGCGCTTTACCTTCCTCAGCAGAAACGGACGCCATGAAAGCCACGAAGGTGACGAGAACGAGGAGGGCCTTCATGGGGTGAGGTGGGGTGTGGGGTAACTTGGAGAACGCGGGGCGAGCTACGCCGACCGCAGGCCAGAGCCGCTGGACCTGTCACATGGGAACTCGGTTTGCTCCGCAGTCTTTCAGGCGTTGTAGCCAATCCACGCGAGGAACTCGCGGTTGCCGTCGGTTCCTTGGATGGGGGACTCCATGAGCCCGCGCCATTCCCATCCAGATTGGGAGCGGGCGAAGTCCTCGATCTTTTTGCAGGCCTTCTCATGCAGCGCCTTCTCGCGCACGATGCCACCCTTGCCGATTTCCTCCTTGCTCAACTCGAACTGGGGTTTGATGAGCACCACCGCCTGCCCACCGGACTTCAGCGTTTGGAAGGCGGGCGGCAGCACCAGGGTGAGCGAGATGAAGGAGACATCCGCCACGATGAGATCCACGGGATCTGGCACATCCTCCTTGTTCAGATGGCGCACGTTGTAGTTTTCACGAGAGACTACGCGCGGATCGTTGCGCAGCTTCCACACGAGCTGGTTCGTGCCCACATCAAAGGCATGGACCTTCACTGCGCCGCGCTGCAGCAGGCAATCGGTGAAGCCGCCAGTGGAGGCTCCTACATCGAGGCAGGTCTTGCCAGTGACGTCGATGCCGAAGTGCTCCAGAGCGCCTTCCATCTTGAAGCCTCCGCGGCTCACATACTTGGGCTGGGCCTTGATGCGGATCTCAGCATCTTCAGGCACCAGATGGCCTGCTTTGGTGATGGGCTCGTCGTTTACCAGCACATCACCGGCAAGGATGAGGCGCTTGCCTTTTTCCCGTGATTCACAGAGACCACGTGCCACGAGCAGGTGGTCGAGCCGCTGCTTCATGCGCCGTGGTATCCTTCCGCGTGAGTGACTTTGAAGATGAGGCTCAGGCCTCGGGAGGCATGTCCTGGATGACTTCGTCACCCACTTCGATGGTTACGCCCGAGGGGACAGTGTCCACAGGCAGGTCAGCCACGGAACCTTCTTCGCTCACTTCCGTCACCTTGATACGACCGATGATGGCGCTGCCGCGGCGGATGGCGAAGGTCATGTCCTTTTCCAACTTCCGTTTCGCGCCAGCGTTGATGACAACGAAACCAAACTCCTTCTGGTATTCCGTCACCTTGGCGAGCACCGGAGCGGAGGCGATCATGCGCTGGCGGGGGGTGGCGGGAGGCGGCGGCGTGAGGTCGGCGGGATTCATCCCGGGAGGCAGCGAGATGGTGCCGGGGATGGAGCCCGCTGGAGTACCTGCGGCCCCATAGCCGGGAGAGGGAGGAGTGGCTGGGCGGCCAACAGGGGGAGGAATGTTTCCGGCATTTCCCTGGCTGCGCTGCATGTCCTGCAGGAGTTGCTGTTCCCTGTCAGCAATCAGGCCCTGCTCAGCGATGTTCGGAGCGGACCTGGGAGTGGCGGTGGCTGCATCGCCGTCGTGCTCTCGCCGGAGCATTTCCATCTGATTGCGGGCGCCACGTGCCTCAGAGCGGGCGTCCAGTACCAGCCAGCCCATGAAGCCGAGCAGGGTGCAGGTGAGAATGATGGCGACGATTTTCATGTAGGATGCAGCAGGATCTCTGGGGGAAGGGGGGTGGATTGGACCCGGGAATAAAGAGGGCGTTGAATCAATGTTGCCCTGTTTCAGTCCCGGTGAAAATACCAATCTGCGGGGATCAAAGGATGGACCCGGGCTCGTAGGCGGCGGCAGTGGGGTGCTTTCCAGCCAGGGTAGCGACCTTCTCCGCAAAGTGATTCACCTGCGCGGCGGCATCCCCGGAGTTCGCGCGTCCCTTTTCGAAGACGGCGTCGAACTGGTCCGTGGAGAGTCCCAGACGCTCGTCTGCGGCGAGGCGATCGAAGAGGTTGTTTGTGCTCACTTTGCCAGTGCGCAGGTCCTTGGCCACCGCCACGGCATGTTCCTTGATGGCCTCGTGAGCTTCCTCGCGGCCAGCGCCAGTCTTCACGGCTTCCATGAGAACCGTGGTGGTGAGCAGGAAGGGGAGGTAACGCTGAAGCTCCTGGGCCACCACAGCCTCGAAGACCTCCATCTGGTTCAGCACGGTGAGCAGCGTTTCGAGAAGGCCATCCATCGCCAGGAAAGCATCCGGCAGCATCACGCGACGCACCACAGAGCAGGAGACGTCGCCTTCATTCCACTGGTCTCCGGCGAGTCCGGCGGCCATGGCGAGGTAACCCTTCAGCACCACGTGCAAGCCGTTGATGCGCTCGCAGGAGCGGCTGTTCATCTTGTGCGGCATCGCGGAGGAGCCGACCTGGCCCTTGGCGAAACCTTCGCTGGCCAGCTCGTGGCCCGCCATGAGGCGGAGGGTACGGGCGAAATCTCCCGGACCGCTGGCCAGATCACACAGCGCGCTGATGACGCGGAAGTCGAGGCTGCGGGGGTACACCTGGCCCACGGCATCCAGCGAGCCGGGCAGTCCAAGGTGGGCCACGATCTTCGCATCCAAGGCACGGGCCTGCGCGGCGTCTCCTCCGAAAAGGCTGATCTGGTCGAGCCGGGTGCCCACGGCGCCCTTCAGGCCGCGCGCGGGGTAGGTGGCGATGACGTTCTCAAGCTGCTGCAAGCCACCCAGCATTTCCTCGCCGAACATGGCGATGCGCTTGCCCACGGTGGTGACCTGCGCGGCCACATTGTGCGTGCGGGCGGTGAAAGGGATGTCGCGGGTCTCGCTGGCGCGGGCCGCAAACTTCGTGAGTGCGGCCACAGCCTTGTTCCGGATGACTTGTAGAGCGCGGAAGACCTGAAGCTGCTCCACATTCTCCGTGAGGTCACGGCTGGTCATGCCCTTGTGGATGTGCTCATGCCCGGCGAGGTCGCAGAATTCCTCGATGCGGGCCTTCACATCATGGCGCGTGACGCGCTCGCGCTGCATGATGCTTTCCAGATTCACCTGGTTCTTCACGCGCTCGTAGCTCTCGATGACGCCATCCGGGATGCTGATGCCCAGATCCTTCTGCGCCTTCATCACGGCGATCCAGAGTTCGCGTTCCAGCCGGACTTTGCCCTCGCCGGACCAGATGGCCCTCATGGGGGCGGTGGCGTAGCGTTCGGCAAGGACATTGGAGATGACGTCTTCAGGCATAGTGGGAATTGGGGCAGTCATCATGCGTCATCTGGCGCTTTTCGCAAATCAAACGCCAACCCAGGGGCAAGCACTTCTTGCCCCTTGTCCCTTATCCCTTGTCCCTCTGTGCTTTACTTCTTCTTCGGCAGGGCACGGGTGGCACCGCCGCTGATGCCGCCATCCACCAGCAGGGTCTGGGCGGTCACGTAGCGGCTTTCTTCACTGGCCAGGAAAACGAGCGGTCCTTCGAGGTCATCCATGGAGCCGGGGCGCTTCAGCGGGATGCGGTCGCTGAGATACTCCACCCACTCGGCATCCTGATACATCACCGCATTCTGGGCAGTCTTGAACCAGCCGGGGGCCAGGACATTCACAGTGATGCCGTGGACGCCCCAATCGTCAGCGAGGGCCATGGCCATCTGTTTCACACCACCACGGCTCGCGCCGTAAGGAGCGAGTCCAGCATAGCCTGCCACACAGGTCACTGAGCCGATGAGGATCACGCGGCCGTATTGGGCGGGGATCATGAGTTCCTTCGCGGCTTGTTGGGCGAGGAAGAAGGACCCGCGCAGGTTGGTGTCGAGAATCAGATTCCAGTCATCCCAGGTCACGTCCACAGCGGGCTTGCGCACATTGCAGCCGGCATTGCACACCAGGATGTCCAGCTTGCTGAAGCAGGCCTTCGCCTCCTGCACCGCGTTTACGATGCTGTCCAGCGAACGCACATCCAGCTCCAGCGGCAGTACCTTGCGGCCCATGTCCTCGATGCGCTTCTTGATGTCATCCAGCGACTTCAGCGTGCGGCTCGTCAAAACCAGATCCGCACCAGCCTGCGCCAGCGTGAGGGCGAATCGCTCTCCCAAGCCACGCGAAGTTCCGGAAACAAAGGCGACACGATTCGCGAGGGAGAAGGAAGGAGTGTTCATGTTGGGGAAGGAAGAGGGGAAGGACGTTGGCGAAGTCACCCTTGAATGCAAGCGGGGATCGCATGGGACAGTCCCGGAGAGATTTGAAGCTACCGCTTCAAATCACCGTAGCTGATCAACTGGATACCCCTCGCCTTGATCACTTCACGCACCTTCGGACTGGTGAAGGTATCGGTCACCCCCTGCCGGTCCACGGCCACGTTCTCATAGCCGATGTGATGAATCGCCCGCACCTCAGGCACATCCAGACCGGGGTGATCCACAAAGAGGTGGGTCTTCCCTGCCTCCAGGCCTTCGAGCATCTTGATGAAGCTGGCGATCTTCTCTTCAGAGGTCCCTTTCGGCCCCTGATAGCTGACTCGTTTCATTCCCAGGCTTCCAGGTCCAAGAGCAAGCTTGTACTCGCTCGCCAGTCGCTGGGCCATGGCTGAGACCTCGCTGTTGAGTTCCGAACATCCCATGTGATGCGTCACATGGCTGATGCGCGGAATCTTTTTCAGCGCCAGTTCAATCTGGGCGCGAAACTCCTTTTCAATCTCTTCGAGCTTCCACTTGTTCTCCGCGAGCGATCGTCCCGGATAGTTCTTGTTTGGGAAGATCATGGGGAAGAAAAAACCATCCGCATCACGCAGGCTGGGGCACTCGGTGAGAGGCCGCCACTTCACGTTGTCCCACTCGCTGCTCAGGCAAAGATGAATGCCCACATCCACCTCGGGACGCTGCGTGAGCATCGCCACCGCCTCGGGAAACCAGGGTGACGGCACGATGATTTCCACCGAGGTCGCAATGCCCTCTTTGTACGTCTTCAGGATGGCCTCATTGCCCGCATGCGAATACCCCATGTCATCCGCACGGACAATCAGACGCGGCGGTGCAGTTTGAGCATGAGCCACACTCAAGCTCACCGCCACACAAAGGAGCAGAAGGAACGTTTTCATAAGGCGAACGTGTTGACCTGGATGGCGAGGAGCCCAGGCTACGGACTGAAGTTTCACTACAGCCGACCGCATTCGACAAGACCAATAAAAACATAAACACCGCCCGGCATGCGGGCGGTGTCCCCAGCAACGAGGAAATACAAACGAGCTATGCTCGACTACTCACCAGCGGAATCACCTTCACTGCTGCTGCCGCTGCCGCCACTGCTGCGGCCGGTGCTGGTGCCGTTTTTCTCCGCGAGCTTCTCCTTCACGGCGACCTCGACTTCCGCATAGAGGGTGGCGTCACCCTTCAGGGCTTCCTTGCAGGCATCGCGGCCTTGGGCGAGTTGCGTGCCCTTGTAGCTGATCCAGGAGCCACGTTTCTGCAGGATGTCGAACTCGAGCGCCAGATCCAGCAGCGAACCGACACCGCTGATGCCTTCGTTGTACATCAGGTCGAATTCAGCCTCCGTGTAGGGCGGGGCCAGCTTGTTCTTCACGATCTTCACCTTGGTGCGGTTGCCGCTCACGGTACCGTCCGAGGTCTTGATGGCGCCGATGCGGCGGATGTCCACACGCACGCTGGCGTAGAACTTCAGGGCCTTGCCGCCCGGCGTCGTTTCGGGGTTGCCGAACATGATGCCCACCTTCTCACGAATCTGGTTCGTGAAGACGCAGCAGGTGCGCGCCTTGCTGATGATGGCAGTGAGCTTCCTCAGTGCAGCGCTCATGAGGCGGGCCTGTGCGCCCACGGTGGCATCACCGATTTCACCTTCCAGTTCCTGGCGCGTCACGAGGGCGGCCACGGAGTCGATGACGATGACATCCAGGGCATTCGAGCGGACGAGCGTTTCGCAGATGCGCAGGGCTTCTTCACCACTGCTGGGCTGGGAGACGAGGAGTTCTTCCATCTTCACGCCGAGCTTGCGGGCATAGCTGGGGTCGAGGGCGTGTTCCACGTCGATGAAGGCCGCCAGACCGCCAGCCTTCTGAGCTTGGGCGATGACCGTCAATGTCAGGGTCGTCTTACCGGAAGACTCCGGGCCGTACACTTCCACAATGCGGCCGCGGGGGAAGCCACCCACACCGAGGGCCTGGTCGATGAGGAGGTTCCCCGTGGGGATCACCGTGATGTCGACCTTGGAGCTCTCATCCATGCGGAGAATGGCGCCTTCGCCATAATCCTTCTGGATCTGCTGGATCGCCTGGTCGAGGTTCCGGGCTCGCGCCTCCGCAATCTTGTTCTGGGCGGAGGATTCAGAGGAGGGTGCTTCTTTGGGTGCGCGGGCCATGATGTGTCGGATGAATGTTCAGTGGACGAATTCTTTGGAATTTGCCGATGATGTTCGAATGAACAGAAAAGGCAAGGGCAAATTGCAAATATTTACCCCACCTCCGGAAACGTCTGGTCCCGAGAAAGGGGAAAGGCCGAGCATTACCCGAGCTGCCCACGGCTGGCAATGGCAGCCGAGAACTTTTTGGCAGGGGGAGCCACCGCGTGGGACCAGCTACTCCTTCCCCAGGCCCCCCTTCATCGGGTAGCCGTACTGGATGCTGTGGAGAATGTTCTCATGGCCAATGCTCAGTGTGGTGGGCCAGCAGCGCACCTTGAGCTTCCGGGCATTGGTCCGTTCCGGGTCCTGCGCCAGAATCATGGAGAGCTGGTACTGCTCACGTATGCGGGAGATTACCTTCGCATCTTCATCGCCGCAAAGCCCTACCACTACCAGATCGCCATCCGCCTTTTGCATCTCCTCCAACCGCTGCAACTCGCGGATGCACGGTCGGGAGGACGCATTCCAGAAGCAGAGCTTCAGCTCCTTCTTGGAAAAGTCCCGCAGGCGCATCGCATTGCCCTGATCATCCACGAAGTTGATGGGAGGCAGGCTGTTTCCCGGGCGAGTGACCAGTGCGGGAAGCCGATTTCGCGCGGCGGGGGCGGGTACGATCTGCTTGTCCAGCACAGCCGCGAGTTCACCGGGGTCCACGGGACCATCCATGTCCCAGACCCGCTGTCGGTGTGCATTCACAAAATATGTCGCCGGCGTGCCGCTTGCATGGAACACTTCAGACCAGCCTCGGTTCAGATCCTCCACCACTTGAATGTGCACCGGGGACTGGCCTTTCTTCTGGCCAATTTTTTCGTGGGGACCCGCGAGGCCGAGTTTCTCCTCCATTTCGTAGCGTGATACCTTGAGGCTTCCCTGCGGCACCACGACCATGAGCGAAAGAGAAAATTGTTTTTTCTTCATCATGCCCAATGCCTCGTGGATGACCTGCATGGGCTGCTCCGCGCTCCAGTCCATGAAATGCACAAGATGATTGGTGGTCAGTTCACCTCCTGGCCAGTCCGGCACCGAGGCATCGATATGGGCAAAGATGAGATCCTCCAGAATCGCTTCTCCGGTGAAGTCCGGCCAGATGTTGGGGATCTTGAACTCCTTCCAGTGCGCGTCGATGAAAATAGGCGGGAGTTCCACCGGAGCGCACGCCCCGCGGGTGTTATCCGCTCCCCACACATCATCTTCCACCACACCCCTGAGATCCCTCCGGGAGCCATAGATGGTGAGGCACACCGTGGTGCTGCGCGGCAGCGTCCATGCATGAGGAAACATGAAATGTTCTGTCTCCTCCCCGGAGAATTTTGGCATGCCTTCCCACGGCAGGGTCCACAACAGCCCGGATGTGGCGAGGGCCTTCTGGAAGGGCACTTTTTCCCACATGCCCCACTGCAGCTTTTCGATCCGGCCTCCAGGTATCCAGCTATGCAGGGCGGTGTAGCTGTCGCCGCCGTCGGCACTCCCGATGTCCGCGATGGGGGCCATGCGTTTCCCACCGGAGATGGCGCCCCGCACAATGATCCCGCTGCTGTTGACCTCCAGGATCTTGTACGCCACCGCAAGATTCGTGTCGAACCTGCGCAGAGCCACTCCGATGCGTCGGAGCGCTCCTTTGCCGATGCCCGGGGATTCGCCATCCTGGAACAGCTTGGGAACCATCTGCTGCACCGCGGGTAATGATCGATTGCGGGCATCACGCGCGGCTTTCCACGCCTCATCATGGATGCCAAATTCCGTCGGTGCGCCGGTGACATGGAGATCGCCGTCGACAGCCGTGAGAGTGACCATTCCCGAAGCCAGCTGGAAGCGCATCTTCTGGGTCACGACAATATCATAGGAATCTCGAATCGCTCCAAAGGCCACTGATGCCAGGAGCTTGGCATCGATCCTCAGCGTCACGAGTCCGGCACTCCACTCCAGCCGCGCGTCCAGAATTCGCAGCGTGAATTCGGCGACGCTGAAACCAAAAATCAGGACATCCACATTCACCGTGAACCTCACGCTGAAACCGCGCAGTGGCGCCAGCGCAGGTTCGAATTTCCCTCCCACGAACTCCTTGCTCACGGCCAGCGCGAAATCCTGATTCCCCAACCAGGCACTGTTCAGGCTGTCGACGTTTCCCGCAGGCACTCCGTCCGGCGTGAGAGATACCGGCATGGCGAGCACCTGGCTGGAACCGCTGCCCAGTGCCTTGAAGGCTGCAGAGAAGCCAAAGTCACTCGTGACATCCACGAAGTTGGGCCGGAAACGCTCGCGCACCAGCAAGATGATTTCCTTGGTAATGGCAGCCGTTACGACGTGCGCGATCGAGGTTGCTGAGATGAAGGAAATCTTGCTGTCGTCCTCCGAGGGCACGACCTTGAGCGAGTTTCCTTCACGCTTCATTTCGTAACCGATGCGCACCTCTCCGTGAATGCGCTCCGGCAGCAGAGGGCTGGGGCTGTCCGCGAGGTAGCGCGCGCGAATGAAAACATGCACGGTGACCTTGTTCATGTCGCCGTTGGCCAGGCTGATGGACGGGGCGGAAATCTGCACCTCAGCCAACCCCCTCGCCATGCTGCCGGCAGCTTCCGTGGCAGAGGTGGCAGCACTGTGCCAGTTCACAAAATGCTCCATGAGTCCCGCAGCTGTTTCTGGCGGCAGGCCGTTCAAAAAGCTTGAGAGGCCGGAGTCATTCGGGTTGGGAGCGTTTTCGGCGTTTCCCTCCCCACGATTCTGGAACCACACCGCGATCTGCAGCAAGGCAGGGTCAATGTGAAACGGCAGTGGTCCCAGTCGGATTTTGTCCGTGTGGGGAAAGGTGGCCAGCTTGGAGTTGGGGTTTTGCTCCCGTTCCCAGCGATTTTGGTGCATGGTGGCCAGCAACCCATTGATCCGCTGTACGCTGATCTGCAGCGCCGCATCGAACTGTCCCGTAATTGAATTGGCCATGGCGGGTTATACGACCTCGATTTTTTCAACGATGACCAGGGTGTTGTTGAAGGTCCGGAAGCCGCTGCGTTCCATGCTGTCTGCCTGCGCGGTGTTGTCCTGCTGATAGACGGTGCAGCCAGCCACACCGTCTACCACGGGCACCATGCCCGCATTGTCCTTCACGTCGAAAGCAATGAGAAGATCCTGAGCCGGGTCCAGCACGTAGTCGACAGTGCGCACCGTGGGTCCAGTGGCGGACAGGTCGAAATTGGTCTCAATCGTTTTCAGATCCGTGTGAGAGTCAAAATCGTCTCCGCTGCGAGCGGGTTGGGAGACAGTAACTCTTTTGAATCCCAGACCATTGGGAGCGGCGCGAAAGGTGACGCGCAGTCTGTTGCCTCCCGCACGCAGCTGTTCGCTGGGGAAGCGTTGGATGAGACAGTCTCCCACGTTGGATGACTCCCTGGTCGGCGGAGGCGCGGGCGTGGCGGGGAAGACCAGTACAGGGTTTTCTACAGGGGGTGGGGGAGTCGTGGTCTCGACGTTTACTGGCGTCGGAGGTACGAAGATCGAGGTGCCGGAGGTTCCGGCCTCGACCAGTCGACTGGCGATCTGATAGCTGAAATCCGTGGCAGCAGATGGCGTGACGTCCTCGTGCGCCTCTGCGCGGGCAATGTCCGTGTCTACAAAATCCGTGGTAGTGCCAGCTCGGAAGCGGTGAACCACGTTGCGGTTGGCTCTGGAATTGGCGTCATTCGTCCAGGTGAGACGGACCTTGTTCGCCTCAATCGCAACGGCCTTGAGATTTGATGGAGCCAGGAGGGGAATGTCCACCTCCAGTTGATTGGACTTTGCTGCTTCGTCATTCTCTCCATTCAGAGCGATGACAGTGTAGAAATATTTGGCCAGTTCCGGGCGGCCTGTATCAGCATACTGGGTTTGTGTGCTGGGGGCCGTGGAGATCTGTTCGATATCCTCTCCCTCCTCACCGCGTGAGATTTGGTATCTCATCGTTCCCACGGGACCGGCGGTCCAGGTGAGCGTGACGGTGGTGCCGTCAATCGTATGCGTGAGCGTAAGCTCGTGTTTGACGCCAAACTTGCCGCATCCCGCATACCCAAAGAGCAGCACGACAGGGACCAGGATAAAGGGTGCCAGCAGGGCGAGGTAGAACCACTCCATGATACGCGATGGGGGAAAACGCTGTGTGTTCTGGACTCGCACGCATCATTTCAGATGCGCTTATGCGCCGCAAGAAAATATTCCATACCATATTACAATGGCGCAAATGGAGTAACATTTCCGCCACTCACTGAAGGCATGTTCAGTCCGGAAATGCGCGGGCGTTCGAATAAGTAGCCCGGAATTGTTTATCGACGGTCCTACGCACCCAGCATGCTGTTCAACCCGTTGAAGTAGCTGGCAAACCCACTCACGATTCGGTACGCAACGTAAAACACGACGATGACGTAGAAGATGCGTGGCAGCCATTCCGCTGCCCGGTTTTGCGCTTGGGAGGCAAGCTCGGATTCCGCTGCGGCCCAGCGTCCCATTTCGATGTCGAGCGTACCGGTTTCCTCAGCGGTGGCGATGGATTGCATGAAGGTGATGGGAAAGGCCCCTGTACCGCGCATGGAAGGGGTGAGTTGCTCACCCTTTTCCACCTTCGCTGCCGCTTGTTTGCCGGCGTCCTCCAGCACGGCACTCTGCGAGGCATCGCCAGCCAGCCTCAGTGTGTCCGAGATGCGCAGGGCGGCGAGCAGGCAGGTCTGGAACACCTGACAGAAACGGGCCAGCGCCCAATGGCGGCGGACACCGCCCACGAGGGGTATCGAATTCAGCAACCCGTCAATTGCCGTGGACGTCGTTGCAGCTTTCAAGGCCATCTTCGCAGCTATCCCCACTGCCAGGATCAACGTCCAGGCGATGATGAGCCGGTTTAGAAAGTCCGGGAGCAATCCTCCGAGCCCTTTTCCCTGCATGATCCCGCCGAAGTCCGGAACGAAAAGACCGAGGTGCAGGAGGATGAAGGGATAGATGAGCGCTCCAATCGCCTTGTCCCGGCTCCGCTGGCGCAGGTCATAGTAGCTCGCCAGGTGTTCGAAGGAATTCTCCAGCCTGCCTCCCTTTTCTCCGGCTGCGAGCAGGCTGGTTTCAAGGGGACGCGTAGCCCCATTCTTCGCCACAGCCTCCGCCACGCTCAGTCGGGCGGCGAGCCCCTGTTTCAGACCTTCCAGCCAGCTCCGCACCGGTGCTGCAGGGCCCTGCTCCAGGAGGAGATCCACCGAGCGATCCAGGTGCACTCCCGCGCGCAGGAGTTTGCCCATCTCATGAAAAATCTGCGCGCGCTGGCGGTTGGTCATGTGCGGATGGAATCACAACGACCTGGGGAAACCAATCCCAGACTTTGTTGTCCGGGTGGATTTCCGGTTCGGTCTACAGCTTCCGGCGCTCGATGTTCTTGAGTGACTCTGCAATGGAAAAAACGGCAAGCACGACCTCCAGCGCCACACGGGTGATGAGGGCGTAGATGACGAAGAGAATGGGGGCGAAAAAGATCGCCACCACCCCTGCGAAGAGACCGCCACCCTGGCCCACACTGAAGGCGGCAAGCACCCACCTCGCCGCCAGAAGACCGGAAATCACCAGGCCCATGATGTAGAGCCAGCGGGCAATCTTCGGCGTGATGGCCGTGCGGAAGGAGAGGTCCAGCAGGGCATCAAGTATGTCCTTCTTTTCCTCGGGGCGTGCTTCGGAGATTTGGGGATTGGTCTCATCCATGGGGAGCGGCATGAAGAGGTGTTAGGGCACCACGGTCAGGTCAATTGATGAAACGGATGCAGAGAGGGTATTTGTACGAGTTTCCCTTGCTGGCTTCGATGGAGGCAAGGACGGCAAAGACGACCGCAAACACACCCACGGCGATGAGCAGGGGAATGCCGATGCAGAAGAACGCCAGAACCAGCGAAACAAGAGCATAGATGGTGACGGAGATCTGGAAATTCACCGACTCCTTTCCTTCCCGATCCACCAGGGGCATGGTCTCGCGCTTGCTGAGCCAGATCACGAGAGGCCCGATCACATTGCCGAATGGAACCAGGTAGCCGGCGAGGCTGGCGAGGTGGCACCACATGGCCATCTGCCTTTCCTCAGCGCCGGGGAAGTTGGGTGGGGGCTGGGGTGGTGGAGGGAGAGCCTGACCCGAGGGGTAAGAAGGTGGCATGGGCGGCTGGGAACCCGGCTGCGGCGGAGGCGTGGGAGGCGTGTCGTCCATAGCTGCACAGCACCGTAGCGGAAATGCCACCCCGGGGCAAGGGCGGCAGTCCGCCCGGGGGCCACATTTTCCTATGCCGTCGGGCGATCCCGCGCTAGTCTGCGCGCCCTTTTCCAGACACGCTCATGACCTCCGCGCAAATCCGCCAAGCCTTCCTCGACTTCTTCAGGGACAAGCAGCACACCATCGTGCCCTCCTCCAGCCTGATGCCGGATTCGCCGAACCTTCTGTTCACGAATGCAGGGATGAACCAGTTCGTGCCGATTTTCCTGGGTCAGATCGAGTGCCCCTACAAGCCGGGTCGTGCAGCGGACACGCAGAAGTGCATTCGCGCCGGTGGCAAGCACAATGACCTGGATGACGTGGGCTTGGACACCTATCACCACACCTTCTTTGAGATGCTGGGGAACTGGTCCTTCGGCGACTACTTCAAGAAGGAGGCGATCGCATGGTCCTGGGAATTGATCGTGGAGCGCTTCAAGTTCCCGCCGCAGCGTGTGTACGCGAGCATCTACCAGCCGGACCCCGGTGACCCCTCCGAGCGTGACCAGGAAGCGTGGGATCTGTGGGCGGAGAAGTTCCGTAGTGTGGGTCTCGACCCGGACATCCACATCGTGAACGGGAACAAGAAGGACAACTTCTGGATGATGGGCGAGACCGGCCCCTGCGGTCCGTGCAGCGAAATCCACATCGACCTCACGCCGGAAGACCGCACCGTGGAGCTGGAGAAGCGCGGCGCAAAGCTGGTGAATGCCGGCGTGCCCGAGTGCATTGAGATTTGGAACAACGTGTTCATCCAGTTCAATGCGAATCCGGATGGCACCTTCACGCCGCTGCCTGCGCAGCACGTGGATACCGGCATGGGCTTTGAGCGCTTGTGCTCCATCATCCAGGGCACGAAGAACTTTGCCGACTTCAAGAACGCGAAGATCAGCAACTACGAGACCGATGTCTTCCGCCCCATCTTCGATGAAATCGAAAAGTTGAGTGGCAAGAAGTATGGCAGCACGTTGCCGAAGACTGGCTCGACCGGCGATACGGAGCAGGAGAAGGAAGACGTGGCCTTCCGCGTGATCGCGGACCACATTCGTACCCTCAGCTTTGCGATTGCGGATGGCATCCAGCCTGGCAACACGGATCGCAACTATGTGCTTCGCCGCATTCTGCGTCGCGCGGTGCGCTATGGCCGTGCGCTTGGGTTCAAAGAACCCTTCTTCTACAAGCTGGTGGACGTCTTGGCCCAGCACATGGGTGATGTGTTCCCTGAGCTTCGTGAGCGGAAGCAGTTCGTGAAGGATGTGCTCAAGCGCGAGGAAGAAGCGTTCAACAGGACGCTGGACAAGGGGATTGCGCTTTTCGAGGCGGAAGCAGAAGAAGCGAAGTCAATCACCGGCGCCTTTGCCTTCAAGCTCTACGATGAGCAGGGTTTCCCGATCGACCTCACCGAACTCATGGCGCGCGAACGCGGTATGAAGGTGGATGTGGAGGGCTTCAAGGCGCTCATGGAAGAGCAGCGCGACCGTGCTCGCAGGGCCCAGAAGAAGCAGGTCATCACCCTCAGTGAAATCGAAACCAAGGAGCCCACGAAGTTCATTGGTTACGACAAACTCACTACGCCTGCCACGGTGTTGGAAGTGGTCTCCATGGGAGACAAGACTGCGGTCGTGCTCGATCACAGCACCGCGTACGCGGAGATGGGGGGGCAGGTTGGCGACAGCGCCGTGCTCATCCATGGCGCGAATTCCTGGCGCGTGAGCAACACGCAGAAGTCTGGTAACACCTGGCTGCATTTTGTGGAAGGAGACGAAGCGCCCGTGGAAGGCTCCAAGGTGGAACTGGAAGTGGACAAGGTTCGCCGGGATGCCATCGAACGTCATCACACGGTGACGCACTTGCTGCATTGGGCACTGCACGAGGTGGTTTCCAAGGAGGCGACCCAAAAGGGCTCCTTCGTAGGACCAGACAAGCTGACCTTTGACTTCAATAACGCTGCACTGACGCCCCAGCAGGTGCGTGACGTGGAGAAGCTCGTGAATGAGCGCATCGTGGAGAACAGCCATGTCTCCTGGCAGGAAGTGCCCTACTCGGAAGTGAAGGCGCGTCCGGAGATCATGCAATTCTTCGGAGACAAGTACGGCGATACCGTCCGCGTTGTTCAGATCGGCGGCCAGCCTCGCGCGCTGAATGGCTACAGCATGGAACTCTGCGGTGGCACCCACACCCGTGCCACGGGTGAGATTGGTCTTTTCCGCATCGTCGGGGAGGGCGCGGTGGCTGCCGGCGTGCGCCGTATCGAGGCCACCGCGGGTCTCACCGCCTATGAGCAGTCCCTGCAGGACAGCTTGCGCATCGCGGCAC
This sequence comes from Roseimicrobium gellanilyticum, assembly GCF_003315205.1. Classification (NCBI taxonomy): domain Bacteria; kingdom Pseudomonadati; phylum Verrucomicrobiota; class Verrucomicrobiia; order Verrucomicrobiales; family Verrucomicrobiaceae; genus Roseimicrobium; species Roseimicrobium gellanilyticum. Next base: position 356,114 of record NZ_QNRR01000003.1, on the reverse strand, counting down.
TCGCGCAGCAGCTGGGCACACCCATCGCGGACCTGGAGAAGCGCATCGACGGCCTGATTTCCCAGCAGAAGGATCTTGAGAAGCAACTCAAGGCGTTGCAGCAGAAGCAGGCTGCGGCGGCTGCGAATGAGCTGCTCGGCAAAGCGACCACCGGTGCTTCCGGTGTGCCTCTGATTGCCGCCCAGGTGGCAGGCACCGGCGATGAACTTCAGGGTCTCGCCGAGGCACTCAAGGGCCGTTTCCAGGGCGTGGTGGCCCTCGTGGGTGCTGCGGGTGATCAAGTGGCCCTCGTGGCCTCCGTCTCGCCGGAGCACACCAAGGCCATCCAGGCCGGCAAGATCATCCAGACCATTGCCCCCATCGTCGGTGGCAAGGGCGGCGGTCGCCCCGACTTCGCCCGTGGCGCCGGTAAGGACGCCTCGAAGATCGCCGACGCACTGGCCAAGGTAAAGGAACTGGTGGGCTGAATCCGACAACAACGTAGAAGGCTTCTCCAGAAGCCTTTCATCAGATTGCATGCTCCTGAGGAATTCTCCCCTCAGGAGTGTGGCCAGGTGTCTCAGAATACTCACCTCTCGGTAACGCGTCCCCTCCAAAGGCTTCTGGAGACGCTTTCTCCATTCGAGCGGTCACTTCCTTCCGCTCGTCTTCACCACGTAGGTTCTCATCATGGAAGGCGATATGCCCATGACCTCGCATGTTGATTGCCTCATGTGGGGCCAATTCTCGATTCCGCCCCAATCGTTGAACAACCTCTCCACCACATAATAGCTGAAGGCCTTCAGCTTGGGATACTCCGGTTTCCGATATCCCACTTCCACGTATTTGCCGCCCTTGGCCCCGACGTCCCATGCTCGGCGCAGGAAGAAATCACGGGTGGACTCCAATCGCTCCAGTTGCGGCCAGGAGTGCCATCCCAAGCAGTGATGAAGAGACTCAGAGCAATGGAACGCGAACAGGACCTTCGTTTTGGAACAGAGGTCGGGAAAGAGCTGCTGATTGAAAATTGGCGGTGTCCGGGACTCTTCGTGGACGGGGCCGGAATAGAACACCTCATCGGTATGACGGCATCCCCAGAGGACCAATTCTTCAAGCTCCGGCATGGACCGGACGTGGTCTTCCAGGGCTTTTCCAATCTCGGAATTGTAGATCACCAGGCGTCTGATTCTGGGCGGGAGGCGCTTGATGCGCTTGAGGTCCACCCCACTGAAAGGAAGAACCAGGGTGCCGGTACAATCGATGTTGTTGATGATTTCATGCAGGCGGGGAGTTGGTTCCACGCCGAAGAGATCCACCAGATCAAATTCTGTGAACAGCGTTGCAGTGATTTTCCCGCGAGTCCCTGGCCGGTCGGACGTGGAACTGGCATTGACATAGTTCAGCATGCTTTCGGTCGCGGGCTTATCATCCACCAGAGGTGTGGTGACAAATTTCAACGGTGGCATGCACTGGGAGTCATCAGTCCCTGAAGCGATAACATAGGCGAGGGGATCGTACAGGGTCATATAGGACCGATGGACCTGCTTGGTGAGTTGCGGATCCTTCATGCGAACGGCACCGTGAAATTCCGTTCTCCTCACGATGTAAGGCCCTGAGGGCGGTTCCCAGAAACAGAGGGGAACACTGGAGACGAATTCCGGTGGGTGGATTTTGGATGCTTCCTGGGCAGGTGCGGGAATGCTCAACATCATCCACAGCGGCAGCAGCACCCGGAGAGGGATTGCTTGGGCCATGGATGTGACCGGGGTAGGGTGGGGCAGAGGCATGGGACGTGCGCTGGCGAAGGAGAAGGTACGGGTGGAATAGCGAACGGTTTTTGATAAAAGTTGCAAAGCAACACAGCCTCAAAGGAAGATGGGGTGGGGGCCCTCTAGCCGCTCCCTTTGCTGCTCAATGTTGGGGCGTGTTTCGCGAATGGCTGTGCGCTCAAGCCCTAAGGAATGTGGCAAGATCCACGTTTCTCATTCCTTACCCTGCGAACGTCTCGTCACGTCACACGCCATGAACGCGCTCTCTTCCTACCTCGTGGGCATGCTGGCCACGGTGGCTACCGTGGTTGCCCTTGGGCAAAACGCAGCCCCGACCCCGGCCCCGGCACCTTCTCCTGCGCCAGCCCCTGCTGCTCCCCCCAAACCCTCCGAGCCCGCCCCAGCCCCCGCGCCTGAAGTTCGCAAGGCGGAAACGGCGAACAAGCCCAAGGTGGCCGCTCCCGCCACCGCACCCGAGAAGAAGGCTGAGGAAAACAAGCCAGCCACCGCCAAGCCAGCGCCAGCACCCGCTCCTGCTGCCGAAGTCGCAAAGCCCCAGCAGCCAGCACCCGCCCCTGCACCAGCACCCGGCCTTCCCGCTCCTCCCCAGCCACCCGGTGCGCGCAAACCAGAAGCGGACAACCAGGCGAAGACCAAGGACATTGCCGCCCAGCCCAAGCCGGTGCCTGCCAACCCTGAGCCTCCGAAGAAGAAGACGATCGAAGAGGTCACCAAGAATTGCGAAGACGACAAAGGTCTTTTCCGTGTGTACCGCGACAAGGACAACGGTACCGTCTTCCTCTACATCAAGAAGAAGCAACTCGACCAGGAGTTCATCTACTTCTCCCATACCGTGGATGGTGTCGTGGGTGCCGGCAGGAATCGCGGTCAGTTTGGCGATGAGACCGTGTTCACCATGCATCGCAACTATGAGAAGGTGGAGTTCGTTGGCCGCAACACCGCATATTACTTCGATCCTGAGCATCCGCTGGCTCGCGCGGCACGTGCCAATGTGAGCGATGCCGTGCTCGCCTTGGAGCCCATTGTGGCGGAGAACGACGAGGGCATCCTCATCAACGCGGGCAATCTCTTCCTGCGTGAAACACTCCGCCAGGTGAAGCCCAGCTCGGGCAACGATGGCAAGTCCCTTCTCGGCAAGCTTTCCGAAACAAAAACGAAGTTCACCCGCACCAAGTCCTTCTCGCGGAACACCCTCTTCGTCGTGGAGTACGTGTATGAGAATCCTTCGCCGCCCAGACGTGATGATGAAAAGTCTGCGCAGGACGTGACGGACCCGCGGTACGTGAGCGTGAAGGTGCAGCATACGCTCATCGCGATGCCGGAGAATGACTACCAGCCGCGCTTCGATGACCCCCGCGTGGGCTACTTCATGACGCAGCTCACGGACCAGACTTCCACGGAAGCCACACCCTGGCGCGACTTCATCCACCGCTGGCATCTGGTGAAGAAGGATCCGAACGCGCCCGTGAGCGAGCCGATGGAGCCCATCACCTGGTGGATTGAGAACACCACGCCGCACGAGTTCCGCCCCATCATCATGGAGGCTGGTTTGAAATGGAACCAGTCGTTTGAGAAGATTGGCTTCAAGAACGCCGTGGTCATCAAGGAGCAGCCGGACAATGCTGAATGGGATGCCGACGATATCGACTACAATGTGCTGCGCTGGACCTCCTCGCCCAAGCCGCCCTTCGGTGGTTATGGACCGAGCTTTGTGAATCCTCGCACGGGCCAGATCCTGGGTTCGGACATCATGCTGGAGTTCGCCTTCGTGAAGAACCGCATCTTTGCCCGCCGCCTCTGGAGCGAAGTGGGCATCGTGGGCACGGATGCTGCACAGGGTGGTGGTGAAGACGAGCATGCCTGCATGGCGGGCAATCTCACGCAACAGGGCCTGATGTTCGGCACGAACATGATGCGCCTGCGCAAGGCAGATCAGGTGGACTTCGATGCGATGATCAAGGAGAGCCTCACACAGCTCATCCTGCATGAACTCGGACACACGCTGGGACTGAACCACAACTTCCGCGCCAGCCAGATGCTGAGCCCGGCCGATTTGCAGAAGCGTGAACTGACGCAGAAGACGGCGCTCAGTGGCTCTGTGATGGATTACATGCCCATGAACCTCGGCCCGGACAAGGCGCATCAGGGTCAGTACTACATCACCGACCCGGGGCCCTACGATCACTGGGCCATCGAGTACGGTTACAGCGTCGCAGCGCCGGATGCAGAAGGGGAGAAGCAGCGTCTAGCGGCCATTGCCGGGCGCTCGCATGAGCCGCAACTCGCCTTCGCCAACGACGCGGATGACATGCGCGGAGCGGGTAAGGCCATCGACCCACGTGCCATGATCTATGACATGAGCAGTGACCAGATTACTTATGGTACACAGCGCTGTGAACTCGTCCGCCAGGCGACGGGCAAGCTGCTCGAAGAGTATCCGAAGGACGGCACGAGCTGGCAGGAGCTGACAAATGCGTATGTCTCACTCACGTCCGATGCAGGCAATGCACTCGCCGCCATTTCCCGCTACGTCGGCGGCGTGTATGTGGAGCGTCCTTTCGTGGGACAGGTGAAGCAGGGGGCGCCACAACCTCTGCGCCCCGTGGAGGCGGAGAAGCAACGCGCGGCCATGCAGACTCTGGCGAAGTATGCCTTTGCTCCCGATGCGTGGACGGCGCCTGAAGTGCTCATCTCCCACATGCAGCAGCAGCGCCGCGGGTTCGACTTCCGCAGTGAGGGTGAGGATCCGAAGCTTCACGAGCGCGCACTGAAGATTCAGCGTGGCCTTCTGGATCACCTGATGCACGTGAATACGCAGAACCGCATCCTCGACAGCTCTCTGTATGGCAACAAGTACCCGCTGCATGAAGTGATGTGGGACCTCACCAAGGCCATCATCCATGGAGAGGGTGAGAGAGGTGAGATCTCCACGCAGCGGCAGAACCTGCAGATCGACTATGTGGATCGCCTGCTCGGCATCGTGCAGGGTCGCGGACACCTGCCGGCGGTGCAGAGTGTGGCACTGGCACAGCTTCGTCAGATCCAGACCTACTTCACGGCCCTTCAAGTTAAGGCCCCTGCAGCCAACATCGCCCACATTGAGTTTGTGAAGTACAAGATCGCCCGTGGGCTGGATGAGCAGGGGAGGTAGTAGCAGAAGAACGTGGAAGGCTTCTCCAGAAGCCTTCATTGCGCCGCTCTCTCAGTGAACTGGAATGCGACAGGGCGGCGAAGTCATCGATGTGAATTGAGAGATTGCAGGATCTTCTGACGTGAAAGGCTTCTGGAGACGCCTTCTGCACTGGAGCGCCTGCTCACACCGCGTCCGTGTTCACCACATCAAAGCACGCAATCTCCGGTGGGCAGAAGAAGCGCACGTGGTGCTCAATGGTGCCGATGCCGCGATTCACGTAGAGCTTGAGATCTTTTCTGGGGCCCACGTTGTAGAAGCCTGCCTGATAACGCTTGCCCCAGCTTGGCAGGATGAGCGCGCCCCATCCGGGCACGCGCACTTGACCGCCATGGGTGTGACCTGAAAGTTGAAAGGCCACACGAGGATCGATGGCGAGGTTGTCCGCGAAGTCTGGCTCATGCACCAGGGCGATCACACGGTCATCCTTGCGCAAGCCGTCGGCCGCGTTCCGCCAGTTCGGGGTCCCGGCCCAGGCACTCTGCAAACCCGCGATCACCAGCTCTCCGCCCTTGCACGTGACTCGTGTGTGGTGATTCTGCAGGACCGAGATGTGCTGGTGATTCAGCGCGCCTGCCACGCGCGTGCGGCTGTCCCAGTGGTCATGATTGCCCAGGCAGGCATACACGCCAGTGGATGCCTCAAGGTCACCGATGATTCGTGCAAAGTCATTGATGCGGCTGCTGGTGTTGGAGATGTAATCCCCCGTGAGCAGCACGATGTCCGGTTTGAGCGCGTTGGCCTGGCGTACACATTCCTGGACGAAATCCTCCTCGTACAGGGGGTCGAAGTGGAAGTCTGTGAGGGACACCGCGCGAAAGCTGCGTGGCGCCCGTTCCCCGAGGGCGAGCTTCAGATCATGGTGCTCCACCTTCAGACGGTGCCTCTCCAGGGAGGTCCCATAACCGTACGAAGCGCCTCCCGCCAAAAGAACGGGAGCGTAGAAGTGCCTGAATCTCTTGAGGAAAGAACGCCGGTTCTCTGAAATCATGTGTGAGGGGGCAACCGTTGCCGGGGAGGAAACTGGTACCTCCAGCACGGGAGATGCCAAACAAATAGAATGTAAAGTCTGCAGCGGCGGCATGCATTGGACAGGCCTTCGGGGAAAACGTTGAAGACCCACATCCTCCTCTGCCAGCAGGTTGCTGCCAGGTAGCGCCTCCGCTAGTCCATCCGGTTCACCAGCTCGCCGATGCCCTCAATGCGGATGCGCACCTCGTCATCGGTCTGCAGGCAGAAATCATCGGGTGGCACAATGCCGGTGCCAGTCATCATGAAGCAACCCACAGGGAAGGATTCCTCCTTGTAGAGCCAGCCCGCGAGCTCTTCGAGATCCCGTTTCATCTGCGCGAGCGTGGTTTCGCTGGAGAAGACCTTTTCGCAATCACGGATGATGTCGCATGCGATGGAGGTCGTCTCTGCCAATGGCTTCTCTGCAATCAGGATGCCTGGGCCCAGGGCCGCACAATTCTTGAAGACCTTGGCCTGCGGGAGGTAGAGTGGATTCTCGCCCTCGATGTCCCGGCAGCTCAAGTCATTGCCACAGGTGTAGCCGATGATTTTGCCGGCCTTGTTGATCACCAGCGTGAGTTCCGGCTCGGGGACGATCCACTTCGAGTCCTTGCGACGATGCAGGACGCCATGCGGTCCCACGACGCGCTGCGGTGTGGCCTTGAAGAAGATTTCGGGACGGTCGGCTTCGTACACCTTGTCATAGAAGGTGGCCCCCCCTGCGTCCTTGGACTCCTCCATGCGCGCCGTCTTGCTGCGGAAATAGGTCACGCCACTGGCCCATACCTCCTGGGTGCCGATGGGCGGGAGCAACTCCTGATGCGTGACGCCATCGGTCACAATGCCCTTCGAGGCCTGATGACGGAGCCACTCGGGAAGGTCTTCCTTGTTCAGAAGCTCATCCCAGCTCGGGACATCGATGATGAAGCACTTTTCATCGAGCTCGAGCACCGGTCCGGCGTGGGTCTTGTAGATGATCATGAGAACCTCACGCTAGACGGCACTCGCATCGGCACAACCCCAAAGTAGAAGGCCTCTCCCCATGTAGAAGGCTTTCCCAGAAGCCTTGCTCAGGAAAGTAGAAGGTCTCTCCAGAGGCCTTGTTCCGACAAACTCGCATACCGAGGGCGCGTTTCGGAACGAGCACGAAAAAAGCCGCACCTGCTCAGGTGCGGCCATCTCTGAAAGGCTTCTGAAGAAGCCTTCCACTTGGTTGGTCAGCCCTACTTCTTCCCCTTCTGCACCGCCGCGGAGAACCAGTCGCCGCCACCCATCCCGCCCATACCACCACCCGAGCCACCACCGCGAGAGCCGCTGCCGCTGCTCTGGAAGCTGCGATTGCCACCGCCGCCACCTTGACCGGGGCGTCCACCTCCCTGTCCGCCGCCACCGCCTGAGCCGCCCTTCTTGCTGCGGTCGAAGTCAGGGTTGGACTTCATGGAGAGGGCGATGCGCTTGCGCTCCAGATCCACTTCGATCACGGTGACCTGCACCTTCTGCTGCACTTTCACCGCCTCGCTGGCGTCCTTGATGAAGTGATCCGCGAGCTGGCTCACGTGCACGAGGCCATCCTGGTGCACGCCGATGTCCACAAACGCGCCAAACGCGGTCACGTTTGTCACGATGCCGGGGAGCTTCATGCCCACCGTGAGGTGTTCGGGCTTCTCCACGCCTTCCTGGAACTTGAAGACCTCAAACTGCTTGCGCGGGTCACGACCGGGCTTGGAGAGCTCGGAGAGAATGTCCTGCAGGGTCGGCAGACCGACTTCTTCGCTCACATACTTGCGGGCATCGATCTTCTTGCGGAGGTCTTCCTTGCTGAGCAGGTCGCTCACATCGCAGGAGAGATCCTTCGCCATGCGGTTCACCACGTCATAGCGCTCGGGGTGCACGGCGCTGGTGTCGAGAGGATTCTCCGCGCCACGGATGCGCAGGAAGCCTGCGGCCTGTTCGAACGCCTTGTCACCAAGACGCGGCACCTTCTTCAGTTCGTCGCGAGACTTGAAGGGGCCATTCTCATTGCGGAACGCCACGATGTTCGCGGCGAGCAGCGAGTTCAGGCCGGACACATACGAGAGGAGCTGTTTGGAGGCGGTGTTCACCTCCACGCCCACCGCGTTCACACTGCTCATCACCACGTCATCGAGGCTGTCCTTGAGCAGGGTCTGATCCACATCGTGCTGGTACTGGCCCACCCCGATGGATTTCGGATCGAGCTTCACCAGCTCTGCGAGAGGGTCCATGAGACGGCGGGCGATGGAGACGGAGCCACGCACGGTCACGTCATGATCGGGGAATTCTTCGCGCGCCACTTCGCTGGCGGAGTAGATCGAGGCGCCGCTCTCATTTACCATGAGAATGGGGATGTGCTTCGGCAGACCGATCTTCGCGAGGAACATCTCCGTCTCGCGGCTGGCAGTGCCATTGCCCACGGCGATGGCTTCGATGTTGAAGCGCTGCACGAGATTCGTCACCAGCACCTTCGCGGCGATGAGGCTGTTGCCTTCACCCAGGAGGTACATCACGTCGTTGTGCAGCAGCTTGCCCTGGGCATCGAGGCACACGATCTTGCAACCGGTGCGGAAGCCTGGGTCCACACCCATCACGCGCTTCTGTCCCAGTGGTGCCGCGAGGAGGAGTTCGCGCAGGTTGTCTGCGAAGACCTTCACGGCTTCGGCGTCTGCTTTCTTCTTGGACTCAAGGCGGGCTTCCGTCTCCATGGAGGGAGAAAGAAGGCGCTTGTATCCATCCAGCACGGCTTCACTCACCTGCTTGCTGCACGCGGTGTTGCCTTTCACGAAGAAGGGCTCGAGCAGGCGAATGGCGTCGCCTTCGGGAGCAGTCACACGCATGATGAGAAAACCTTCCTTTTCACCACGGCGGATGGCCAGCATGCGGTGGGAGGGGATGTTCTTCAGAGGCTCGCTCCAGTCGAAGTAGTCGCGGAACTTGGCCGCTTCCTTGTCCTCTTCCTTGCCAAACATGACCTTGCTCACCACGGTGCCTTGCTCATTGATGAGGCGGCGGATGGCAGCACGGGCTTCGGCGGAGTCGCTCACGCGTTCGGCAATGATGTCGCGGGCCCCGGCCAGGGCATCGACGGCCGTGTTCACCTTCAGTTCATCTTCCACATCAGTCTTGATGTAGTTCACTGCTTCAGTGGCAGGGTCAGCGGAGCCGTTGGTCTGGTTCTGCTCCAGCCAGTCGGCCAGTGGCTCCAGTCCCTTCTCCTTGCCGATGGTGGCGCGGGTGCGGCGCTTCGGGCGGAAGGGGGCGAAAAGGTCTTCCAGCACGGCGATGGTGGTGGCTCCCTCGATTTTCGAGCGCAGGGCGTCGGTCATCAGCTTGCGCTCGTCGAGCGACTTCACGATGGCCTCGCGGCGTTCGTCGAGCTGGGCCAGGCGCAGCATGCCGTCACGAATGCCGGTGATGGCCACTTCATCCAGCATGCCGGTGGCCTCCTTGCGATAGCGCGCGATGAACGGAACGGTGCCCCCTTCGGCAATCAGCTTGGCAGTCGCGGTGACCTGCAGGGGTTTGACGTTCAGTTCACGGGCGATCGTCTCAACGTGTTTCAGATTCATGGATGGTCAGCGTGCAGAGATGCAGGGTCGGATTCTTTGGGGGATGAGGATCTCAAAGGGGTAGCGGACACGCCGGAAGCGGCAAGCAAAAGGTGCAGAGGGGCGATTTTCGCTTGCGCTGGCTGGCTGCTTCCGCAGGAGAAAATGAAGAATTTTCCTTGATGAAAATTGCGGGAGGACTCCAGCATGGCGGCCATGCAACCCAAGCCGGCGTGGAAGACCTATCTGATGGTGACTCTTGCGATCTTTCCCACGCTCCTAACCTGGTTGTTTTGGGTTACGATCATCGCACCGAAAATCAGCCATCAATGGGACAAGATTGCTGCCGATGCTTCGTTTCAGGATATGTCACACGCTATACGATTGATGGCGTACTGGTCCATTGTTTTTGGCTGTGGTCGCGACTCTCGTGACCGTGGAGTTTACTTTGAAGAAATGGTGGCCTAGATGGCGGCTGACAGTTCTTTCGGCTCTCGTGATTCTCATCAACGCATTGCTGCTCTTCACCTTCTGTTTGAGCTCCGTAGTCTCCCTCGTGCTTGTGGATATCGCTAGAAACGGCATCGAGTCAGTGGAGAAAAAGATGGGACGTCGCAATTGATAAATTTTCTGCATACCATGCCCGCCAAAGTCATCATCACCGATTTCGTCACGGAACCCCTCGACGAGGAACGCCGCATCCTGGGGGAACTCGCGGAGGTCATTGCGCTGGATGCCCTCTGTGAGGATGAGCTCATTGGTCGCATCGAGGATGCGGATGCCATCATGATGTATCACCAGTTCAATGTGACCTCTCGCATCATCGAGCGCCTCACGAACTGCAAGCTGATCATCCGCTGCGGTGTGGGCGTGGACAACGTGGATCATGCCTTCGCCCGCACGCGCGGCATCCCGGTGGCCAACATCCCGGACTACGGCACGGAGGACGTGGCGGACACCGCGATTGCCATGATGATGACGCTCACACGTGGCGTGCATTTGATGAACTCCCGGCTGCAGCGCAACGTCGGCCCCTGGCACTACTCACCCATGGTGCCCCTGCACCGCCTGCGTGGTCGCGTGTTTGGCATTGTGGGGCTGGGTCGTATTGGTACGTCGGCGGCGTTGCGTGCGAAGGCACTGGGCATGGATGTGTGGTTCTATGATCCCTATGCACCGGATGGCAAAGACAAGTCCCTGGGTGTGCGCCGTGCCGAGTCGATTGAGGAACTCTTCGCCAAGTCGTACGTGCTGTCCCTGCACTGCCCACTGACGCCGGAGACGCGGTTGCTGGTAAATGCGGAGACGCTGAAGCTTCTGCCGCAGGGATCCTATGTCATCAATTCGGCGCGTGGTGCAGTATCCGACCCCATGGCCATCCTGCGCGCCATTGAAAACGGTCACCTCGCCGGTGCCGCACTGGATGTGTTGGAGAAGGAACCGCCGTCCGACAGCGACCCATTGCTTCAAGCCTGGCGCGATCCGCATCATCCCGCCCATGACCGTTTGATTCTCAATCCGCATTCCGCCTTCTACACGGAAGAAGGCCTGCGCGACATGCGCGTGAAGGGAAGTGAGAATGTGCGACGCGTGTTGCTCGGACAGGCGGCGAGGAATGTGGTGAATTGAGAAAGTCCGGAGGGCGGCGTCCGTAGTGCGGAAGTGTCCGCGGTATGGAGCACTTATTCATCGAATACCCATTGCCTGCTTGCGTCTATTTCGTCATCCTGCCCTTCGAAAAACTCAGTTCCGAAACGCTTTCTAAGTATGAACACCCGCCGCACTTTCCTCACCACCTTTGCCACTGCTGCTGCCGGAGCCGTTTTGGGACGTGACTATGGTCCGAATGCCCAGCCCTCGCGGTACCCGGATCCGGATGTGCTTGCGCTGGACCCCTCCTTCGGAAAATACATCCAGGGGAATGCGCCGATTCAGCGCCTGCACACGGGTTGCCTGTGGGCGGAGGGACCCGCGTGGAGCACGCATGGAAACTACCTGATGTGGAGTGACATTCCCAACAACGTGCAGATGCGCTGGCTGAATGAAGACGGGCATGTCAGCACCTTCCGCAATCCCTCCAACTACAGCAACGGCAACACCTTTGACTACGAAGGCCGCCAGATCTCCTGCGAGCACGGTACGCGTCGCGTGGCCCGCTACGATCGCGATGGCAAGATTACGGTGCTGGCGGACAAGTTTGACGGCAAGCCCCTGAATGCTCCCAACGACGCCGTGGTGCATCCCGACGGCGGCATCTGGTTCACCGATCCCGGCTACGGCAGCATGGGAAACTACGAGGGCTACAAGGGAGAGCTGGAACTGAAGGAAGCGGTGTATCGCATCGATCCCGCAGGAAAGATCGAGAAGGTCACCGATGAAGTCGTGAAGCCGAATGGCCTCTGCTTCTCACCCGACTACAAGAAGCTCTACCTCGTGGACACCGGCTCGCCGAAGAACATCCTTGTGTACGACGTCGTGGATGGAAAGAAGCTGGCGAACCGGAAGGTGTTTGCGGTGATGAATCTCGATGTCGACAAAGAAACGTCGACGCTTCGAGAGGCTGCCATAAAAGCAAAAGAGGTGTATCGCGAAGCTTCCACGCAACTGTTTCCGGCCACTGGGCCCGGTCGTCGCGCCGTACCCTCACGAGACACATGGCCGCGGGAGCTCCTCGACAAGGAGCAAGGCATGAAGACCGCGGAACAAGACTATGAAAGGCGCTATGGGATGCTCAGTCCTCTGTCGGACTTTGTGACCAAGGGCAAGGGAGGCTCTGACGGCGTGCGTTGCGATGTCGATGGTAACGTTTGGGCCAGCACTGGCTGGGTTGGCGACAAGTATGACGGTGTCGTGATATTCTCCCCCGAAGGAAAGCCTATCGGTCAAATTCGACTCCCCGAAACCGGCAGCAATCTTTGCTTCGGCGGCCCCCGCCGGAATCGACTCTTTATCACCGCGAGCCAGTCCGTGTATTCCGTCTACGTGAATACCCAGGGCGCTCACATCTGCTGAGGCCACCTCACGCCTCCATCAACTTCAGCATCAGCCGCCGTATCACGTGGCGTTGCGGCAGGTTGCTTTCGCGCTCAAAAGCCTCGTCCAGATTTCGCAGTACCCGGGCGATGATGGCTTCCACCGGGGCAGGGTCGCGGACCACGTCTTCCATCGAAGGATTGGCGGCGGGGTGATGCTTGGCCACGTCCTCGGACAGCATGAAGCGACCGCGATTGAAGCAATCGACCAGCCATACCTTGCTCTCGTGGCGCACACGCGCGAGGAAGTGACCGGGGAAGTTGCAGCCCTCGATGCGCATGCCAAGGCGGCGGCCCACCAAGATGTAGATGCAGCTCAGGGAAATAGGATTGCCCTGCCCGTTGGCCAGCACCCAGAGGAGGTTGCTGTTGTGGGCGGCATAGTAGTCCTTCGTATTTCCGCGCAGGCGGGCGTCGTCCCCGCGACCACCGAAAAGGAAGTCTGCGAGCCGGTGGGGATCATAGGTCCCGCCCTCGCGCATGGCCCGCTCCGCGACCGCATCAAGCTGGTGGGGCAGCTCCTCGGCCTTTGTTTGCCAGCCGCTCAGGAAGGCAGAAAGCTGGCCGAGAGCCTCTTCCAGTTGGGCTTCCGGGGAGGAGAGCCACTTCCAGGACATCCAGGCAGATTCCAGCTCTTCGCGGCACACGGGGGCGAGGATTTCGCTGATGAGACGCTGCTGCTCGTCATCCAGAGGCTCGCCCAGAGCGAGGAAATGCTCCGGGAGTTCGTGGCGCAGCGCAGCCAGCTTCTGACGTACCGCGTCGCGGACGACAGGCGTATCATCATCCAGCAGCCGGAGCAGCGACCGGAGTTCCACAGGGGCGGACGGCATTCTTCTTATCTAGCAAACAGTGGCGGCTGCGACAATCCGAAAAAAATGCCCATCCCTCTCCTTTTCAGCCACATCAGGCATGCGTTGCACATTGTCGTATCCCGCGCCAAGATGCCGGTCCAATTTTGATTCATGATGGACCTCGCGCTTTTCAGGCTTCCCGACGGACGGGCATGGGTGGGGGAGGGACCGTTTGCGGAAGCGGCGGCACCTCCGGGCGGCACTGCGTTCTATGTGAATGACTTCACACTGTCCGACGCCAGGCCCTGGAAGATACCTGCACGGCTAACCCCGGTGAAATCCAGGGAAGATCTGTGGGCTGCCCTAGCCCAAAATGAAGCACTGAACGATGCGGCTGCGCCCAAGGTGCGCTGGCAGAAGCCAGCCACGGAGTGGTTCAAGATGGCCTTCCGCCGTATCCGCAAGGATGTGCTCGCGCACAAGCTCCGCAAACTCGTGCCGGTGCTCACCGAAGAAGGCGAATTGCAATCCGGCGACCCGCGTGTGCTGCTGTGCCGTGTGCTGGAGGCGCCGGACGGATTGTGGGGGTATGCGCGTGTGCAGGGAAACCAGGGTTTCCTCGGCGCCACGCCGGAACTCCTCATGCAGATCGAGGGCAGCACGCTACGCACCATGGCTCTCGCTGGAACGGCGAAGCCCAACCGCGAGGAGAGCTTCGCGGCGGACGTGAAGGAGATTGAGGAGCACGAACTCGTGGCAGGTTTCATTGAGGAAGCGCTCAAGGAGTTTGGACAGGTGAGCCGTGGCGCCCGCGAAGTAAGCCACCCCGCCGGTCTCACGCATTTCCGCACGGACATTTCCGTGCAGCTTCAGAACTCCGCGGATATCAACGACCTCATCGCAAGGCTCCATCCCACTCCAGCGGTGGGTTGCCTGCCGCGTGATGAGTCTGGCCGTGAGAAACTGGCGGAGTATCGCCGGCAGCTGAAGACGCCTGCATTCTTTGGCGCACCGTTTGGATTGAAGGTGGATGATGCCTTCCACTGCGTGGTGAGCATCCGTGGCCTCGCATGGAATGAGGCGACCATGTTCCTGCCCAGCGGCTGTGGCATCGTGGGTGGCAGTGCCTTTGATCACGAGTGGCGCGAGCTCCGGCTCAAACGGGAATCTGTGGCAAAACTTTTTGGCGTCTAGTCATGGCAGACTCCAACGGTTCTCCTGAGCACACCGCAGTGCAGCGGAATGTGGAATTGATTTCTGCGTTGCTCAATGAACTGGATGTCATGGGCGTGCGGGAGTTCTGCGTGGCAGCGGGTGCGCGCAATGCGCAACTGCTGCATCTGCTGCTCGCACGTCGTTCCGTGGTGTATCATTTCGTGGAGGAGCGCAGTGCGGCCTTCTTTGCGCTGGGTCGTGTGATGCATTCGCGGCGTCCTGTGGCGGTGGTCACGACATCGGGCACCGCAGTGGCAGAGCTCTTTCCTGCCATCATGGAGGCGCACTATCAGGCGCTGCCGCTCATCGCCATCACCGCCGATCGTCCTTCGCGTTATCGCGGCAGCGGTGCTCCACAGGCGGTGGAGCAGATGGGCTTCTTCGGAAACTACGTCGTGCGGGACGTGGAAATGGAATACCGGGATGCGGAGTATCACGCCACGGTCGGACGAGCCACCGGAGGCAGCGGTCCCCAGCATTTCAACATCTGCCTGGAGGAGGGCTTCGCCTGCTTTGAAGCGGAGCATCGCGACCTGCCGGCTCGGAAACCGACCCCGCATCCGGCTCTCGAGTGGGACAAGGTGGGCATCAGCAAATTCTGGAGTGCCAAGGGGCCCATGCTCGCGCTCGTGGGTGGATTGCATCCTGCGGATGTTCCTGCGGCACGGCAGTTCCTGCTGAAAGTGGGAGTGCCCGTGATGGCGGAGGCCACATCCAATCTGCTTGGGGATGACCAATTGAAGTCCCAGCTGTTGACCGGCGGGGAGTCTGTGATGCGCGCGTTCGATGCGAAGCGCGTAGTGCGTCTGGGAAGCGTGCCATCGTGGAGATGGTGGCGTGATCTCGATGCGCGCGAGGACATTCCTGTGCTCAATATTTCGCGCGCTCCTTTTCGTGGGCTCTCCAGGACAGAGGGGGTGGTGACCTGCTCATGGGATGTGCTGCGGCATCCGGACTTTCATGTGCCTATGGTCGCCTCTGCGATGCCGGTGAACACGGACGCGGAGCGACTCGAGCGGGCGCTGGAAGCGAACCCGCTCTCTGAGCCTGCATGGATGGGGCACCTTTCACGAGTCATGGGTGAAGGCAGCATGGTCATGCTGGGGAACAGCCTGCCCATCCGCGAGTGGAATCTCGCGTCAGAGCCTCCTCCAACGGGTGCGGCATTCTTCGCGAACCGTGGCGCCAATGGCATTGATGGCCTTGTCTCCACCTGGCTCGGACTCTCCGCGCAGTCACAGGAATCATGGCTCATTGTGGGAGATCTCAGTGCGGTCTATGACCTCGGCGCACCTTGGATCCTGCCGCAGTTGAAAGCCGGCAAGCGGCGGCTGGTAGTGATCAACAACGGCGGCGGGAAAATCTTCTCACGCGTGGCATGGCTGAAGGATGCGGATGAAGGCACGCGACGCGTGATGGAAAACCCGCACGGCCTGAGCTTCGAGCCCTGGGCCCGCATGTGGAGCATGGACTACAGGCTCATCACGGTGCCTGACCAGTTGCATGATGATGCGGACGAAGGCGCCGCCATTTGGGAGGTACGACCAGATATGTTGCAGACAGAAGCCTTCTGGAAGGCGTGGCAGGGGAGTTGACCGAGGGTGGTCCGCCCACTCCGTGTGCGGTCAGAGGGTGAAACAATCGCCTTCACCCACAAAATTCCCAGCGCGCACGAACCACGTTCCAGGCTCAAATCTCATCCGGAGACATGCAACACTCTGACCGCACACGGAGTGGGCGGACCACCATGTAGGAGCACCATTACTTCACCGCGCCGTGCCCGTTCTTCCCATTCTGCGCGAGCAGGGCCTGCACCAGCCCTTTTTGCGTGATCACACCCACGGTTTCACCAGAGCCATCCAACACTGCGGCGACAGGCTCGCCTCGTTTCCTCAGTGCCTGCAAGCAGCGGAGTGCGGAATCCGTCTCACGAATTTGCAGCAGCGGGCGCATGAACTGACGCACGAGCCGATCCCGTGAAGGCGAGGCTGGGAGAGCCGTCATGTCCAGCCAGCCTTTCAGCGTGCCGTCACTCGTCATCACCGCTCGCCACAGGAGGGGCGCTTCCTTGGAGAGGGCAACGACACTTGTCAGGGGCAAATCCGGAGGCAGGGCACTCAACTTCTTGAGATGCGTCATGACATTGCGTGCCTGCATGGGGTGAAATTCTGCGAGGCCGTGAAGCAGCTTGCAGGTTTGCTCTGGCAGTACACCCAGCCCGGCGACCGTCTTCGCCAGTGAGGAGAGTCCCACGCTCTCCACATGCGTGGGTGAGGTGAGTTGCTTCGGCGTGATGAGTCGCGCAAGCCAGAGCGTAGGTGTCGAGGCGCGATGGATGTAGCACAGCATCGGTGCGAAGCTGCGCAAGAGGCGGAAGGGATAACGGCGGAAGAGCACCTTCGGCACGAGCTCGAGTCCGATCAGAAACACCGGCAAACCAAGCAAGAGTGCAGCTGCCCAGCCCCAAGGTCCCAGGAGATGCACCAGACCCACCGCGACCATCGCGAAAGCACCGAGGCCCATGGCGCGATTCAGCACGGTCACGGTGTGCAGGATTTCATTGCGCTTTTCCAGCAGGCCCGCGAGGCGCGCAGCGAGTTTGTCCCCTTCATCCGCGGCGTGGCGGGCGCGGACGCGACTCACGGTGAGCAGGGCGCTCTCCATGCCGGACAGGATGAATGCCAGAATAAGGCAGAGTGGCAGGAGGACCCAGATCATGGCGACTCGGCCTCCTCTTCACCGGTGGTTTCGAGCACGTGCAGTTCCAGTTGCTGGATGCGTGCGCGAGCAGTGCGCTTCACCTTGATGTGCACGCCTGCCACCGTGATGTGCTCACCGGGCTTGGGTGGATAGCCAAACGCATTGAGCACCAACCCACCGATGGTATCCACACCCTCTGCATTGAACTCGAGTTCCAGCTCGCGCTCCAACTCATCCAGGCGGGTGGTGCCCGAAACGAGATAGCGATCCGGGCCGATGGATTGCAGACCTGCGGATGACGTGGGTGCAGGCGCGACCTTCGCGAGGATTTGCTCCACCACATTTGCCCTCGTGAGCAGGCCTTCGAAGCCGCCATATTCATCCACCACCACCACGGCGGTAGCGTCATCTTTCAGATGCTCGCGCATGGCCTCGAGCAAGGGCAGCGATTCGGGCACAAACTCGGGTACCTGAGTCAGGGTGCTCCAGTGCGGGCGCCCTGAGAGCTTCCACTGCTGCACGGGCACGACGTACGCAATGGCATCGCGTTTCGCATCAAAGACCGCGACGAATTGATGCCTCGTGGTCTCCAGCATATTCGAGGCCTCATCATCCTCGGCATCGTGCGGCATCAGGGGAAGGTCCACCCGCGGGGTCATGGCGTCCTTGGCCGCGAGCTGGTGCAGGCCCACCATGGACTTCAGCAGCGTGGCCTCATCGCCGGTGATGGCATCCTGCTCATGACGCATGTCGATGAGCGTGACGATTTCTTCCGCGTCAAGATTCTGCCGTGGCTTCATTTTCTTCGGCGTGAAGAAGCGGACAGCGGCCTCAGTCCAGATGCGGAGCGGCGCGCAGAGTGGCACCAGGATCCAGCGGATGCCGCGGAACCAGGGAAGTGTCCGCAGCAGAACCTTCTCCGGAGAGCGGATGGCCAGTGCATTGGGCAGCAACTCGGCGGCAAGGAGACTTGCTCCCAGCAAAATGGGAGCGCTGATCCATGGATTCCATCCAAGCTGCTGCAGCGGCTCTACGGCGAACCAGAGGCAGATGGTGGCGAGGACGAGGTTTGCCAGGCAGCCAAGCAGCAGCGCCTCCGGAAGCAAGGCAGTGGGATCTCGCAGAATTTCACGCAGGTGCTCCTTCTCCTTCGGCATCGTGGTGGGCAGCGCCGCCACACCCCGCTCCCGCAGGGCGAAGAGCGACATCTCCAGCGCCGAAAGAACGGCCGCCAGCGCCAGCAGTGCGACGTACGCCACCAGCATGGGAATCACCAACGGCCAGTTGATGCTGGGCTGCACGGGGGAGTCGTGCAGCACCACAAGGGCAAAGCCGATGGCGGAGATGGATAACATCAGTGGAGGGCGCGGGCGCCTGTCGCACAGCGTGTGCCACCCTGCGCCGTGATCGCCACGCGGCGGTGCACGGAGGGCAGGGAGGGCGGACCGGCGGAGCTCATCTCAATTCACTCGTGCTGGCACGATCGCTCCATTAATCCAGGGTGTGGATGAAGAGGCCGGAGCGCAGCTTCGGCTCGAACCACGTGCTCTTTGGCGGCATGATCTCACCCGCGTCCGCGATGGCCATGAGCTGGTCCACCGTGGTGGGGTACATGCTGAAGGCGACCTTGTGCGAGCCGCTGTCCACCAGCTTCTCCAGTTCCGCAGTGCCGCGAATGCCGCCGATGAAGTCGATCTTCTCACTGGTGCGCGGATCGTCGATGCCAAGCACCGGGGCGAGGAGGCGGCTCTGCAGGATGCTCACGTCGAGCGCTTCCACGGGAGAGGCGTTTTCCAGGGGCTTCCAATCAAGGGTGTGCCACACGCCACCGTAGTACATGCAGGCCTGGCCGGGGTGGTCAGGGATTTTCTTCCCATTAGGGTCCACGGAGAAGATGGCACCCACCACGTGCAGGAAGCCTTCCAGAGTGTGGCCGTTGAGATCCTTCACCGCACGGTTGTAGGGGAGAATCTTCAGCTCGCTGGCGGGGAAGAGCACGCTGAGGAACCAGTTGTAGTCCTCCTGGCCGGTGTGATCGGGATTCTTCTCGCGGCGCTCCTTGCCCACACGGGCGGCACTGGCGCTGCGGTGGTGACCATCCGCCACATAGGAGAGGGGCACCTTCTTGTCGAAGAGCCTCGTCAGCTCCTCGCAGGTTTCGATGGGCAGGCGCCACAGCAGGTGACGGATGCCATCCGGAGCGGTGATGTCATAGATGGGCTTGTCTTCCTTCTCGTGCTCCTTGGTAATCGCGGAGATCTGCGCTTGGTCGCGGTACGTCAGGAAGATGGGGCCGGTGTTCGCACTGAGGGTATCCACCAGCTTGGTGCGGTCATCCTCCTTCACCTTGCGGGTCTTCTCGTGCTTGCGGATGATGTCGTTCTCGTAGTCCTCGATGTGGCAGACGGCGACGAGACCGGTCTGGGCATGCTCACCCATCACCTGGCGGTAGAGATACATGCAGGGGCCAGCTTCACGGACGAGAACGCCATCCGTCTGGAGCTTCTTGAAGTTCTCCAGCGCCTTCAGGTAGACCTGTGGGTCGTAGTCGCCCACGCTGTCCGGAAGGTCGATTTCCGCGCGGTCCACGTGCAGCAGGTTGACCGGGTTGTTGGCGGCCAGGGCCTTGGATTCGGCGCGGTTCACCACGTCATAGGGCACGGCGGCGACATCGGCGGCTTTTTCAGGGGTGGGGACGAGACCTTGGAACGAACGGAGCTGCATGAGGAAGGGGGAGGGAAAGGGGTACTGAAACCTCTGATTCTGGCGAGAATTGAAGGGGCCGCAAGCCTAGGAGGCTAAGTGAAAGTAGAAGGCTTCTCCAGAAGCCTTTTCACGTCCAAGAGTCCCCACGGTGTTGCCATCCGCGCAGCGTAAGTGATTCACACACAGTGAATTCCTGTGACGCGCCAGAGACAGCCCCCGGAAAGTGTCTCACGCCGCCGAGGCTTCTGGAAAAGCCTTCTACTTTTGCTTCGGTGCCGGAGGCTGCTGCTTGGGGTAGCCCTCCAGAGTGACCACGGAAGCCTTGTCCGCTGTGGGGAAGTCGGCCGGGACCTTGGCAGTCTGCACGACCTTGCCCGTGATGGCCCACTCGGTGCCGCGCTGCAGGATGGTGTAGAACCCCCGGTTCAGCATGGAGTAGTCCGCATGGCCCAGCGGCGTGTGGAAGACTCTCCCTTTGCCATAAGTCAGGGTCATGAGCATGGGCTCCGCATCATTGGTCTGCTCAGAGACAGCCGTGGCCAGCACCTCCAGGTTCTCGGCAGGACCGCGCAGGCTGTTGTAGAGCTCGTCCTGGGTTTGCATCCATTGGGTGGGCAGTCCCTTCGTGATGGGGTGCTCGGTGTTCACATGGGTGACCACGAAGCCATGCTGTGGTCCATGCGACCCACCTTTGCCGGCGGAGGTGTCGCGCATGAGTTTACCGTCTTTCACGAGCAGACGGGGACCGGACTTTTCATCACGACCGCCCCAGCCACCCACGCCGATCATCTTGTTGTACTCCGGCCACTCGGGGAAGGAGTTGTTCGCCGCGTGCACACAGACAAAGCCACCGCCGCTGGAGACATACGCCTCGAAGTCCTTGCGCACTGCCTCCGGCCACAGCTCGCCGTTGTAGTTGCTCACCACCGCCGCATAGTCGGAAAATTTCGGCTTCCAGGCATTCCACGCTTCCTTCGGTGAACCTTTGGGTGGCGAGGTGCTCACATCAACCGTGAAAACACCGCTACTCTCCAGCGCATCCTTCAGCACCGGCGTGGTGATGTCCCACTTGTGATTGTTCTGCCCATCCACAATGAGCACCTTGTGCTTCTCCGCGGAGAAGGCGGTGGAAGCAATCGACAAACAAAAACCGAGAAGAAGAAAGCGGCAGGTCAGTGTCATGAGGGAAGTGGTAGCGGAATCGGTATGGTGATGGCAAGTGGAAACCGACAATACGGTTCAGGCAGTGTCCATCTCGCTTCGGACATATGAGTCAGGATAAGAAACCGTGAATGATTTTAGCGGCGAGATGGCGCAATGTATACCTGCCCATATCTCCAGTTCGCTTTGCGTCTTGGAGTGCGGTGGCAAGCGCTAAGGCGCGACACCGCTTTGAACGGAGGGATCCAGCCCTGATGTCCTTGATAACGTTGCTGGAATCCAGCTTCCGAACTTCAACCCAGCCGCAGCTTGTCATGCACCACCTGAGTGGCTACGGTCCGGTTTTGTCTCATATCCTCAAGACCGCGGCGAATGCTTGCAAGCGTGGCTATCTCCTCCAAGGACTGTGACATCTCCTGTTCTTGCGATGCTTCTCTCTCACCATCGTCAGAGGAGTACTCAGTTGGATCAGTCATGGCGTGAAGTGGTGAACAATCCAACCATACGTGCCGTCATACAAAATTTCACCGTCACACATCTCGAATCAACGGTCATGGCTCAAATCCCGCACGAGGCTTCCTCATGTTGCGTGGCGTGAATTGCGCGATCACAGCGAGCGGGACATGCTCATTGAATTCTACATGACAACTGACCAGGCAGCATGCTTGGTGGACTGCATGAGTGCCCGCAGCCGCGCCCTGAAAGGGCGCAGGAGCCCAGCCCAGTGTTAGGGAGCCTTGGCGACCGACACCTTGGGTATGATACAAAATATCATTCGACCCTGAAGGGGTCGCGGAGTCGTTGCAACAAACGGCGATGCTTTGCATATCTTGGCAACCTCTCCGAGAGACCCCTCAGGGGCGAGCTCCGTTTGTCATCGCGCTGTAGTAGACCAGTCTCATCCCCGCCTCTTCACCGAAAACTCCTCCCCACCAATAAACACCCGCTTCACCCCCAGCTTCCGATCCAGCACCAGCACATCGGCGAGCTTGCCCTTCTCCAGGCTGCCGACCTTCTTCGCCACGCCAGCCCGTTCTGCAGGCGTGAGCGAGGCCATGCGGATCACATCATGCACCGGTGCCTTGGTATCGCGCGCCATCACACGCACCATGTGATCCATCCCCATGATGGAACTGGCCAGCGGACCACCGGGCATACGTCCCACAAAACCATCGCTGATGAACATCGTACCATCTTCCGGCCCAATGCGGTATTCTCCGGGCGGCATGTCGAGCGCACGATTGGAGTCCGTGACCAGGCAGAGACGGTCCGCACCTTTCATCACATACGCGAAACGCAAAAGCGCCGGCGCGAGATGATGCCCATCCGCGATGACTTCCGTGCTCATCTCACGATGCATCAGCACGAACTCCTCCATGCTCGCCTGCATGGGCGTACCCAAGCGGGCACGTAGTGAAGCCACCGAACTCATGGCGCACCAGAAGTGATCCACATGACGCATGCCGCAGCGGAAGGCTCGCTCCATTTCGGTCCAGCTGGAATTCGAATGACCGCAGGTGACGAGGCAGCCGCTCTTCTTCGCAGTCTTGTAGAATGCCTCTGCACCCGGCAGCTCCGCTGCACAGGTGGCGATCTTGATAATCCCCCGTTGGAAGTACTCCGTGTATTCCTCCACCACCGGATTGCGTCTTCCCTTCGCAGAGTGCGCCCCCACCTTGTCCTCGGCAAAGTACGGACCATAGAAATGCACACCCGGCAGCCGTGCGCCATCCGCGATGCTCCACTCCTTCCGCACTGCGATGCAGGCATTCAGCATCGCATCGAGCTGTGCCGGTGAACCCGTGGTCGTGGTGGGGAAAATGGAAGTCGTTCCATGCCGCGTGTGCGCGCGATTGGCCACACGCACGGCTTCGGCAGTTCCATCCATGTAGTCTGCCCCATCGCCACCATGCACATGCATCTCCACGAAGCCGGGCGAAATGTATCCGCCACGTGCATCGATGACATGCGCTCCGCGCGGCACCCGTGTCCTCTTCGCAGGTCCTACCGCCGCGATGCGACCCTTCTCACAGATGACCACCGCATCTGGCACCAGCCGATCCGGCAGGACTGCGGTTCCATTTTGGAAAATCAGAGCAGGAGCATTGGTTTTCATGACCATGGAGCGATGGTGGAAAAGTTCTCCGAAAGGATGGGCATCCGATCGCGGTTGAAGTCCAAAGGCTGATCATGGCAGCATTCTTTCACGGTAACGTGAGAACGCCCCATGCCCCGGCCCTCCTGACTGCAAGAAGGTTCACCGATCACTCCACGCTCCTATGCGTCGCCGTCACTTCCACCGAATCGCGGCCGGTCTGACCGGAGCCACGTTGATGGGCAATATTCATGCTCAGCAGCAGCCACCAGCAGTGAAGGCCCGCAAGAAGGTCATCGTGGCCGGCGGCGGCATCGCAGGTCTATGCTGCGCCTATGAACTGATGGAGCGAGGTCATGAAGTGACGGTGCTGGAGGCATCGAGACGCATCGGCGGGCATGTGAAGACCATCCGCGATCCGCTGCCTGACGGGCTTTATGCCGACGTGGGCGCGGAGCATTTCACGAAGCCCGGCTACACCCAGTACTGGAAGTATGTGGAGAAGTTCAACCTCGACTATCTGCCCTGGAACCGGAGGCAGAACATGTACCGGAAGATCGATGGGTTATGGTACACCGAGGCGCAGCTTCAAGAGCCTGTGGTGTTGCGCACCTTTGGCTTCGCTCCCCGTGAAGTGGACTACATCATCGAGCATGGTTGGACGGAGCTCAGCAAGCTGTTCCTCGAACCATATCTCGCGAAGTTCAAAGATGAATACCAGCCCTTCGGCGTCGGTCTTGACGAACTGGACTATTCGCTCATCGGTGAACTTTTTGCCGAGGCAGGTGCATCAGCGGCTGCGATGCGCTTTGCTGGCGGAGGACGAGTCGCCACTCCCGAGAAGCCTCCCCTAAGCAGCGACACCTCCGCGTTGTTTCGTCTCTGGCAGTCCGCGATCGTGAAGCTGCGTGGTCTCCCCGGCTTCAAGCGGGAGGTCTTCCATCTCAAGGGAGGAAATCAGGTGCTGCCCGATACCTTTGCCGCGAAGCTTGGCGATCGCATCCGGCGCCATTGTCCGATCACTGCCATTGAGCACACGGTCAGTTCCGTCACGGTGCATTTCACCGAAAGAGACAAGCCTCAGCAGCTTCAGGCGGATGCGCTGGTCCTCTGCATTCCGCCCATTCTGCTCGCAGGCGTCAAGGTCACGCCGGACTGGCCGGAAGCGAAGGCGTTTGCCTTGCAGAAGACGGTGATGGGGATGCAGTCGCGCGTGTTGTTGCAGACGAAGACGGCCTTCTGGAAGGGAGATGTGCCCAGCATCAACCTCGAAACAGGCGACTCGCGCATGTCCCTGGTCTATGAAACGGCGGACGATGTGCCGGGCGAATCCTGCGTACTCATGGGGAGTGGCATGCCTTCACAGACTCCGGAAGAAACCATCGCGGCGTTCCGCAAATTCTATCCGGGTAAGAACAAGGACACCATCGAGCGATGCATTGTCCATGAGTGGTGGAAGGAGGAGCCCACGTGCTTCGGCTGCGAACGGCAGGCCTTCCCCCTGGGGCAGTTGGCAAAGTTATGGCCGCATCTCATCGAGCCGGTGGGGCCGATTCATTTTGCCGGTGCGGCCTATGACAATCTGCCCTGGGGCATGGATGCTGCCACCCGCTCCGCGAATCGCGTGGCAGAGCAGATCCATGCCGCGTAGCGTGAAGCAGGGGCTACTCGTCGCGGTAGATGACCACGCTCACCAGCCGCGCCCCTTCGACAAAGGTGGCCTCATGCACGAGGTCGCCGATGCAAAAGTTGCCAGTGACTTCGTCTTCATCCTTGTCCATCAGGTCAAATTCTCCCAGGAGGTGGGTCAGAGTGTCCGGATCCATGTTTGGAGTAAGGAGTTCTCCCGCAGGATGGATGACGACTTCAGCGTTGGCACTCGATTCGCCCACCGGATTGAACTCGTGCTCAGAAATCGAGAGGGTGATGAACTCAAGTCCACATTGGGTGAACTCCATCAACAGACCCAGATGCGGATAGGCAAAGTAGGTCGTGCTGTTGCTGATGTAGCGGATGTCCGGACAGGGACCAAGCGGCTCCAGTGCAGACACGGGTGCACCCAGGGGAATGCCATTTAGTGAACCCGTGGAGGTATCCCAGACTAGTTTCACAGGCTTGGGAGGAACGGGGAACTCGGCCGTCGGGTCCGGTTTCTTGCCGAAGAGTTTGGTCAGAAAGCTCATGATAGGTCGCTTGTTTTGCTTGGGAGGTTTTGCAAGACAGCCGGTGTCGAAGCCGCCGTGTCTTGCAGGATGGATGTCAGGACCTTTGTGAGTGTGACGGACAGAGCAGGCGACACCCGTCCCGCCACTCCCTCCGCGATCAGCCGCGCACTCATTCTCCGTCTCCGAAGTTCCTCTGCGTCTCCGTGTCTCTGCGTTGAATCCCACGTACACTGCCTCGCCCCCGTACGGAACGGCCACACCAACCCGCTCCCCAGGACAACTTGGTTACCCTCCATGACCATCCAAAAAACTCAAAACCCTCTGAACCTTTTCCCTTGGCGCGGACACGGAGAAGTGAGCGTAATGGAATGCCCCGGCGCCTGACCGCTCACCCTGCTGCCGACCGTGGACACCACCGACCAACCGCCCCTTCTGGAGCGCCTCTTTGCCGAGAGCGCGGGAGACCTTGCCCGCTACTTCACCCGGCGGCATGGCGTGAGTGCGATCGTGCAGGACCTGGTGCAGGAAACCTTCCTCCAGATGGCCCGCGGCCTGAAGGAGGGGCGGCAGCTCAAGTGTGCCCGGGGCTACCTCTTTGGCATCGCGCGACACCTGAGCCAGGCGGCCTGGGAGCGGAAGTCGCGCGAAGTCGTGGTGCCCTTTGATACCGTGGCAGCTGTCGCCGACGCGCGCACGCCAGTGACGGTGAAAGATGACCGCGTGGACGCTGCGCGTGAGACCATCGCTGCCCTGGCACCGCTGCAGCGCGAGGTGCTGGAGCTGCGCTTTTCCCAGGGCCTTTCCTACGCGGAAATCGCGGAGGCCCTGGGCATCCCGGTGGGCACCGTCCGCTCCCGCCTGCACAACGCCGTGGCCGCCGTGCGCGAGCGGCTGGAAACCAACCCTTGAACCTTTCCTTCCCTTTTCTCTTCAGCTTATGAATGCACAATCCCTCCATGCCTTGATCATCGACCGGCACTTCGGAGAACTCAGCCCGGAGGCCACCGAACTGCTGGCCGTACACCTCGCGCAGAATCCCGAAGCACAGGCCGAAGCGAATCGCATCCTGGGCGCTCTCGCCATCACCGAGCAGACCGTGCTGGAACATCCGGAACTCGTGCAGATGGGAGGTGGTGAGAAGAAGAACGCCCCTGCCTCTCCCATCGTGAAGAAGGGATGGTTCACCCCTGCGGTGCTGGCGAAAGCAGCAGCCATCGTGGTGCTGCTGGGGGCGAGTGGCGCCACCGGCTTCTTTGCAGGGCGGACACAGCCACTTTCTCCTCCAACGCCAACCGTCGCCTCGGTGAATGTGGTGCCGCAGACCCCGCGGTCGGACAGCCCGTGGGCCAGCTACCGCCTCGCACCTGATCCAGACAGCGGTGAACTGCGCGCAGTTCGGGTGAGGAACTAACAACGTAACTTTTCCATTCCATGAAAAAACTTTTCACGGCACTCAGTGCCCTGGTGGTGCTGGCCCTCGCGGGATGCCTCCCCGAGGAGCGCTTCTGGTGGTCGCCAGATGGCAGCCACGCCCTGATGCAACTTGAAGACGGGCTCTACCTGGCCGGGGCAGATGGCGCTGCGCCGGTGAAGCTTGATATCAAGCTCGGGAACGAGGGGGAACTTGCCAGCCGTGCGAGCTGGCTTCCAGACGGCAGCGGCTTTGTGGTGAATCGCGTTCTCGCCTTCTCGAAATGGGAGGATGCGAAGGTCGTGATCCCCCCCGGGGAAGCGGCCGAGGTGGAGCGGCTCGCCAGGGGTATCCCCTTGCTCATCACTGCTTGGAATGCGGCGCATGACCAGAAGACTGAGAACACTGGTGATGTGGACGATTGGTTGCCTGTGAAAAACAGGGTGCTGCTGGGCGCTGCCTTCTACCTCGCCTACACCACGCAACGAGAGACGCTCGAAGCTGAACTGCGCAAGACTCCCAAGGGTGAAGCGACGATCGAGCACCTGCGTGAAGAAGAGATGGTATTCCCCGTGCAGGAAATCTGTCTGGTGAAGATGAAGGACGGAAAGCTGGATGGTGAACCCCGTCCACTCGCCCGTAGCCTCCGTGCGCTTGTCTTCCCCAAGATCTCACCCACAGCGAAGGCCGTGGCGTTCCTGCATGCGATGGAGGAGGAGGATGCGGCAAAGCTGGAGGTGGCCATGCTGGACGGAAGCGCGAGGTTGGAGGCTGCGCACCAGATCAGTGCTGCCTTCGACTGGACCACGGATGGGCATTCGCTGGTGTATTCAGCTCCGGTGATGGGCAAGGACAGCAATCTCCAGCGCATCCACCGGCTGGAGGTCCTGAAAGCGGACGGCACGCTGAGGAAACGGAGCGAGGGAGACGTGGCCCACCCCGATGACCTGAAAGGCCCGGTGACCCTCGCCCTGACGCTGATGCCCACCTCTCCGCGTGTGATTGCCCTGCCGGATGGCCGGGTGCTCTTCGCCAGCCAGCCGGTGACCTTTCCGGCAAAAGGCGAGGGACTGGAAGTGGCGCTGCAGCTCTTCACCGTCACTGCGGATGGCAAGACCCTCACACCGGTGCCTACGGCTCCGGGGGACCTGCCTGCGAATCTTGGCTGGTTCACTGCCTCACCGGACGGAAAGAAGCTGGCCGTGGTGGAGAGCGATACGGATGCCGTGGCCGTGGTGGAAATCGATAGTGGCAAGACGGAGATCATCTCCCCAGTGCACGCCAGCTGGCAGTGCCGCACCATGCCGGCGTGGAAGTCCTCCACCGAGCTCACCTTTGCCGCCTTGAAAGACGGTGCGCCGAAGTGGATGCTCTGGAAACAAGGTGAAGGCGTGCGCTGCATCAGCGACTCCTGGCCTTCATCAGCCACCGCCAGATGGCTGGAGGAGAAGAAGAAAGAACAGCCTGCGGAGAAGTCTCCATGAACGCTGTCCGAAATATCCATCGGACAATTACCCTTCCTCCAACGAGCTCACAGTTAACCTGACTATTTATTCAACAATTGTATGGGTATAAAATCTGGGTAAGCTCACCACATTCCGTCACCCTGCCTGGCGCCCAACCCTCCTGCGTCCTTTGCGTTCTTTTGCGGCCATTCCCCGAAGCTCTCATCATGAATCTCGCCGCCATTCCCCCTGAAAATCAATCAACTGCCGAAAACGATAGTTCGTTTGGCCAATTTCTGAATTTTTTCAGACTCCCATGAGCTCCGGAAACAACCTCACCTCCGCGCCTCGCAGGGTTGCTCGCCTGCTGCTCCCCCTCGTCTCGTTGGCTGGCATGGCCTCGCACACGCGCGCGGAGGATGCTGCTTCAGTCGCCTTCTTTGAATCGAAGATCCGTCCCGTGTTGGTGGAGCACTGCTACGAATGCCACTCCACAGAAACTGGCAAATCCAAGGGTGGGCTGCTGCTGGATACGAAACACGGCATTCGCAGCGGAGGTGAGACCGGCCCTGCAGTCGTGCCGGGAGATCCCACGAAGAGTCTGCTGCTCACCGCAGTGAAGCATGCGGATCCCGACCTGGAGATGCCACCCAAAAAGCCGAAACTCAGCGACCGGGTCATCGCGGATTTGGAAGCCTGGATCAAGAGTGGTGCGAATGATCCCCGTGAGACGGCGGCGAGAACAGCTGCCCTGCCTCCCGTCTCTGTGGAGGAGGGGAGAAAATTCTGGAGCTACCAAAAGCCCGTCGTGGCGCCCTCGCCAAAAACAAAGGACACGGATTGGGCGACTCGGGACCTGGATCACTTCGTCCTGGCCAGGCTGGAGGCGGAAGGCATGACGCCTTCGCCAGATGCCGAGCCCGTAGTGCTGCTGCGTCGATTGCATTTCGACCTTGTCGGTCTCCCTCCAACTCCGGCGGAAACAGAGTTCTTCGTACAGAGATGGAACAAAGGTGGTGAGGAGCGAGAGAAACTGTTGGGCGAAACGGTGGACCGCTTGCTGGGCAGTCCACACTTCGGCGAACGATGGGGAAAGCACTGGCTGGACGTCGCTCGCTTCGCGGAGTCGAATGGGCGTGAATCGAACATCACCTTTCCACATGCCTGGCGATATCGCGACTATGTCATCCGTGCGATGAACGAAGGAAAGCCGTTCGATCGGTTCGTCACCGAGCAGATCGCAGGTGATCTGCTGCCAGCAAAGGATGATGCTGCGCGGGCACAACTGCTGGTGGCCACCGGCTTTCTTGCCTTTGGTGCGAAGGGGTTGAATGAAATGAGCAAGGCGCAGTTCGCCGCGGATCTCGCGGACGAACAGCTCGACACCGTGACCCGCGCCATCATGGCCAGTTCCGTGGCCTGCGCACGCTGCCATGATCACAAAACGGAGCCCTTCAGCATGGAGGACTACTACGCGCTCGCGGGTGTCTTCAAGAGCACGAAGACGCACTACGGCACGTGGATCGATTCCGAGAACAACAATGGCGGCACGCTCCTTCGTCTCCCGGAATTGCCCGGGCAGCTCGTGCCAAACAAACCCGGCACACCTCAAGAGGTGGCCAGGCTGAAGGCCGACCTCGCCCAACTCGCCAAAGAGGGCAAGGACCAGGAGGCTTATGTGATGAAGGCCAACCTCGAGGGCAAGGACCTCAGTGGTGAGTTCAACAAACTGCTGGGCAATGCCATTCGCATCTACTGGCAGAGCGGTGGTCTGGAGGGACGGCTGGCCACCATGGATGAAAAGGGACGCGCTCTTCCGCTGTGCATGGGCGTGGAGGATGCGGAGAAGATCCAGGATGCGGCCCTGCTGGAGCGTGGAGAGATCGCGCACCCGGGCAAAACCATCAGGCGTGGCTTCCCCAAAGTGATGGAGATGCGCGGTGTATCAGTTCCTGATGGCAAATCGAGCGGGCGGCTGGAGTTTGCCAGATGGCTCACCAGTCCGGAACATCCACTCACTTCCCGGGTGATGGTGAATCGTGTGTGGCGACACCTGCTGGGAGCGGGACTCGTGAAGACCACGGACAATTTTGGCTTCAGCGGTGAGCGCCCCAGTCACCAGGAGCTGTTGGATTCGCTGGCAGTGAAATTCACGGACGGTGGTTGGTCGGTGAAGGCGCTCATTCGTGAGATTGCGCTCTCCCGTACCTACCGTCAGGCGTCGACGTATCGTGACGATTGTTTCCACAAGGATCCGGAGAACCGCCTGCTGTGGCGTGCCGGCAAGAGGCGTCTGGATGCAGAAGTGATCCGCGACTCCATGCTGTCCGTGTCAGGCCTCCTGGATCCTTCACCGCGTGCAGGGTCGCTGGTGGCGGAACTCGATAACCACTCGGTGTCGCTCATCGGCTTCAACAAAAAGGTGCCTGAGGACCTCGATGGTTCTCGCCGACGCTCCGTATATCTTCCGGTGCTGCGTGATGCGTTGCCGGATGCCATGGAGTTGTTCGATGCCGCTGAGCCCAGCCTGGTGATCGGAGACCGCAGTGTGACGAATGTGCCGCTACAGGCGTTGTACCTGCTCAACGGCGCCTTCGTTCAGGAACAGGCCGCGGCTCTTGCTGCACGGGTCGCGAAGGCACAGAAGGCAACCGAGGCACGCATTCGCGAGGCATTTCTCCTCTGCTTCAACCGCGCGCCCGACCCGAAGGAGATGGAAATCGCGAAGCACTATTTCGAGACGGCGGGAACGTCGTCCGATGCTCCGGCTGAAGACGCCCTGCTCGCCAGCTACTGCCAGGCTCTGCTGGCCACCGCAGAATTCCGCAACGCCGACTAGTCAGCAAGTTCACTCCACCAATCGTACTGCCATGCAAACGACTGCTTCCGCTTTTCCGCACCGCTTGTTTTCGCGTCGCGAGGCCTTGATGACCGTCTCCTCGGGCATCGGCTATCTGGCATTCGCCGCGCTGGCACAGACGGCGGCAGCGAAAGGTGGGGATGCTCTTGTCTCGAAGGCGCCGCATTTCCCTGCGCGGGCGAAGCGCATCATCTTCCTCACCATGCGCGGCGGTCCCTCGCATGTGGATCTGTTCGACTACAAGCCTGACCTCATCAAGGGCAGTGGCAAATCCGCTACACTCGGGCGCGATTCTGCAGGAGCAAAACTTCTCGGACCCGCGCATCCCTTCACCCAGCATGGGAAGTCCGGCCTGTGGATCACAGACAGATATCCACATCTCGCGAAGCATGCAGATGATTTGTGCATCATCAACTCCATGCACACGGACCTGCCGAATCACGCGCAGGCCTTCGCGCAGATGCACACGGGAAGTTTCCAGT